>JABDPB010000042.1 GCA_013042995.1 Ignavibacteriaceae bacterium | reverse complement strand
CAATTTATAAATGTTTTAAAGGGGGAGATGTCCGTAGTCGGTCCACGTCCGCACGCTGTTTCCTACAACGATATGTATGGAAAAATAGTAGATGAAATTCGTCTAAGGCACAATGTTAAACCAGGTATTACCGGCTGGGCGCAAATTCATGGCTTAAGAGGTGATGTTCCAGATGAAGAAGAAAACACAAAGCGTACTAAAAAAAGAATCGAATACGATATTTGGTATATTGAAAACTGGTCATTCACTTTAGATCTTCAAATTATACTTCTAACAATTTGGAAAATGCTTAAGGGAAAAACTGAAGCAACTTGAGATTTATTCCAAACTAAAAACATAAAGTGCATCATTTATATCCGAAACAACGTACATCTTATTACCTTCTGAGTCTATTGTTAATCCTTCCGGCTGGTTAACGGTTATATAATAAGTTTGGATTGGATTGCCCCTTAAATCACATTTTGTAATGCACTGGCTTTCATCGCTTAGTATCCAGAGTGATTTATCTCTTGCATCAAAGTGAATTCCAGAAGCATCTTTTATATAATTTAGGGTGTCCCGGCTAAGTTCATTTAAATTTTCATCGAAAGAGAAAAGCAGACACGGTATTTTTTCATTCAACACAAAAAACCTTTTGCTTTCAGTATCGTAAGTTATCCCTTCAAGTCCGTGATTTAATTCACCTGCTAAATCAACTTTTATTCTTTTTAATTCAACGCCTGAAGTATCCACAATTACAATTTCTCTTTCTCTTTCGAAGACAACAGCGAGTTTATTTTCATCTAAAATGGAAATGCCTTCAAGGTCAGTTCCTTCAACTTCAAAGCTCTTCACAATTTTACCCCAGTTATCAAGCTTGTAAACGGTGTTGTTGTTATCACTAACCGTCCAGAATCCTTTTTCTCTAAAAGTTAAATCTAAAGCCGATGGTTCACTTACCGGAATATCATACGCTTTTAAATAATTGATTTGGGTTTTTGTCTGTTCTTCTTCCTTTTTAACGCAACCCAAAGCTGTAATTATTAGAAGAATCAAAAAGAGCGAAAGGTGGGAATTATGTATCATCTACCTGTAATATTTCCTTAATAATTGAATAACTACCAATAAATATAGCTCAATATTTTCAAATTTTACCAATATCAAAATGGAACAAAATTAAGTGCAATAATGGCGGTGGTTTGTATTTCTTTTATTTAAAAAGTTAAAAAGATGTATTTAAAAATAACATTGGTTGCAGAAGGGAGGAAACATAATGATTAGCAGTTATATGCTAAGGCTCTCAATTTTCTTTGGGGTAATAATTATCCTATGCATTCTGCTGTTTGGATTTTTGTTTTTTGAACCTTTCCTGACTGAAACCGAAGAAGTTATAACCGTAATAAATAAGGAAAGATGGACCGGTGAAAGAGGAAAATACTTTATCTTTACAGAAAACGAAGTCTTCCTGAACGAAAACAATTACTACCATAATAAAGAAAATGCGGACGATCTGTATATTATGTTTCGAAATGGATTCACATACAAAGTGAAGGTTGTGGGGCTTTATGTTCCGTTCGTACCACGCTTCCGTAATATAATGAGCATAATTGAGCACAGAGATAGAAACGTACCGCTGCCACAGGATTATAATAAGTAAGTCCAAAATTCTTACTGCTAGTCTGTTATTTCAGACACAGGTAATCATTTTATAGAAGTGATTTTTTCATTTTTGAGAAGATAGGTCGAAAATCCAACAATCATGAGCAAACTTTTTGCTTATTCTCATCAATAGATCAACAAATAGTTAATAAAAAAGGAACGAATACGGGCATAGTTTTTGTCTCGTGATTTACTCTTATTGTTGATCATAAAAAATATAGGAACAAAAAAATGGCTTACCTTATAACAGATGAATGCATTGACTGCAATGCTTGTGAAATTGAATGTCCTAATAATGCAATCTATCCGGCTGGAGAATCCTGGGAACTGCATGGTGAAGAACATCCGGCTGTAAGCGATGAGCATACTTACATTGCTTATGATAAATGCACCGAGTGTATTGGTTTTTACGATGAACCTCAGTGTGTAGCTGTTTGTCCGAGCGAAGCAGTAATTAAAGATCCCGAGCGAGTAGAAACAGAAGAAGAACTTCTTGCAAAGAAAGAAAAAATAGGAACAGTTCTTAAATAATTTTATAAAGTTACACAAACGAAAATGCCATCTCATAAAATTGGGATGGCATTTTTAGTTTAAGTGCTTTTGCCAATATGGTTATCATACTTACATATTTAAAACAAATTTCCTAATTCTCCTACCTAGAATACTATTAAAATATTCAATGCAAACATCTTTTGGTAAATGCTCTCTATGTTAAGTTAATTCCAAAAAATAGGTTCCAAGTACTAATTTATTAATACTTCAAATCATTTTATTCTTCCGATCCCTGCACCGCGCCAACCAAATACAGGCATTAAACCACTTGGTACTGCTTCTGGAACAGTTAGCAAATAATGTTGTAATCGAGTGCCTTCATCAGTTAAAGCTTTCATAAACTCAACGATAGCTATAATTTCATCTTCTGTTAATTCTAGTGGTTCTATTAATTTAGGCCCCATCATTTCATCTGAGATCTGAGGATGGCGAGGAATACAACCATCATTATAAAATTTTACTACCTCATAAAGTGTAGCAAACACGCCATCGTGCATATATGGTGCAGTTAATTCAATATTTCGCAATGATGCTGTTCTAAATTTGTACCTGTCCACTGGATTCTTGGTATGTTCTTCCCTACCAGTATCATCGCCAGGAATAATTTCTTTTCCAGGGCCTTCCTGCGGAACTCCCTGCAACACAAAGCTAAAATCACTAAACATCGGTCCGCTATGACAAGTGAAACATTTAGCTTTTGTATAAAATAATTCCAATCCTTTTTTCTGAATCTTATTAAGTGCATCGTTTTCTCCATAAACAAATCTATCATAAGGAGAATTAATCGCGACAATTTCTCGTTCAAAAGAACCAATCGCACGAACATAAGTTGAAGAATCAATAACATGTTCACGTATTCCAGCGTTCCATTCTCCTGATTCTAAAGGAAAAGCCACTCGAAACCTAACTACATACTCATCTATCTTTCGCAATCTATTAATTACGCTGTCGAGTGCTACAGCAGCAGCTTGTTCATCACTGCCAGGATAAGCGTCACCTCTCATTTCAACTCTAGAACCAATAGGTTTTGAAGCCTGCTTTTCAATGCTATTTATCCTTCCATCCCAAAATTGAATTCCATTATGAGATGGAATTCCAAATTCATCTAAGTTATAAGCCGTATTATATATAGTGGGTGCATTTCTAGGTGTGAAATCAATTGGTAGACCAGAAATTGATGAACTTGTTAAAATTCTGTTTGGTCCTAATCCAACACCACTTGTTCCTACAGGTAATTGTCTGCCATCTGCAAATCCAAAATCTGGGTGATGGCAGGTACCACAAGAAACATCTTTCTCTCCACTTAATATTGGATCATAAAAAAGTAATCTGCCTAACGCAATTCTTTCGTATCGCGGTGGATTATCAGCAGGATACGGAATTGAACCTAAAGTTTCGAGTTTAAATCTAGATACCAGGTCTTCTTCAACATATGCTAGTGATACCGGTTCGTCGTCACTACAGGTCAGAGAAATAAGCGATGCCAACAGAATTAAAAAAAATATTTTTATGAGCTTAGGGATTTTAATGTTTTTTTGATAATGTGCTTTCATTTCTTCACTCACTAGCATTTTAATATTTATAAAATTATTTTTTTGATAATATCTCTTATGTTGAAAAAATTTCTACTTCCAATTTATCTAAGATGCCACATTCTCTTCATATCATTAAATAACACTCTTACGCCTAGAGGCGGCTTGGTTACTTTCAATTGATAGTAATATCAATTTTCAAATAGCTGCTTTCCGTCAAGATTAATACTATACGTGCCTGGTTGTTGAAGTTTGTTAACAATTATCTTTACTTTTTTATTCTGAGAGTTATAAATAGTCAACTTGACTTTTGACTTTTCTTGAAGGTGATACTTTATCTTTGTTATTTCTTTAAATGGGTTGGGAGTGTTTTGTTTTACAAAAAATATTGATGAGTTAGAACCTTCCATATTAGCACCCTCCTAATAAAGTGAAATGAAAAATTGATTTCACTTTGCTCTACACCTTTTGGGGAAGCACAATATTCTGGAAGCAAATAATGAGAACCGTAATCTTTACGTTTCTCCGTCGGGGTAGAATTTCACAAATAATATGCAAAATTAATTTGTTAGAAGCAAGTATTGTTTTCGATAAGCTATTACTTATAGGAGTCAAAAAATAAAATCCATTTAAAGCAAATAATCAATAGCAGCTTTAATAAAATAGTAGGTCATCATTGCAGAAACCGCAAATTTGAAAACAATCATAAGCATACTGCTGAAAAAAGTTACAAGCCCAACTTTTGTAGCTTCAATACCTTTTTTGCCTGCTACAAGTTCACCTACAATAGCGCCAACCAGTAAACCGAGAACCATTCCGAAAGGTGGGAAGAAAATTATTCCTAAAATCATTCCAATTACAGAGCCCCAAATTCCGTAGTTGCTGGCTTTAAATTTTTTAGCACTAAAAACTGGAAAGACATAATCTAAAACAATAGTTGCAATGGTAATTAATCCCCAAATAATGTAAAAGCTCAATGAGTAAGTTCCGCCGGTTGAAATTTCCAAAAGAACAAGCGAAACAAGGTTAAGCGGCGGACCCGGAATTCCGGGAACGATGCATCCGATTAAACCGACAATTGCAATTACTAATCCAAAAGAAATTAAAATTATTTCTAAAATCATTTTTTCTTTTTGCCTTTTTCATTTTCTGCTTTGCAGTATTCCTTTAAAATTTCATAAGCTTCGAACAAGCCAAGTTCGCCCGCTTTCACAAAATCTGCACACGCACTATTTTTTAAATCCAAATTGGCGTAGCAAATTCCTCGGTTGTAGTATGCTGTTGCATCGGATGAATCCATTGAGATAATAATAGTGTAATCAACTGCAGCACTTAAAAATTCTTCCATCCCAAGCTTTGCCTCAGCTCGTGCATAATAAACGTTCATATCTTCGAGCTCAAACTCAATAGCTTTAGAAAAATCATGAATGGCATCTTCATATTCTCCCATCATTGCATATTCATCGCCCCTGCCTTGATACGCAATTTTATCATCAGGATTTAGCAGGATCGCTTTTGTAAAATCTGAAATGGCTTCACCGGATTTTCCTAGAAAGCTGTTAAGGTTGCCCCTATTAACAAAATATTTTGATTTTGTTGAATCAAAACTTATTGCTGTTGAATAGTCACTCAAAGCAGTATCGTACTCAGTAAGCATTTCATAAGCATAAGCACGGTCAAAATAAATTTGTGCATCGTTTGAATCAGTTTTTAGCGCTTCGTTGTAATCGAAGAGTGCATCGTTGTAGTTAGTTAGTGAAATGTGTGCCAGCCCACGGTTAATAAAATATTTAGCGCTGGAACTATCTAAAACAATTGACCTCGAATAATCATCAATTGCACTGTGGTAATCCTCCATCATCAGTTTCGCATTCCCTCGCTGGAAGTAAAGTTCCGGACTAGCTGGATTTTGAACTAGCGCATCATCAAAGTAGCTTTTTGCAGTAAGATATCTCCCATCTTCCATACTCTGCATTCCACGCTGATAACTCATATCTTCACTTGCTGCGCATGAATAGATAAATGTTATAATCAGAATAATAGTAGAAAAAATTCTGACCATAGTTTTAATTTTTGTGAAAAGTTTATTCATCATTTTAACATAATTAAACATTCTAAATTTAAACTGAAATAAATTACATATAAAACCAATTTATATTATTTTTTTGAATAAGATTTATAAGAATATTTTTCTGAGGGCATAATGAATTTAATTCTTTTAATTACGGGCATTGTTCAAATAGCGCTTTCATTAGTAGTTGGCGTTTTCTTGATTTACTTCGCTTCAAAAATTTTTAGAAAACTTATTAGCGGAATAAATGAAACAGAAGAGCTAAAGCAGAACAATGTTTCAGTTGCAATCCTAAACGGATCAATCGTGCTTGCACTCATTCTTGTAGTTAAGCAGTCGATTGATTCAGCGATCACAGTTTTTGCAAACACACTTCGTAACCCTGATGCAAACATGTCAACTTATATTGAATCGGCTTTAATTATGATTGGACATATTATTCTGGGCGGGCTAATTGCTTTTACGGCCATTTATTTTGCTCTCCAGATTTTTATGTGGCTAACAAAAGATTTGGATGAGCTTGGTGAAATAAAGAAAAACAATACTGCCGTCGGTGTTTTGCTGGGAATAATAATTGTTTCAATTGCACTTTTGCTTCAGCCAGGGATTGTGACTGTGCTCGATTCTCTTATTCCGTTTCCACCTGTTTCTTTAATTGATATTGGTTGATAAAAATTATGCCTCAATACAGCAGTAGTAAAAAATCAGGCTGCTACAAAAAAACTTTTTTTGGATGTGCTGCCCTTTTTCTCATTTTCTTCGTGATCATAATCCTAATTATTATCTCAATTAAATTACCAGAAGTTGATTTTTCCAAAACTGAAAAAAGAGAATACAACATTGAAGTTGATTCCCTGACAAATGAAAATGTGATTAACGCGTCTTTTTCATGGAGATTTGTAGACAATAGTCTTCGCAGAAGAAAATTTGATTTAAATTTACGTTTGCTTGAACGGGAAGTAAAAGTGGCAATGGATTACATTGAAGCGCTAGCTGAAATGAGCTACAGAGATTTAGGATTGCAAAGCCGTTATCCCGATCCTATCACCGAAGCACGAATTGTCTGGGCCGAGGTTTATCGGAGAGTTTTTAACAATTCGCTTCCACAATTAAAAAATGTCATGCAGGGATTCAATAAAATATTTAAAGAAGAAAAATTCGGAGCAAAGGATAAAGTTTATTTCGTAGTTACATTTGTTCAAAATATTCCATACGAGCGACCAGGCGGTGTGCTAGATCTTTTTCCACCGCTTGGTACACTCGCCTACCGATACGGTGACTGCGATTCAAAAGCAATTTTACTTTATGTAATTTTAGAAAAGATGAGTGTTGATTGTGCAATGCTTTGGAGCTATAAATATAAACATGCAATGCTTGGAGTAAAGTTTAGCGGTCGGGGGGAATTCTTAACAGCCAACGGAAAAAAATATTACTTTTTAGAAACAACCTACCCTCGATGGAGCATTGGAGAACTTCCACCCGAATTCAACAATACAAGATTTTGGTTTATTGATGAAATTGATTCCAACGAATTGCAGCAAGAATTAATTGATCAAAATGAAATAGATAAAAACGAAACTAGAAGAAAAGTAAAACCTTCACCTTCAATTCCATAAAAATTGTTTATATAAATGAATATTTATCCTGAGCAATTATTTACATTTTATTAATATTTTTTATTTTAGTAAAAGCAACTTCAAACAAAACTAACATAATATAGGAGGCTAGCTATGAAGAAATTATTGATTCCTTTTCTACTCTGTGTAACTATCTTTACTATACAAGCACAGGAACTAGAATTTTGGGATAAAGTTGAGGTTAGCGTTTTAGGCGGACCACTCTTTCCCGGTGGTGATGAGGTAGAAACATATAACTTTTCTACAGGATACTATATCGGTATTGATGCACGCTACCAATTATTCCGTTTTATGGCTGTTGGTGTATCTTTTGGAAGAAACGCCTGGAGCGGAAATGTTCAATACGATTTCTTTAAAACCAGACAGTTCGAGTACGAAGAACAAACAGATATTTCCTTAGGCAAAACAAACGTGTGTCTTAGTTTGCATTTTGGTCCCTCAGCACCAAGCTGGCAATCGGTAACTGGCTTCAGAGAAGACATATCTGATGTAAAACCATACCAACCAGGAATGATTGTTCCGTTTTTTATTTTTGAAATAGGTCCATATTTCTGGGATTGGACAGAAGGCGAATTTGAAGAAAGTGGTTCTGATGTCTTTATCAGAGGAACACTTGCCGGATTTTACCAGGCTTCCAGACTTATTTCAATTACGTTAGGTTTGAACTACACACTTTACGAATTTGGAACAAATTTTACTGCATTTGGAATAATGGGTGGACTTCGGTTTAACATGGGACAAATTGTGGGCGGAAGTTAAACCGAAGCCGTTTCTTTTACTTAAAATACTAGAATGGATTTGTAGCCCAAACTGTTGTTTCGGGAATAAATCCCCTGTTATCCATTTCAAGGGTGGAAACAATTGTATGTGCAATTTCAATCGCACGCAGCTTGTTTTGTACTTCCGGTTTTTGATTTCCATCGGATGTTCCGAATGAAGTAACAACTTCACTAGGATTAATTAGAATCACCCTTACATTGTACTTTCTAAGTTCTGCCTGCCAGCATTGCGTCATTCCCCTTAAAGCAAATTTCGAAGAAGCGTAAACTGATCCGTGTGCAAATCCTTTAATACCAGCAGTAGAAGAAATATTAATAATATTACCATAGTTGTATTTCTTAAATATATTTGAGGCATATTTTGCCATCATTGCAGCACCAAAAACATTTACAGAATATACTTTTTGGAAATCCTCCAAGTCAAGTTCGAATACTTCACTCCACTTACCACCAATACCAGCGTTGTTTATTAAACAATCAAGTTTGCTAAATTCTTGATTAAATTCTGAAAATGTTCTTTCGATATCTTCTTTAATTGAAGTATCTGCATTTATTGGAAAAGCTCCTATTTCTTTAGCAGCATTTTCCAGTCGTGATTTATTTCTACCAGTTATTGCAACCTTTCCCCCATTTTCAATTATTAACTTGGCCGTCGCTTTACCAATTCCCGCACTTCCGCCGGTAATTAGAAATGTTGAATCCTTAATTTGCATATTTCTCCTTTATTGTTAAATGTTTGACTTAAAGATAGTAATATCCACCCATCAAAATATAATTGAATAACTACTTCCCTTTCTATAAATTTTATTATGGTTTTTCAGATTTCCACTAAATTCACTCCTAAAAATTTTTCAAATACTTATCAGGTGTTAAAATGATTAAAAGACTACTGCTCACACTTATCTTGTTGGTTTTTTCTTTTGCGTTTCTCTTTTCGCAAAACAGTGAAGATGATAAAGACCTTTATAAATCTGCGACCTTTAGCGGATTAAAATTTAGATTGCTCGGCCCTGCCGTTACATCCGG
The DNA here is from genome assembly GCA_013042995.1 of Ignavibacteriaceae bacterium. Taxonomy (GTDB): domain Bacteria; phylum Bacteroidota; class Ignavibacteria; order Ignavibacteriales; family Ignavibacteriaceae; genus IGN2. The sequence continues at coordinate 1,205 of JABDPB010000042.1, read as the reverse complement.
AAGAGTAACTGATTTTGCTGTCAATCCAAATAACATACACGAATTTTACGTTGCAGTAGCTTGCGGTAATGTTTGGAAGACTACAAACTCTGGCACAACATGGGATCCGATTTTCGACAGCTACGGTTCATTTTCCATAGGTTGTGTAACACTCGACCCAAACAATCCGCACGTTCTTTATGTTGGAACAGGTGAAAACAACAGCCAGCGTTCTGTTTCGTGGGGAGATGGAATTTACAGATCGGAAGACGGTGGACAAAGTTTTACGTATATCGGATTGAAGAAATCGGAACATATTGGTAAAATTTTAATTGATCCAAGAGATTCAAAAGTAATTTATGTTGCTGCGCAAGGTCCGTTGTGGGGACCCGGAGGTGACCGAGGTCTTTATAAATCTACAGACTATGGTGCTACATGGGATTCGGTTCTTTACATAAGTGAAAATACCGGAGTTACAGATGTGGTAATGGACCACAGAAATCCTGATGTTCTTTACGCTGCATCTTACCAAAGAAGAAGACACGTTTGGACATTGATCAACGGAGGACCGGAGGGAGCGATTTATAAATCAACAAATGCAGGGGCTACTTGGAATAGGCTTTCATCAGGATTACCATCCGGTGATGTGGGAAGAATTGGTTTGGCAATTTCACCTGTTAATCCCGATTATGTTTTTGCAATAATAGAAGCTGCAGGTGATGCTGGTGGTTTTTATCGAAGTACAAACAGAGGTGCTTCATGGGAAAAGACAAACAACTATGTTACAAGCAGCGCACAGTACTACAGTGAATTATTCTGCGATCCAACTGATGTAAATACAATTTATTCGCTCGATACTTATTCTAAAGTTTCTAAAGATGGTGGAAAAACTTTTTCAAACTTGAGCACAAAAGGAAGACATGTTGATGATCATGCATTTTGGATAAATCCTGATAACACAGATCATTACTTAATTGGTGGTGATGGCGGTGTTTATGAAACTTTCGACGGGGGAATAACTTATATCTTTAAAGATAATTTACCAATCACACAGTTTTATAGAGTTAGTGTTGATAACTCAGAACCATTTTATTGGGTTTACGGAGGAACTCAAGATAACAACAGTATGGGCGTTCCCTCACAAACAATAAACAACGAAGGAATAATGAATTCCGATTGGGTAAAAACTTTAGGTGGTGATGGTTACGAAGCTGCAATTGATCCTA
>JABDPB010000040.1 GCA_013042995.1 Ignavibacteriaceae bacterium | reverse complement strand
GGATAACCAATGGTACTGAATATATCACTAAAAATAATGAGGCAACCGCGTTACCATATTTAAATAGCAGCTTGAAGAGAAGAGGATAAGTAAATGTCTGTTTTTCAATTTTGTTTTCGTCCATAATTGGATTACAAATTTAACAATAAGGGTCTTAACATTGAATGGTAAAAATGAGACGTACGTATTATTTAGTCAAGCGTAATAATTTGAAGTTCTATTGTGATTACTGTTCCTTTCGGATTATTATCAAAAATTAAGATTCTGCTCCCCATATCTTCAACAATTGATTGTGCAAGACTCAAACCCAGTCCATATCCACCGATACCGAGTCTCTCAGAATTTTCTGTACGGTAAAACCTGTCGAAAACTTTTAATTTTTCAGTGTCTGATATTCCGATGCCAGTATCTGATATTTTAACAACTGTAGCATCATCGCCTATGGATATACTTACATCTACAGGTGAATTATCAGAATATTTAAGTGCGTTATCAATTAGGTTTACTATAGCAATAAAGAATTTATCAGAGTCGCCCTTTAAATAAATTCCTTCCTCAAGCGAATAATTCACATCGTATTTTACAAATTCAGGCTTTACTTTTTCTTTTATCAAATTTGTTAGATTAAATATTTGTTGATTCTTTTTATCTTTTCGTTCCTGTTTTGAAATTATCAGCAAGGTTTTTACAATTTTAATCATCCGATCCGTTTGAAGCAGCAGTTTGTTTAATGTTTCTTCGTATTCTTTTTCAGTTCGTTTTCTCTTAAGAATATATTCAAGCTCAGCTTTAATTGCTGTAAGCGGATTCATTAATTGATGCGATGCGTGATCTGTAAATTGTGAAAGCTGATCGATGTAAGTTTCAATTCGTTCGAACAACTTATTTAAAGTGTCTCTTAGTCTTCCCAGTTCATCGTTTGACTTTGCTTTGTATTCAATTCTTTCTTCAAGATTTTTTGCCGAAATGTTATCCGCAATAGAAATGATTTTATTGATAGGTGAAAAACTTTTCTTAGCAAGAATGATACTTGCAATAACAATTATTAAAATTATTACAGGTATGCTGAAAAGGTTGAAAATAATAAGATTAGAAAAAATTGATTTAAATTGTTTTTCAAATGTTGCAATCTGAAGAGTAGCCGCTTTAGTTCCTGCAGAATCATATAGAGGAAAGTAACCAATTCTTAAATCATCATTTCCAAATTCAAAATCCAAAAATGTATAATCATCAACAAGAAATAATGTATCAATCGGAATTGTTCTATACAATTCTATGTTTTTACTACTTATTAAAACTTCGCCGGATTCATCATAAATCTGCAAAAAGTACGGCGTTTCAGTTATATCGGAAAGATCAGGCTCATTGAATTCTGAAAAATCAATGATAGTTATTGCACTATCAGTAATTTCGAGTGAAGCAACTACATTTTCAATTTCATGCTTAAGTCGTATGTCAATACTTTCGTGTAGAATGAAATTGATAACAACAAACAAAAATATATTAAAGAGAATAAGAATAGCTAAAAAGATGAGTGCGTTCCAAAAAACAAATCGTTTAACAGTATCTGTTAGAAAGGGTTTCTTCAGTTTAATCATCAATTAAAATATAACCTTCGCCATAAATAGTGTTTATATATTTTTTGCCAGAAATTTCTTCTAATTTTTTTCGAAGATTTTTTACGGTCACTTCGCAGATATTTGTTTTAGGTGTGAATCCGAGTCCCCAAACGTTTTTACACAATTGTTCCTTATCTAAAATAGAACCTTTATTCAAAATAAAATATTTTAATAAATCAAACTCTTTTTCTGTGAGGTTTATTGCATTCCCAGAGTGTAGTTCAACACTTCTTTTAATTAAGTTGAGTGTAATGTTGTCATACTCCAAAACTTCTCTTTCAACATTAAACCTTCTTTTAATAGCTTTAACACGTGCGTAAAGTTCATCGAAAGAAAAAGGCTTTGTGATATAGTCATCTGCCCCTGCATTCAAAGCATCTATTTTGTTAGATACATCTGTAAGTGCTGTCAAAAGCAATATGGGTGTTTGGTCTCCGTTTTCTCTTATTTTTTTGCATACTTCAAACCCACTGACTTTCGGCATTTTCCAGTCTAGAATGATAACATCAAATTGTACTTTTGCTAGTAATTCCAAAGCCTGTTGTCCATCAGAAGCAACCATAGCATGATGTCCCTCTTCAAGAAAATGCTTCCTCAAAGGATCTGCAATTTGATGTTCATCTTCTGCAATTAATATTTCCATCAGTAAAACTTATTTTTTCTTATCAAATAAAGGAAAATGAGCTCTTGTACACAACAAAAATGCTGAAATATGAAAAACATTTCATCATTCTTAATTTTACACTAATAGCAAATAATACTAATTTTTGAGTGAGTAAATTCCATTTCTCAAAAAATATTAGGAGAAATAATGAAAAAACTGTTACATATTATTTTAGTTCTCATTGTGGGCGGAATATTAGTATTTCCACAAACTTACGTTGGTTCAGATCAATGTATGAATTGCCACAACAATGTTAATCCAAATACAGGGTACAACATATGGACTGAATATATGACCTCTGGTCACCCATACAAGCTTAATGAAGTTACTGGCGGACCACCAACTTTCCCTCCAAATACAAGCCCTGGTGTTCCAGATCCTCCTCCAGGAACTTCCTGGGGAGATTATAGCTGGATGATTGGTGGTTATGGTTGGAAAGCTAGATTTGTAAAACCAGATGGACGAGTCTTTACCGCTACTCAAGAAGTACAATACAATCTTGAAACTCAAGGTTGGGTTCCTTATCATTTTGGTGAAGACAAAAAATACAATTATGGTTGCTTTAAATGCCATACTACAGGTCCAAGTGAAGTTGGTTCCTGGAATGGCGTACCAGCTGATAGTTTAGGTACTTTTAGTGAGCCAGGTATTAGATGTGAAGGTTGTCATGGTCCAGGCAGTGATCATGCTTCAAATCCTTCTGTTTCACCACCTATAACTGGTACAGATCTTGAAATAACACGCTGTGGTGATTGTCATCAACGCGGAGGAATCACAAATGCAATTCCATCAAGTGGTGGATATATTAGACATCACGAACAGATTAATGAAATGAGAGCATCTAAACACGGTGACGGAAACATGCCCGATTTAACCTGTGCCTCATGCCATGATTCTCACGTTCCTTTAAGATACCCCGATGCTACACCAGAGGAAGGAATTAAAATGACCTGTCAGGATTGCCATTCCGGTATGGAAATTCTTCTTAACGGCCAACCCAAAAATATAGATTGTGTTGATTGCCATATGCCTCCTGCTAGCAAATCTGCTGTAGGAATGGTTGTTGGTAATGGCAGAAGAGGGGATGTTAAAACGCATATAATGGGTATAAATACGAGTGCTGTTGATTACACAGCAATGTTTGATACGTCCACAAATTTGGTAGTCCTTGATGGTAATGGACTTGCACAAGTTACTCTAGACTTTGTTTGTTTACGTTGCCATACAACTGAGGACGTTACTTGGGCTTCAGGATATGCAATGGGTATTCATACTAATGGAATTAATGATGTTGGAATAAATGAGACTATTCCTTCTGAATTTCAATTAGAACAAAATTATCCTAATCCTTTTAATCCAAGTACAACTATAAACTTTTCAATTCCTGAAGCTTCTCAAATAAAAATTACCATTTATACAATCACTGGTGAAATAGTTGAGACTCTCATCGAAGAAAACATGCCTGCAGGCAATCATAACTTATCATTTAGTGCAGCAGGCTTACCAAGTGGTATTTATTTATATAAAATGACCGCAGGTAATTTCACAGACACAAAGAAAATGACTTTGTTGAAGTAATAATTTGGTTTTCATAGCCTCCTTATAAAAAAAGCCGTCCCTTAAAAAAGGACGGCTTTTTTCTTTACCACTAAATTTTCTATCCATCTTTTGGATGAATTTCAGCCCCCAGACCTTTAATCTGGTACAAAGTAACAGGTCCGGTTACTGAAGCAGGATCAAAATCTTTTCCCGATTCTTCTGCAATATGTTCATAATATCCAACAGCTTCTTCCTGTGTTAGTTCTATTTTATAAACCTTTCCTTCAACAAGAGCGTTATGTCCAACTGCTTCCATCGGGAAAATAATATCTCCGTCTTTCACTTTCACTTTTATTTTTTCTACTTCTACAGCATCTTCGTTTTGTGAATCGGATTTAAGTTCCATCCAGCATCCCATTTGGGGGCAAACTTCTAAAACTTCGCCCTCAACAAGCACCACTTGATCTATATAGCTTTCGGGATCAGAAATTATATCGGATATTTTTGTTTTTTCTGTTAATGTTAATTCATTTCCTAATTTACTTTCATCGGTTTGTGCATAGAGCATTGCAGCAAAAAATAAGATTGCAAATAGAATAGTTTTCATTTTTTCTCCACTGTTTTTTTTGATTAATTGAATTTAATTTTTACGGGCTTTTCAATTTCAATTTTCATAGAAGGAAACTTTTGAAGGAATTCTTTCATCTCTTCCAAGCTACCGGGTTGTTTGTTGGTAAATTCTTTAAAGTCATCTTTATTCTTCATCATTTCACTAAAATTCATCTGAAATAAGGTAATCTCTGAACCATCAACATAGCTAGCATTTGTATTTGATATATTTCCATCAACTTCCACATTGATTTTAATGCTCATTCCATTCATCATTTCTAAAAATTCTTCGCCTATTTCATTATCAACGTCTTCAGAGTTTGTCTCTTCACTATCTTCCAATTCATTTTCATTCAGTTCAATTTCAGGACGATCAATTGTAAGCTCAGCAATGTCTCCTTTAATAATACTAAAGTAGTAATAATCTTTAGCAGATTCTGTATCTTCCTCCATTCCCACCTCTACTTTATCATCAGGATCAGGAGTTAGTTTTATTTTGCTAACATCGCTGAATGAGTAAACTGCAGTGTAACCTTCCCAATTATCTTCATATATGAAATCGTGGGAAACATAATTCACATCTGTGCCATAGTTTTCTGCATCAGCTTTAATTTCTTCATCTTTAAATAATGTAAATTCGTCCTCTGATGTAGAATCCTGAAACGATTGAGCAAACCCTTTAAGCATGTTCACAAACGATTTACTCATTAAAACTTTTTCTTTTATTGTTCCACTGCCATCTTTTTTAACAAATAATTTTGTTTCAATCTGAATGCAGCCACTGAAAATAATTGCTGAAGCGATTACAATAGTCGTTAATTTTAATAGTCTCAATTTTTACTCCCGAAATGACAAAATAGTGGGTATAAAATTACAAATTTTTTTAACCTGAATTACAATAAAATCATCGATAAGCTGAAAAAGGCCAACTAAAATCATCACAGCAATTTTATATATTTAGTCCAAGAATTTTAAAAATTAAACCCTAAAATCTTGGTACTGAAACAAAAAACAATTATTCAGGTAATAGCAGCACTGGTTGTATACCTCTTACTTATTTTATTCCCCGGCATAAAAGGAGGAATTGATAAAACGCTAAACAACCTGTTTGTTAAAATAAAAGGCGAAGAAATACCTGACACAAATATCGTATTAGTACATATTTCTGCAGACGATATTGCCCGCATTGGTCCATGGCCTATAAAAAGAAATTTTTATGCACTTTTGATAAATCAGCTGAATAAACTAGAAGTAAAAAAAACAGGGCTGGAAATATTTTTAAGTTCAAGATTAGTAACACAATCTGTTTACGATCAACTGTTAAAAAATGAAATTGAAAAATCGGGCAAAGTCGTTCTTAGTTCAGTTGCTGGGGGAATAGTTGAAAGCGGAAAATATTTTTACACAGATTCACTTAGCTATCCAAGTCCAAAGCTGTTAAATGATAATTTTCCGTCTGGACATTTAAATTTTATTAAAGATGACGATTACAAAATTCCTCTTTCTGTAAAAAGTAACGGAATAGAAGAAAAAGCTTTTGCTTTCAAGCTTTCAGATGTGAATACTGAACAAAAAACAATTACAGTAAATTTTATTGCTTCTTGGGAAAAATTTGAAAAATATACTTTTATAGAATTCAGTGAACTTGCTTACCAAAACAGCAAAGAATTAAAAAGATTAAAAGATAAATATGTATTAATCGGCATAAGCGATTCTCAAATTGCACCAACATTGCAAACTGCATTTGATAACCAATTACCGGGGATGGCTTTGCATGCATTTGCACTTGATAATCTTCTCAACACCCGTTTTATAAATTCAGACTATTACCTGCTCTCAGGTGTTATGTTTTCAATAATAATTTTGGGTTTTATTTATTTCAGAAATTCATTTGGTAAAAAAATATTTTTAAAGTATTTACTTTTCACTTTAATCGTGTTGATATTCAGCTTTGTTCTCTATTCATTTTTACACTTCAAGATTGCGATTTCCTTTTTTGTTTTACCGTTTCTCGCGCTTCTTTTATCAGAAATGATTTTATTCTTTATTGAAGGAAAAGAAATTCTCAAAGGTGCTTTGAGTGAGACTGAAATATTAAAATCACTTTTAGGTAAAAAAGAAAGTGAGCTGTCTAGACTACAATCTGAGATTAAAAAAAGAGGCAGGGGTTCAACAGAACTTGAAAATAAAATTAAACTGCTTAAAGCTGATATTGAAAAACTAAAAGAAAATAAAGAAGACAGTGCTGAAGTTGAAATCGAACCGAAGTCCGAAGCTGAAAACTTCCATGGCTTAATTTTAAGCACGGCTGTGATGAAAAAAGTTATAGAGCTTATAAAAAAAGCTGCACCAACGGATGCAACCATTTTAATTTCGGGAGAAAGTGGAACCGGCAAAGAACTTGCTGCAAAGGCTGTTCACGAATTAAGCGGAAGAAAACAAAATAACTTTATAGCTGTAAACTGCGGAGCACTTTCAGAAAATTTATTAGAAAGCGAACTATTCGGTCATGTGCGCGGTGCATTTACCGGCGCAACTGCCGACAAAAAAGGAAGATTTGAAGCAGCTAATGCTGGGACTATTTTTCTGGATGAAATTGGTGAAACGACAGAGAACTTTCAGCTAAAATTGCTTAGGGTTCTGCAGTCAGGAGAAATTGAAAAAGTCGGCTCTTCACATACTCACAAAGTAAATGTTCGAGTAGTTGCTGCAACAAATAAAAATTTAGAGAAGTTGGTTAAAGAGAAAAAATTCAGGGAAGATTTATACTACCGTTTGAATGTTTTTAAACTAGAAATTCCACCACTGAGAGAAAGAAAAGAAGATATTGAAAGTTTAACAGTTCACTTCCTGAGAGAGGAATCTTTTGATATAAATTTATCAAAAGCAGTACTTCAGGCTTTAATAGATTACAACTGGAAAGGCAATGTACGAGAACTGCAGTCAGTAATTAAGCGGGCGATTATTTTTGCCAATTCGGAGAACAGGAAACTAATCCAGCTATCAGACCTCCCAGGCGAAATTGTGAAAGAAATTAAATACAATTTTGAAGATCACGTTCTCGAATCGTTAAGGATCAAAGGTTTTTCACACTCTTCAATTACGGAGACCGCAAAAGAACTTGGCAATATGAACCGCACAATGATTTCTGAAAATTTCCGCGGGCTTGTCTTTAAAGTTCTTTTCGATTCAGATTTCAACCTGACTAAAACTGTATCCATCATCAGCGGAACAGATGAAAAATCAATTATGGAAAAAGTGGAAGTGAAAATTGTTACTTTTATTTCCAACATAGAAAAAGACATAAAAAATGTCGACTCAACTGATTTTGAGACAGTTAAACAGAAATTATACTCTAAGTACAAAAACCTGCCTGCAAAATTCCATCATTATTTGGATGAGATTATTCGCTGGAAAATTAATGGGGCTGAGTAACCTTTTGTATTTTATTTCCGTCTTAATAGTAGATAATAGACCGTTTATTTAAAAATATTCGTTTGGGATACACAGTTAGATTATTTTAAATAAGTCGATAAATTTTCGTTTTCGGAGGAATAATGATTAAAACCACATCTGCAATTATTACAATTATATTTTTAGTTTTTCCTTTTTATGCTTCTTCACAGGATACAACCGAAACAGAAGAATGGAAATGGCATTGGGAAGAAGTTGGCGACTGGGTTGATTGGTGGAAAAAGAAACCAAGTATAGGACTTAAGTATGGATTTTCAACCATAGAGAGGAAAGATGTTGAAGCACCATTTGCGAATAACAACTTGATAGAACTAAAACTAGGCTACACAAGCAAAAATACAACAAGGTTTGCAAATTTCATTGAGAGACGAAAAAATAAATTTTTTATCATTTCTTATAACTCAACAAAACTTGGTGGCGGCTCGGGAAAAAGTTCAGATATCGAAACAAATAACTGGCGCTTAGGATTTGGAAGTTCCAGTGGTTACGGCTACAAGCTCGGAAAGGATGCATCTGTTACTCCTTTTTATGCATCAAGCATAGATTGGACAAATATAGATTTTAAAAACGATTCATTAAACACAAACGATATGCGTGTTGCAGATTTATATGATGAAACTTTCCGTTTTGGTTCAAGTATCGATATGGGAATTCACATTCAAGCAACACGGCTTTTAACTTTGGAAGCCAGTTACGAAAGAGCCATTGTGTACGAAAGACATCTTTTTTGGAAGTGGGCAGGTAGTGGAATAATTGAAATTGCTGCACATGGTTTGCTGGATGTTTTTATAAAAGAAATATTAAAATCCTCTCCCGAAGCGGGACCTGTTGTGTTTTTTATCTTGAAAAGCGCTTTAGGCTATGGTTTATATGAATTAAGACAGGAAAAAATGAACTGGCCATTCAGAAGCGCACCGCCGATGGCTTTTGATAATATTAAGTTTGGAATGACCTTCGTGTTTTAACATGTTAACTTGCAGTCAAGCAAATATCCTAGCTATATACGCTGCATAGTTGCACGATTGAATAAAATAATTTTATTTGAAAGTAATTTTAATATTAACAATTTCAGATTTGCTGCCTGTTCGTACGGGCGGACCCCACGTTCCTGCACCTGAAGTAACATAATATTGTGTGTTGCCCTTCTTTTTATAACCCCAGCTTAGTTCATAGATCATATTTGTAATAATATTACCCGGCCAAATTTGTCCGTGGTGTGTGTGTCCAGAAAATTGTAAATCAATTTTATTTTGCTCCGCATGCTCCAGTTTTACAGGTGTGTGATCTAAAAGTATTTTTGGATGACTAGAGTTTATAGTACTGATGATAGTATTCAATGTTTTTCTTTTCTTTCCAGTAAACCGATCCATTACAACATCTTCCCTGCCGACTATATAAAAACTGCTGTCTACCAATTCATAGCTATCTCTGATGACTTTCATTCCGTATTCTTCCATAAATTTAACACTTGTTTCAACATCATTGATGAATTCATGGTTACCGTTCACTGCGTAAACACCGTACTTTGGTTTCAACTGTTTGAATGATTCACCTATGCCTCGCGGTTTTAATATTTCTGCCTTATCATCAACAATATCTCCTGCAAACAAAATTATATCGGGATCAACAGAATTGATTTTATCAACAATTTTAGAAAGGAGTTTTTCACCATCTATCGGTGAGAGATGTAAATCTGCAGCCATTACAACATTTAGGTCGCTAATCTTACCGTCACTCTTAGGAAGTGTAACATTTATAGATGTAATTGTTATATCACGTTTATTTAGGTTTCCTAAAAACACAATTATGCCTACCAGGGCGATAATTACGATTGCAGCAATCTTTTTTGTTTGTTCATAGTTATTATAGATGGATTTTGGTAGGAAGTGAAAAAAAGAATCAAGTAGACGCAGAATATCCATTCCTAAAAGGACCAGAATAAAATAAACAAGGAATGCAAACCACACAGCGCCAACTCCCAGCCAAATATCATATACTATCGGTGGTAAGAATTTATAAAGCAATTTTGCAAACACATATCCATACACAACAATTACAAAGGCAGCAATATAAAATGGCTTTAATGCAGGAAGTGTTTGAAGTGTCTGCCATCCTCTAATAAAGATATAGTAGTTTAGAGCTGTGTAAACTGCAAAAAATATGGTAAAGAATAAAATCATGATCACAATTTTTTAATGAGTAAACCAAAAGATAGGTTTATTAGTTCAATTGATGAATATTACATTGGATTGTGTGATTTGAAACAAAATACCATTGCAGACAACCGGTTGAAGTTAGAAGGCTGTAATTCCGGCTGCCCGCAATGATTAAGGAGGCTATGAAAGCTCTATTTATAAGAGTGCAAAACCTTTGTATAGTTTGCGCGTTCAAATTTTGCCGGATCATCAACATTCATATAACTCATACTTCCGCGCATTTGTTCCACTGATTCGTATTCTTTTTCTTCCATCCACAATTTCATTTTTGATGTAACTTCGGCAATATGTCCAATTCCATACTTTAAGAGACAGGAGAGCATTTGTGTAATTTTAGCACCAACCATTATCATTTTAATTACATCCGTTTCAGTATAAATACCTGTGGTTGCAGCAAGATCTGCATTTGTTCTTCCGTATAGAATTGCAATCCATCTAAGCGGAAGACGCATTGCAAACGGCGTACTTAAAATTACATTTGGTTCAACTTCAAGCGTTTCAAGATTTATATCCGGCTGATAAAACCTGTTAAACAAAACCAATCCATCTGCACCAGCTTTATTCAATTCTTTTGCCATGTGAGCAACCGAACTAAAAAACGGATGCATTTTTACTGCGATTGGAATTTTTATCTCAGAACGAACTCTTTTAACAATGTGTGCATATTTTTTTTCAAGCTCTTCACTTTTTTGTTCAATGTCTGTGGCCATAAAGTAGATATTCAGCTCAAGGGCATCAGCTCCAGCCTGTTCTATCTGTTTAGAGTAATCAATCCAGCCACCGAGAGATTTTCCGTTAAGGCTTGCAATGATTGGCATATCAACAGTTTCCTTTGCTTTTCTGATGTGTTTGAGATATTCTTCTGGACCCATTTTATACTCGAACGGTTCAGGAAAATAACTTGTTGCCTCAGCAAAACTTTCTCCAGGCACTTCAGTGTGATGATGAAGCTCTAAAGATTCATGCTCAAGCTGCTCTTCAAATAAAGAATAAAGAACAACCGCACCTGCTCCTGCATCTTCCATCTGCTTTATGCTTGATATCTCCTGGGTAATAGGTCCCGCAGAAGGAACAAGAGGTGATTTTAGTTTTAAGCCTAGATAATCTGTTGATAAATCCATTGTAAAATCCTTTTTATATTTTCAAAATTTATTCTTCACTTTTTTCTGGTTCCCAAGAGGCAAGCCTTTCATACTCTTTCCACTTCGTTGTTACATCTATCTGCGCTTCTTTAATTAATTGATCTGCAATTTTCGGATGCGATTTAGTTAACATCTTATATCGTGTTTCCATATAAGCATAATCCTTTAAAGGCATTTTTAATCCTTTTGAGTCGAGCTTAAACGGATTTTTGCCTTCTTCTGCTAACTCAGGATTGAATCTGTAAAGCTGCCAGTAACCTGAATCAACAGCAGCTTTTTGATTTTTCATTCCTTTACCCATGTTAATTCCATGAGCAATGCAATGGCTGTATGCAATAATTAATGAAGGTCCATCGTAAGCTTCTGCTTCTAGAAATGCTCTTAACGTATGCTGATCGTTGGCGCCCATAGCTACTTTTGCAACATACACATTGCCGTAGCTCATTGCCATTAAACCAAGATCTTTTTTAGCGGCGGGTTTACCAGCAGCAGCAAATTTTGCAACTGCTCCGCGTGGTGTTGCTTTTGAGCACTGTCCGCCTGTATTAGAATACACTTCAGTATCAAGCACTAGAACATTTACATTTTTCCCAGTTGCCAGTACGTGATCCAAACCTCCGTAGCCAATATCGTAAGCCCAGCCATCACCACCCATAATCCAAACGGATTTTTTAACGAGATAATCTGCCATACTTAACAAGTGATTTAATTCACCAGTTTTTCCGTTGCTTTCGGCTTTCAGCAGATCCTTTAATTTTTTCTTCAATAGCTCAACGTTTTCTCTTTGCTCATAAATTTCTGCTTCATCTTTTTGCGGAGTGTTCAGCAATGCATCTACTAAAGTAGTGCCTATGTCATCGGAATATTTTTTCAGAAGCTCTTTTGCCTGTGCATTATGTTTGTCAATTGCCAGTCGGAATCCAAATCCAAACTCTGCGTTGTCTTCAAAAAGTGAGTTAGACCATGATGGTCCTCTTCCATTTTTATCTGTAGCCCAAGGAGTTGTTGGCAGATTTCCACCATAAATTGAAGAACAGCCTGTAGCGTTTGCAACAATTGTTCTATCACCGAACAATTGGCTTACAAGCTTTACATAAGGTGTTTCGCCGCATCCCGAGCAAGCTCCCGAAAATTCAAAGAGCGGTTCAAGAAATTGAGAATCTTTAACTTTTGCTACATTTATAACTCTTCTATCCAATTCTGGAATTGAAAGGAAGAAATCCCAATTTTCTCTTTCCTTTTCACGCAATGGGATTTGCTCCGCCATATTTATTGCTTTTAATCGAGTCTCTTTTTTATTCTTTGCAGGACAAACATCAACACAAAGCTCACAGCCGGTACAATCTTCAACAGCAACCTGCAGTGAATAAATCATATCATCGCCGTAATCTTTTGCTCTGAATTTCGTATGCTTAAATGTATCCGGCATATCCTTTAAATGTTTTTCATCGTACACTTTTGCACGGATTGTTGCATGCGGACAAACTACTACACACTTATTACACTGAATACATACTTCAGGATCCCAAACCGGAACTTCCAATGCAATATTTCTTTTTTCCCATTTAGTAGTGGATAGAGGGAAAGTTCCATCTACCGGAAACTTGCTTACAGGCAAATCATCACCTTCGCCGGCAATTATTTTTGCAGTGACTTCTTTTACAAAATCGGGCGCATTACCACTCACAGGTGGCTGAAGTTGTATTTTGCTGGTAACTTTACCAGGCACTTCAACCTCAAACAGGTTTGCAAGCGTTTTATCAACTGCATCAAAATTCATCTGAACAATCTTATCACCTTTTACACCGTAGGTTTTCTTAATAGAATCTTTTATTAAATCTATTGCTTTGTCTTTGGTAAATATGTTTGATATTGCGAAGAAACAGGTTTGCATAATTGTGTTTATTCTTGCACCCATTCCGGTTTCATTAGCAACTTTGTATGCATCAATAATGTAAAACTTCAACTTCTTTTCAATTAGATCTTTCTGAACTTTTTCAGGAAGGGAATCCCAAACTTCTTCTTTTGGAATTTTTGTATTTAATAGAAATGTTGCGCCTTCAATTGCTTCTTTAAGCATATCCAGCTTTTCTAAAAATACCTGCTGATGACAAGCGATAAAATTAGCTTTGTTAATTAAGTAAGTAGACTTGATCGTTTTTGGACCGAAACGTAAGTGAGAGATAGTCATCGAGCCAGATTTTTTTGAATCGTAAACAAAATAGCCCTGAGCGTTATAATCTGTTCCTTCACCAATGATTTTAATTGAATTTTTATTTGCACCTACTGTACCATCGGCACCCAGTCCATAAAATTTTCCTCTGAATGTCTCATCAGCTTCAACTGAGAACGCAGGATCAAAATCTAAACTTGAGTTAGTTACATCTTCTTTTATTCCAACAGTAAAATGATTTTTTGGTTTTTCACTATCCAGATTATCAAATACAGCTTTTACCATTGCAGGTGTAAATTCTTTTGAAGACAAACCGTATCTACCACCGACAATTTTCGGATAATTAATCTTTAGCTCGCCCGCAACAAATTTTTCAGAAATTGCATTTACTATATCCATATAAAGTGGTTCGCCGGGTGCGCCGGGTTCTTTTGTTCTATCCAAAACAGAAATTGATTTTACAGACTGAGGAAGTGCACTTAGGAAGTGATCAATCGAAAATGGTCTGTACAATCTAACCTTAACTAATCCAACTTTTTCACCTTTTGCAGCAAGATAATCAACTGTCTCCTCTGCAGCCGATGCACCGGAACCCATCATAATTATAACTTTTTCTGCATCCTTGGCACCAATGTAATCAAATAATTTGTACTGCCTGCCAACAAGTTTTGCAAATTTATCCATCTGTTCCTGAACCATTCCGGGGCAGGCAATGTAGTATGGATTCACAGTTTCTCTTCCCTGGAAGAAAACATCAGGGTTTTGTGCTGTGCCTCTTAAAACGGGGTTATCAGGACTTAAAGCTCGCTTTCTATGTGCGATAACCAGCTCATCATCTACCATTGAATGCATATCCTCTGTTGATAACTCTTCAATTTTCATCACATCGTGCGATGTGCGGAAACCATCGAAGAAATGAACAAACGGTATTCTTGAATTCAGTGTTGCAGCCTGAGCAATAAGTGCAAAATCCATTACTTCCTGTGGATTGTTAGAGGCCAACAGTGCAAAACCTGTTTGCCGTGTTGCCATTACATCACTATGATCACCAAAAATAGAAAGTGCATGTGCAGCAACCGAACGTGCAGAAACATGAAATACAGTGGAAGTCAGTTCCCCCGCAATCTTGAACATATTAGGAATCATTAAAAGCAAACCTTGTGATGCAGTAAAGGTAGTTGTTAACGCACCGCTCTGCAATGCCCCGTGCACACTTCCGGATGCACCACCTTCACTTTGCAGTTCACTTACAGTTGGAATTAAACCCCAAATATTTTTTTTGCCAACAGCAGACCAGGCGTCGCAATGTTCACCCATGTTTGATGATGGTGTTATAGGATATATTGCTATTACTTCATTTGTATGAAAGGCAGTATAGGCTGCTGCTTCGTTTCCATCAATTGTTACTTTGTTTCTATTCATTTTTCTTCCATTATGTTTTAAAAAGCAGAGGATTTTTGACTAACGCAAAGCCCAACTATTATACCATCAAAATTGTTGATTTAATGGCTAATTAACTGGATTTATTTTCAATTTTGGAAATGAATGGCTCTGAGCAAAATTGATTTCCCACTTTTAAGAATGATTATTAATTCATCTTTTGGATCGATTCAAGTAATTCAAATTCATAGTTGCCAGAATAAAAATTTCTGCTTCAGCTATTATGGATGATTATAAAATAATTACTATATTTCAAACGCAAATAAGTTTATCTGCTGTCTACTTTTTTGCAAAAATATTCATCTACATAAAAGGAGGCTACATGGATCAGCAAAACCTGCCGGGAACTGTAACTAACGATGTTTCAGTTGGTGAATGGATTATAACAATTCTAATTACTGCTCTCCCATTAGTCGGACTAATTATGTTATTTGTATGGGCATTTGGAGATGGTGCCCCACCAAGTAAAAAGAATTGGGCTATAGCTACTCTTATTTGGTATGCAATTATGATTGTACTTCTTATAGTTTTCTTTGGAGTTTTCTTCTCCATAATTAGCAGTATGTTCGGTGAGTTTAATACATACTCCTAAAGTTTAATTTGAGTATAAATTTGAAATCCTTTAGAGGGCTGAATTAGCCCTCTTTTATTACCCACTCTTTTTATTAAAAAAATTACAAAACACTTTAATCATTAATTATTTTCTGGAGGGAAAATGGAAGATATAATTAAGCAACTCCAAGCGCTTGCTGCTGAGTACGGCTTGCAAGTGGTTGGTGCAATTGCAACTATAATAATCGGTATCTGGATTGCAAAATTAATATCAAAATTTGTTGGTAGATTATTAAAGAAAAAAGATGTTGATGAAACACTATCAAAATTTCTTGTAAGCTTAGTAAAAATTGGCTTAATAACTTTTGTTATCATTTCTGCTGCAGCGCAGATTGGAATACAAACAGCATCGTTTGTTGCAGTAATCGGTGCTGTGGGTTTGGCAATTGGATTTGCATTGCAAGGATCCCTATCAAACCTTGCTGCAGGAGTGATGCTCATAATTTTCAAACCAGTGAAAGTTGGTGATTATATTGATGGTGGTGGCGCGGAGGGTGTTGTGGAATCCGTGGGAATATTTGTAACTACATTAGTAACCTTGGACAATAAAGTTGTATACATTCCCAACGCAACTTTAACAAGCAGCAATATTACAAACTTAACAGAAAAAGATAAAAGAAGAGTCGATATGGTTTTTGGAATTAGCTATAGTGATGATATTGATAAAGCTCGTTCCGCAATTAACGAAGTAGTGACTAACAATTCAACAATACTTAAAGATCCAAAACCTGATATTTTAGTTTCAGAGCTCGGAGACAGCAGCGTAAACTTTAACGTTCGTCCATGGGTTAATACAGCAGATTACTGGGATGTATATTTTAATGTTCACGAACAGATAAAGAAAAAATTTGATGAGCAAAAAATCTCTATTCCATTTCCACAGAGAGATGTTCATATGTATCAGAGTAATTAGTTTTGCCTTATTTCGCTCTTTTTCTCTCCCTCAGGGGGAGATTAAGAGTGGGCTTCTTCTCATAAATTCTTCCGCGGCAGTTTGAGCTACTTTTTTTATTAGTTCACGGTTTGTTTTGTCACCGACTTCATAAGTAAACCCGGGCACATCAAACTCACGCATTATCCATCTATCGGATGTTGGAGAAGTTGATTTTGACAGTGAATCAATGATATTTACTTGGTAATCAGGTAACCTCTCTTGAACATTTTGAAGCCAAACACTAATAAAATTATAACCATAAGTTCTTTTTTCTTTTCTTTCTTCTGAAAGATCCTCTTTCATTAAACTTTCCATCGAAAAAGTATAGAATATATCTTTTATAGTTGAATGAAAATCAATAAAGAGTATGATATTACTTTTATTATTGCTTAAAATTTTTTCTACTTCATTTTTTACAACTCTTGGCTCAGATTGATTGAATTGAATCCAATCTCTATTTAAATCCACACCGTTGATGTTGTGCCTCCAGTGGCCTTTATCAACTCCATCAGGATTAACAAAAGGAATAACTACTGTAGTGATCTTTTTTCTAAACTCACTAGCTAATTCAGATTCTTCTGCTATCGCTTCTACAAAATTTTTCAATCCAAAATATCCTGTTACTTCTGGTGGATGGTTCCTTCCAATTATAAAAAGATAATTATTGTTTTCATTTTCTTTAATGGTCATTTTATAAATCGGTTTGCCGAGTGATGATTTACCAGCAATTGTGTAATCAACAAAATCAAATTGTGATAAAGCATCCAACCATTCTTTATAAGTTTTGGATGTCACAAGTTCCTGTGCAGAAATCCACAATGTATCTTCGGAAAGATTTAGTTTTAGTGTGGCCATGTTATTTGTGGTATCGACCATAACATATATTGTGTCGTACTGCTGCCAATTGACTCCGTCGTAGCTAATTTTTGGTTTGTAGCGATGCGTTCCATCCTTATAAGTAAGATTTAAATTGATTGCCTGTTTTTTATTTGCCCAGATTTTAAATGAATACCATGGCGAGTTGTTAATGGGTGCATTCTCCGGTAAAATTACAGCAGTATATGTTGAGTCATTTACCTGATATAAATCATTTAATCGTGCACCTTCAAATTCATTACTAGCAAAAACGCCAGTGCCTGTAAATGATATTGTTCTGTAATATTGTGGGCTTATTTCTTTATCAGTTGTTATCGTTGCGCCGGGCGGGTCGTACGGAAGTGATGTAATTGTTTTATCTGTTGTCGAACAGCTAACTATTAAAAATGAAGTTAAAAATATGGTTAGAATTAGAAATGACTTTGCCATGTGTATTCCTTTAACTATGGCGAATAATTAAAAGATCACCATCTCTCACTTTATATTCCTTGCCCTCCAGACGCCACGTTCCCAGCTCTTTTGCTTTTGCAAATGAACCAGCAGTCATAAAATCATCATAGTTAACAACTTCTGCACGAATAAATTTTTTATAAAAATCTGTATGAACTTCGCCTGCAGCCTCTTGTGCAGTAGCGCCTTTATATATCGTCCAAGCATGACATTCCGGTTCACCAACAGTAAAAAATGATTGAAGTCCTAACAAATCGTACGACTCTCTGATGATGCTGTTTAATGCAGATTCACTTATACCATATTCTTTCATAAATACTTGCGATTCTTTGTCTGACAATTCAGACATTTCTTGCTCAATTTTTCCAAAGAAGAAAAGAGCCTTTGTATGCTTGCTAAGTTTCTTCTTTGTAAGTTCATCAAGATATTTTTCAGTTTCTTTTACCTGCGTTTCATCCAGGTTAAGTGCAATCAGCATTGGTTTAATTGAAAGAAGTTGAAATGAGTTCAAAATTTTTATTTCATTATCTGGTAGATGAGCTTCGCGAAGGGGTTTTTCGTTGTGAAGGAATTCTAAACATTTTTCCAGCAGTGGTAATTCAAGTTTTAAATTTTCAGCTTGTGTTTTTTGTACTTGCTTTTTAACAAGATCAATTCTCTTTTCAATAATAGCCATATCAGAAAGCATAAATTCAGATTCAAAAGTATTTACGTCACGCATCATATTTATAGGTCCATCCGGATGCGGCACCGCCTCATTTTTAAATAATCTTACAACCTGAATCAGTGCATCATTGTTTTTAACTTTTGCTAAAAAATTTCCTGTAAACTTAGTTGAGTTTGAATCGCCTTTGTGAAGACCGACTACATCTAAGACTTCAATTGTAGCGTTAACTTTTTTCTTGGGTTGAAATATTTCTGTAAGCCTATCGAGCCGTTCATCTGGTACTTTAATTACAGATTGATGGGTTTCAATCTTCGCCATTGAGGCAGCGTCTAAATGAGTTTTCGTAATCGTTTGAAAAAGTGTCGATTTGCCAGATTGTGGCAGTCCTACAATACCTATTTGCATCTATTTTTTAAGTTTTTTTATCAAATATAACAAAGTTTATGATTGTAAGTTTTTTACTATATTTAAATTAAAATCTTACCATAAAAGGGAAATTTTATAATGATATTAGTTAAATATATCTTGGTTACTATAATAACATCATCCACTCTTTTTATTTCCTGCAGCACAGTTCCCTTAACCGGACGATCACAATTGAATATGATACCTGATAGTGAAATGCTGGGGATGAGCTTCCAGCAATATGACCAATTCTTACAAGAAAATCCTACAAGCAATAATCGAACGCTGGTTCAAATGGTTAGAGATGTGGGATCAAGAATTCAACTTGCAGTTGAAAGGTATATGGCTGATCACAATATGTCTGATAGACTTGAGGGATATGATTGGGAATTCAATCTTGTTGAAAGTGAACAGGTAAATGCGTGGTGCATGCCGGGCGGTAAAGTTGTTATCTACACTGGGATACTGCCTGTAACTCAAGATGATGCTGGACTTGCCGTGGTGATGGGACATGAGATAGCGCACGCGCTTGCAGAACATGGAAATGAAAGAATGAGTCAACAATTATTGCAGCAAGCAGGCGCGGTTGGTTTAATGGTTGCCATGAGAAATGAACCCGTACAAACACAGGCTCTTTGGCTTGGTGTATACGGAGTAGGAACTACCGTCGGAATCATGCTTCCCTATAGCAGAACGCACGAAACAGAAGCTGATAATCTAGGACTAATCTTTATGGCTATGGCCGGATATGATCCGCAAGAGGCTCCTGAATTTTGGGAAAGAATGGCAGCCGGGAAAGAGGGCGAACCACCAGAATTTCTCAGTACCCATCCATCTAGTGAAACAAGGATTAATAATTTGAGACAATGGATGCCTCAAGCGCTGAAATATTATAATCCAAATTAATTTTCCGTAAGAAAATCATATCATTTAAAGTTCAGTTAGATAATAACTGAACTTATTTTTTAACATTTCACTATCCATCAATCATTAAAAGAAAAAAATGAATACACTTCTATTGTTCATCACTTTAATTTTTTGCAGTTCAATTTTTGCACAGGTAAATACAGAACGTTTCAGAGAAGATGAAGATACAGTTGGATTTTCCGGTTATATTGATCTTGAAGGAATATTAGCTACTGGTAATACAGATTTTCAGATTATAAGCTTGGGCAGCAGATTAAATTATAATTGGGGTGATGATTACACTTTTATTATTGCAGATGCCGGTTACGGCTGGGAAAATGGAAATGCATTTGTAGATCAGATTTTTGCGCATCTGCGTCATGTGATTACAACAGGAAACTTGCTGCAGATTGAATTTTTTACACAGTTTGATAACAACAAAAAAAGATTGTTGCTTGCCCGTGAACTTCTAGGAGGTGGTGTTCGCTTTAGAATACTAAAGACAGAACACTTCAAATTCAGACTCGGAACAGCTTACATGTTCGAAACAGAGCGATATGATTTACACACAAATTCTACTCATCCTCGTACAACATCATTTCACAGGTTTACAAGTTATGTAACATTTAAATATCAATTGAACAAACTTCTATCATTCGTTTCAACGACTTACTATCAACCCCGCTTTGCCAATTTAAAAGATTACAAGCTTTTCTCAGAAAATGCTTTTCTAATTGATACAGGAGAAATTCTGGATCTTTTTATCAAATTTAATTTAAGATACGATTCACGTCCACCCGATACGGTAAAAAACTTCGATACATTTTCAAGAATCGGTTTTTCATTTAAGTTTGGTGGCGGATGATTTTACTTGTGCAAACCCATTTGTCTCTTTTGCTAAAACACATTCATCTAACTAAGTAATTACACTGAAATTAGTCCTTAAATTCTAAGAATAAATCTTTTAAAATTATTCTTATTATATTGTGAATATCTAAGTTCTATTCATCTGCATCAACTTACAAAGGGGTTGATAAATGGAATCTGAAGAAGTAGAATATCAATGTTCCGATTGCGGTGCCAGCGTACAATCTGATACAGAAAAATGTCCCAATTGTGGTGCATCTCTAGAAGATTCTTTCAAAGAAGATCAGTTAACAAAAATTCCAATTCCATCAAATCCAAGTGATCTATCAACAATCCGATCACTTCTGGATGAAAACAAAATAGAATATTCGATCGATCAAAATTCTATGGGTTCTGTATTTGGATTACCAATCGGTCATCCTGTAAATCTTTGGATTCGTAAAGATAAAATCAAAGTAGTAAACGAGATAATAAACTCTTTTTTTGAACAAGAAAATGTACAGATTTTTGATACAGAATCATTTATTAAAGAAGAAAATAAAAATGATGAAAAAACTGATCAGCTTATCGGTGTACATGGTTGGCTTCTTTTCTTTTGTATAACTCTAATATTTCTTAGTCCATTAATTAATTTAGTTTCTATCATTCCTTACTTAGTGGAAGATTATTATTTCCTAAAATCTTATCCATTGTTAGAATTGGTTACTTACGCAGATATTCTCCTAAGCCTTGCACTATTAGTATTTGGGATATATGTAGGAATAAAAATTTGGACAATTCGTCCGAATGCAATTAAAGTAGCAAATTCATTTCTTAACGTGTTGCTAGTATATGTAATAATCACTTCTCTTCTGATTTTTCTTTTTTATTCTATTTATAATATTAAGTTCAGTACTGAGATAGTTGGATTAATTGGGAATATGATCAGAGAAACTGTCTACTCTGTTTTGTATGTTTTTATTTGGAAGCTATATCTTAAAAACTCTGTTCGTGTAAAAAACACTTTTGGGGGTTAGCTAAATATTAAATCTATAGAACAAATTCTGACGTCTCTCTGCACAAATACTTTTATCAAACTCAGGAAAAGATTATTTTTTCCATAATTATACAAGATTCAGTATCTTTAAAATTACTCTAAAAACTCACTTTTATTGATTATTCAAGCAGGAAAATAAATGAACACCAAAATTAATTGGACAAAGATTGACGAAGCTCCGGCCTTAGCATCATACAGCTTGATGCCGATTTTAAATTCTTTTTTCAAAGACACCGGTATTGAACTTGCATTAAAGGATATTTCATTGGCAGGAAGAATAATTGCAAACTTTCCTGAAAACCTGACTGAAGAACAAAAAATTCCTGATTATTTAAGTGAACTTGGCAAACTAACTCAAAATCCTGGTACAATCATTATTAAGCTTCCAAATATAAGTGCTTCCATTCCACAGCTTCATGCTGCAATAAAAGAATTACGGGAAAATGGATACAATATTCCTGATTATCCTGATGAACCAAAAAACGAAGACGAGAAAAAGTTAAAGGAAAGATTTTCAAAAGTACTTGGTTCTGCAGTAAATCCGGTTCTTCGTGAAGGAAACTCCGACAGACGTGCTGCTACTTCAGTTAAAAAGTTTGCGCAGAAACATCCTCATAAAATGATGAAGCAGTGGCCTGAATTGGGTTCAAAATGCCGGGTTGCTCATATGAAACAAAAAGATTTTTACGGCTCTGAAAAATCTATGACACTCGATACAGAGGATGTAGTTAAGATTGAATTTGTTGATAAGGATCGAAAGACCGTAACCCTCAAAGAAAATCTTAAGCTCCTGCAAGATGAAGTGATTGACACCTCTGTTATGAATATAAAAGAACTTAGAAAATTCTACACTGAACAAATCGATACCGCTAATAAATATGGCGTACTACTTTCTCTTCATTTAAAAGCTACAATGATGAAAGTTTCCGACCCGATAATGTTTGGTCATGCGGTTTCCGTTTATTATAAAGATGCTCTGGAAAAACATGCTGATACTCTTAAAGATATCGGTGCCAACCCAAATTATGGTTTGATGGATATTCTGGAAAAACTGAAAAAGCTGCCGGATGAAAAAAGAAAAGAGATCGAGAATGACATCAACAAAGTTTATGAAAGCAGACCTCAACTTGCAATGGTTGATTCAAGAATCGGGAAAACAAATCTTCACGTTCCGAATGATATTATTGTTGATGCATCTATGCCAAACGTTGTTCGCGATGGAGGTAAAATGTGGAATGATAAAGATGAACTGCAGGATTGTATTGCTATGATCCCAGATCGCTGTTACTCAACAATGTATGGTGAAATTATTGAAGATGTAAAAGCAAAAGGACAATTTGATCCAACTACCATGGGAGCTGTTTCCAATGTTGGTCTTATGGCAAAGAAAGCGGAAGAGTACGGCTCACACGACAAAACTTTTGAAGCAAAAGGTGAAGGAAAAATTCGTGTTGTAAATTCTGAAGGAAAATCATTACTGGAACAGCAGGTTGAAACCGGAGACATCTTCAGAATGTGCCAGGCTAAAGACGAATCAATAAAAGACTGGGTAAAACTTGCAGTAAACAGAGCAAGAACTTCTAAAACTCCCGCTATTTTCTGGCTTGATGAGAACAGGGCGCACGACAGAGAAATTATTGCAAAGGTTAAAAAGTATCTACCTGAGCATAAAACTGACGGACTCGAACTAAAAATCCTCAAACCTATAGATGCAATGAAATACACTCTTCAGAGAACAAGAAAAGGATTGGATACAATTGCTGTTACAGGAAATGTACTTCGTGATTATCTCACCGACCTCTTCCCTATTCTTGAATTAGGAACCAGTGCAAGAATGCTTTCGATAGTTCCATTATTAAAAGGCGGCGGTTTATTTGAAACCGGTGCCGGCGGTTCTGCTCCAAAGCACGTTCAGCAGTTGGTGAAAGAAAACCATTTGAGATGGGATTCGCTGGGAGAATACTGTGCCCTCGTTCCTGCATTGGAAATGATCGCTGAAAAATCCAGAAATGCTAAAGCAAAGGTTTTAGCTGAGACTCTAGATACAGCAATCGGGAAATATCTTGAGAACGGAAGAATGCCTTCACGTAAATCTGGGGAAATTGATAACAGGGGCAGCACGTTTTATCTCACACTGTATTGGGCTAATGCTTTAGTAGAACAGAATGACGATACAGAAATGAAAGAACGGTTTTCAAGAATGTATAAAGAGCTTTCCAAAAAAGAAGAGAAAATCACTAACGAATTAGTTTCCATTCAAGGTAAGCCTGTTGATTTAGGAGGATATTATTTACCAGATGAAAAGGAAGTTGAAGAAGTTATGCGGCCAAGTTCAACCTTAAATCAAATAATTAATGAAATGTAAGCTTCTATTTAAATTATTTTGATTTATTAAAGGATATGAAAAAAGATTCTATCCGTTGTTAATTAGCGAATTTGAATTATCGCAGTAATTAAATGTTTAGATAATAAAATATGAAACAAATAAACTCAAATTGATAACTTCTATAAATGATTAAAACAGTATGATTCTTCTATTTGTATATTTATTTCTTGCCTTGGTTGTATCGTTTCTATGCTCAATAATGGAGTCAGTACTTCTTTCTACGCCCCAATCGTTTCTGATGGTCAATCAAGACAAGGGAAATAAGTGGGCAGATTCATTTATCGATTTAAAGGCTAATATAGATAAACCTTTATCGGCTATTTTATCATTAAATACTGTTGCCCATACAGTTGGAGCAGCAGGTGTTGGTGCACAGGCTGTTAAGGTTTTTGGCGAAGCTTCTTTCGGAATAGTCTCTGCAATTTTAACTATTTTGATTTTACTCATCACTGAAATTATTCCAAAAACAGTAGGGGCAAGATATTGGAGAAGGTTAGCAAAGGTATCATCACTATTAATAAGGATAACAATCTTCATTACATATCCTCTGGTTATAGTCTCATCTTATATCACCAAAATATTTTCAAAAAACAAAAAGGAATTGACAACCAGCAGGGAAGAAATTGCAGCTCTAGCAAGTATTGGTACGGATGAAGGGATTTTTTCAGAAAAAGAAGATAAGATAATACAGAATTTACTGAAACTAAAAAAAGTCAAAGTGAAAGAGATTTTAACCCCGAGAGTTGTGGTGGTTGCTGCAGATGAAAATTTAAATCTTAAAGAATTTTTAGAAAGTAAGGATTACTTAAAATTTTCACGAATTCCGGTATATTCAGAAAATGACGAGAACATAACAGGATATGTGATCAGACAGACTCTATTTGAAAAATTAGCTGAAGATAATAACGATAAAAAATTAAAAGATGTTAAAAGAGAAATTATTGTAGCTCCTAATTCTCTTACATTATTTTCAATGTGGGAAGAACTTCTGGATAAAAAAGAACATATTGCTCTTATTGTGGATGAATATGGTGGGGTTGATGGTATTGTTACAATGGAAGATATAATTGAAACTTTGTTAGGACTTGAAATAGTTGACGAAAGAGATACTGTGGCAGATATGCAGAAATATGCCAGAGAAAGATGGAAGGCCAGACAATCTAAATACAACTTATTGGGCAAAAAATAACGATAATGGATAATCATGCTGTTCGAAAGTTCTTTAAAAAAATTATGCGATCATCCTCAAAGGAAAATGAACAGATTTGAATTTTTGGCTTTACGATACTAGATGGATTAAAACTGAATTCATAACTTTTTCATTCCTAACATTTATTATTGATTCTCATACCAGCATTTTGCAACAATATTCTCTTAGCTATAAGTTAATTTTCTTTTCTGGATTTTTAATTAATATTTTCCTTTATTGCATGGCAGAATTCTTCGATCTTATCAAAAGGAAATTTTGAAGATAAAATTATTGTTTTTAATTAATTTTCCTCCATTCCGTAAAGCATCACCCTTTTACAATTATTCCACAGTTATTAAATGAATAAAAAACACAAAATTTTTATACTAGATACAAATGTAATTCTTCACGATTCTTCCTGCATTCATCAGTTCCAGGAAAATGATGTTGTAATTCCTCTTACCGTTTTAGAAGAGCTCGATCAATTTAAAAGAGGCAGCCAGGTAATAAATTTAAATGCAAGAGAATTTACACGTACACTCGATTCACTTACCGGTGAAGATATTTTTAACGGTGGCGTTTCTATGGGTGAAGGAAGAGGACAATTACGCATTGCAATTTCACGTGGACTTTCACAGGAAATAAAAGAAATTTTTAAGGAAGATAATCCTGATCACCGGGTGCTTGGTGTTGCATTAGAATGGCAAAAAAAATACAGTGAGATAAATTCTATTATTCTTGTTTCCAAAGATGTTAACCTAAGAATGAAGGCCAAAGCTCTTGGTATTCCTGCAGAGGATTATACGACCGACCGCGTTAGCAGCATCGAAGAACTTTACAGCGGTAAACAGGTAATTGAAGATTTTGATGATGATAAAATCATAGAACTTTTTCAGCCTCCGTTTGAAGTACCTGCTGAGCCTTTAATTGATAGATTAAACGGTGAAGCACTTGCGAACAAATACTTTATTTTGAGAAACGGAAACCGCTCGGTACTGGCTAATCTTGATCAATCAAAAGAACATTTACGGAAAGTTGATAAAAATGTTATTTATGGAATAACACCACGTAATGCTGAGCAGACTTTTGCAGTGGATGCACTTGGAAATAACGAAATTCAATTGGTTTCACTAACTGGAAAGGCAGGAACCGGAAAAACTCTGCTTGCGCTTGCAAGCGCATTGCATATAAGAAAACACTACAGGCAAATTTTTGTTGCACGTCCAATTGTACCGCTTAGCAACAAAGATATTGGCTTTCTGCCCGGTGATGTTGAAAGCAAGCTTGCACCTTATATGACTCCACTGTGGGATAATTTAAAAGTAATACAGGATCAATTTCCTGAAACAGATAGAAATCATCAGCTAATTGATTCATTAATCAAGGAAGAAAAACTTGTTATCGAACCACTTTCTTATATAAGAGGAAGAAGCTTACAGAGAATTTTCTTTATTGTTGATGAGGCACAAAATTTAACACCGCATGAAATTAAAACGATTATTACCCGTGCAGGCGAAGGTTCTAAGATTGTTTTTACAGGCGATGTTTATCAAATAGACCATCCATATTTAGATGGGCAGTCGAATGGATTATCTTATTTGATAGACCGTTTTAAAGGGCAGAATATTTACGCACATATAAATTTGGAAAAAGGCGAGCGGAGCGCACTGGCTGAGCTGGCTAGCAATTTACTTTAATTATTATTCTTCTAACTCAAGTTGTTGCCCATATTTTTCCCTCCAGTTTTTAACAAATTCAGCCAGGTGTGGGAATTCTTCTTCATTGTAACCATACATCAACATTTCTTTATGCACTTCTTCAAATTCAACTTCAGAATTTTTTAGTCGATAGACTGCTGTAACAATTCCTGTGCGGTCCTTCCCGCCCAAGCAATGATACATTACAGGTTGGTTTCGCTCATCTTCAATTATTTTTAAAATCTCATTTAAATCAGCTGTATCAGGGTCTTCTCTTCCATCCATAGGTATATAAAAATATTGAATGCCAAGACTATCGCTAATTCTGCTTTCCCACAGATGATTTTCTTCACTCCCACGCAGGTTTATAATTGTTTTTAAACCATGCTTCTTCATAACAGCTATTGATTCTGTTGAAGGTTGTGCAGAGCGCCATATGCCATCATCTACAATATGAAAATTGAATTGCTTATCACTTACAGAAGTTTCTGGGGAAATGTAATTAGGTTCATCCTTTGTAGACTTGCAGCTTAAAACAAAAAGTGCTAATAGGATGATAATAGTAATCTTATTCATCACTTATTAATATTAATTTGGATTTGGCTTCAAATGTGCATCTACATATGTCGTCCAAAAATATGTTTCTCCCATTTCCTTATATCTAGTGACTTCACTCCATTCAAGTCGCTGCGATCCAGCGATGTGCTCATATCCTGGAGGAACATTTTCAACATAAACTTTTGCATCAATCCGTTGTTCTTTATATAATTGAAAGGAAAAAGTCCTGGTGGGATTGAATGTACACGCATCGTCCGTGACGCCTATTTCTTCCTGGAATTCACCCTGAGCTTTTTGAACAAAAACTTTAATAGCTCTATTTTTACAAATAGCAGTACACTCTTCAGGACTATTTAAATCTCCCTCGACAACACGAGCTACAACAGTAACATTAACATTAATATAATTGGGTGATAAATCTTCTTCTTCACATCCTTCAGTAAAAGCACCTGAGATAAAAAGCAAACACAACACGGAAAGAATTATTTTAGTTTTCATTTGAAGCCTCCCTCTGTTGAAGAAATGAAAATATTCTACAATTAAATTTTATAAAAAAAGTTTAATTATCAAGAAAAATAAACTTAGTAATTAGCTACAGTTTTTATTTGGCAAGTAATTTACTTTGATTTTGGAGGATAGTTATAGGTCCCTTTCCACGAATATGCTTTAATATTTTTTCTTTAGATGTTAATTATCGGGTTACCAATTCACCATCTTTATAGTGTTCTCTTTTAACAATTTTTCCTGTGATAGCTGAGTAGAAAAATTGTCTTCCTTCTTTTTTCCCATTATTATAACGTACTTGTGAATCTTTTGAACCATCAGTAAAATACCACGTCCACAATCCATCTTTTTTATTATCAATAAAATCCCCTTCGCAATTTATTTCACCTGAATCATAATAATAAACGGATTCGCCATTTAGTTTTCCATTTTTATAAGTAGATTTCTGTAGCAATTTCCCTTTTTCTGAATATAATTTCCAAGTTCCATCTTTCATACTGTTAACGTAATTTCCTTCCATTACAGTCCTGCCATCATACGTTTTGAATATTTGATAACCACTCCCTTCTTTCACCATTGGCTTACCATCTTTAGTCCAGGTATTTAATATATAATACTTACCATCAGTAAATCTCCCTTCTTCTTTTGGCCTTCCATTATCATAGTGTTCACTATAATCACCTTCCCCATCATTAACCACTTGTTTCCCATTTTCGTCAAATAACTCAATAGTTTTTCCTTCAAAATCTGAATAGTCAGTTATAGAATTTAATTCTCCATTTTCAAACCATGCCTTCCATATTCCAACTTTCTTTCCTTCACTATATTGCCCCTTTACATATAACTGTCCATCGGGATACCAAAAATTCCAATCTCCATCCTCAGAATTATTAATGTATTTACCTTCTTCACATTTATTACCATTTTCAAAGTATATAGTACACTTACCGTTTTTGCGGTTCTGATCATACACTACTTCACTCTGGAGTTGTCCATTTTTGTAAAAAAAAGACCATTTTCCCTGAGCTATTCCATTCTGATATTCCCTTATCTCAGCAATTGCTCCATCATCATAATAAAACGTCCAATCACTGTCTTCAAATCCTCTATTATAAAATTGAATTGCCTCAATCTCTCCGTTCTCATACCAAACAGTCCACTTGCCGTGCATTTCACCATTAATTATGTTTCCTGATGCCTCCTTTTTACCTGATGGGTAGAGATATGTTGTTGCCCCATCGGCATCTCTATGGCCAGGCAGATAATTATAACTCCTTGGTTTAACTCCAATGATTAATGCATAAAGTATAAGGAGTATTACAAGGAATGTTGCTGAAAATATGTAGATAGGAGTTTTAAATTTTGGTTTTAGTATATCAAGTTCCATTTGCAATGGTTGAGGAATATGTTTGTTCTCAAATGAAGCCTGACAATTTTCACAATAAGAAACTATTTGTTTTCCATAGGGAAATGCAGGAATCCAAAAGATGTGCACATATTTTATTGAGAAAAAAAATGAACAGCCATCTTCACCACATGTTGGACATTTATATTTTTGATTTTGCTGAACATTTATTTCTTTTTCACGCAATCCAAAAATTACAAACATAAATTCTCCCAAAGTGGTTTTTAGTAAATATAAATTACTTAATTAACACCATCACATATTTTTTTATTTTATATCCAATAACCAATTGTTGACACTATATCTTTCAGCGATTCTTCTATGTATCTTTGCTCGTCTTTTGTCGTGGGTTTGTTTGTAAACTTGACTAAGATACCAATGTGCCTCTGCAAAATTAGAATCATAATCAATTGCTTTTTTAAAGACAACTTCAGCTTTTTCAAATTCACTTTGATAGAATAGCATGTAACCCAATACACCATATATATATACCGAATCATAAATCATCTCTACTAAAAGAGAATCTAACTTATCGATGTCATTGAAAATCAGTGAATCCTGCAAACACAAGCCAAGGAAGCTGCTTGTAATCGAAGAAAGAATTGGTGTTGAATTACTATCTGGAATATTTCTAAGATCTATAAGTTTTTTAATATAATTATGAGCTCTTTTCTTTCTATCTAGTTTAAAGAAGTTATTTTTAGTTGATTCAATTATTTGTTTGTTGACACTATCAAATTCATAAGAGAGAAAACCAGAAGTCGGATACATAATGGAACTTTCATCTGGAACGTGTATTGCACCAAATAAATGACCAACTTCGTGCACTATAGTAATAGCTTCTTCAATAGGATTCCAATGCTCTGCAACTTCAGGAAAGGAAGGTTGACCTGTAATTGCTGCATGTTCCCCGAGTAGGGTTGCAAAACCTATATATGATTTTTCAGTCCAGTTTGTTCTCAGTTCCTTGTTGAGAGTTATACCCAAAACGAATTCATCCGGTTTTAATATAATAGTTTCCTTAAGTCTTATGAGTGTTTCTTCCATTTCCGTATCGAACCTTGATTTCCATTCATTGTAATTGGTAACTTTCAATTCGATATTAAACTGTGAACGCAGAATATCGTTAGCAAATAGAAAGCGTAGATTCAGTCTATCTTTCCATGTTTCAGGAAACTTCGCTCTATAAGATTCATCAACCCAAAGACTTACATTAAATTGATAGTCTGTTGTAGAATTATCAACAATCCGGCAAATCGGAATATCTTTAAATCCTTTTGTCAATTGTTTAGCAACTAACATCCAAGGAAGTTCTTTATATAATTGACCTAAATGATCACTGTCGGAATACAAATAGGTTGTATCACAGGCAATAAAGCTTAAAATTGGTTCATGCAAATTTGGATAATATAAAGCTACATAACTTGATAAGCGCTCAACAAATATTCGTCTTTCATTCTCTAAATCTTGTTCGTCAGGAGACTCTGCTAAATTGTTTAGGGAAAGATAAATCCTTTCCCAAATTGGACGGGCTATCAGTACTATATCGCTAGAAGGTAGATAATCTTTGGCTATCAATGCATCCACTAATTCTCTATAGCTATTCCCTTCAATAAAATCATTTTTGTCTAACAGTAACCGGTTAGCGTTTATAGTTTTATATCCCTTGCATTGCAGGTCCATTTGAACTACCTGAAGATAAGTCTCATTGTGTTTGTCTCTACTTTGTGGATAAACAAAAACTGTAATTGTATCTTTACTTGCAAAATCAGAATTCTTACTAAGTTTCACAATTGGAAGTTCTTTACGAGGAGTAGATGAACTGCAACCCGCAAAATAAATCATAATCAAGAGCATTAGATGGAAACTTATATTTGCTAAACTCATTTGAGATGTAGTCCTAATTATTGTGAATTAATATTATTTCTTAACTTTTATTTCATCAAAACCCTTCTCTTATTTGCTCTTTGGTTACCAACCGTTATTTAAGTTAACTTATGTATAATAATTCGCCAACAAATCAAATCTATTTTTCTGAGAATATTTGACCATCTCCTAAAGGGTTAAAACTTGCTGCAGCTATAATAATTACAGCAACTGGAATTGCAATAGCTAATATTGTTGTTACCAAATCAAATCCATCCATCTTTAGTTTTTCTATATCTTCAAATTTTATACCCCCCTCATAATTTTCATAAACCCTTTTACCCTTCATTAACTTAAAATTACCATAGCCATAAATTGAATCTTCACTAAATGTGTAATTACCTTCATCAAATTCATAAACATATTTATTCTTTGTTATAACCTGTAAATCTTTATACTCTTCCGCTTGACTCAGTTCATCCTTTGTTATTGTCTGGTAAGAGTAGCAACCAATTAAATTTAACATAGATATAATTGTTATTACAATTACTATTTTGTTCATTATTTTACCTTAAAGTTTAATTTACTACTCTCTAGTAAAACACTGATTCCCCATACATATTGAATCCCTGAAAAATCAAATTTCAACTCATCCCCATTTCTGTCTATCATAGATTGATTCAAATTTTTAGAAATATTAAAACACTTATTTAGTTCACAATTTGCTATAGTATCATAATTGATATTCCTCCAGTCAGAAAGACTCCCGAATAGTCAAACTCAATATCATTACCATTTATATCCCTAACCGGCATATCTTTATATGTCACTCCATTCTCAACGTGTTCACCTACCAATTCTCCAGCGTTTGCTATCCTATACCCGAGACCAATCTCAAAAACAAAATTTTGAACCAGAAATTGTAATCCTCCTTTGATTCTGCCGGCAAAATAAGATCCTTCAACTGTATTTTTGACATCTAGATCAAAAGATGGGTCAGAATATATTCTTAAAGCACCTATGTGTTCAGCTTTTGCAAAACCTACTCCTGCCGCTAGTTGAAGAAATGGTTGAACAATTGATCTCTCAACAATCAGTATTTCAACCAGACCTACTACCTCTGCAGTACTTACATCATAATTTTCTTCAAAAAAACCCACTTCGTCACTGTAGCTAAAACTACCAGTCGATGATATGTAGTTTCCACTCACTCCTAAATTAAAGTTCGCAATGCCAAACTTGACGCTGCCTTCCAGAAATAAATTCCCATTTAATTCTTTGGGGGGAGAAGAAAATGCACCAAAGCTTGCAAAAGAAGTATAAGATGTTTTCAAATCTGAATTAACCTCACCCATATTTATAAAGCCATAACCAGCTGTAAATCCAATTGATTGACTATAACTGAGTGAAGAAATAAGTGTAAAAATTATAACGTAAAATAGTTGTGAAATTTTCATTCTCTTTCTCCTCTATTGGTATTAAATTCATTACTATATTTACTCTTGTTAATAACCTGTATTCTTCTATTTTCTTCTAAGCGGCTGAGTTCCTCCCTGGATAACTTTTGGTAAGAGTAATAGCCAATTAAATTCAATAAAGATATAATTGTTATTATGACTATTACTTTTTTCATAATTTCACCTCAATTTTTAATATGCTACCTTACAGCAAAACACTAATTCCCCATACATATTGAATCCCTGAAAAATCAAATTTTAATTCATCTCCACTCTTGTCTAACACTGCTTGATTTTCATTCTTTTCACCGTTTATAATACTTTCGCCTTTTAATACTACCGGATTTGCATACCTGTATCCAAAAACAAATCGAAGCAACAACCATTTAAGTTTTGCTTCAAATCCTCCTCGCAATCTTGCAGTAAAGTAGCCTCCATTCAAATCGTATTTATATTTTCGACTTCATTGTATGAAGGGTATGATTTAGTAATGTACATAATTTCTGATGATGCAAAACCATATCCTATTCCCCCTTCCAGCAATACAAAAGCAGTTTTGTAAATTGGGACACTGTATCCCGCAGAAGCAACTATCTCGATAGATGATACATCAATATTGTGGTTAATCGCCCTTATTGTATCTCGGGATTCCCATAATCCATTTGATGAGAAATAATTTCCTGATATCCCAAATTTGAATTGAGAAAACCTTGCAGAAACTCCCAGCTCGAAACAGAGGGACATCCCAATCTTGTTATACTTACTGGGATTATATAATTGACTCCCTGCATCAACAAGATCAAAATTATACAAATACTCATTTACCTGATTCATTTTTAATTTAGTGTATCCAACATTAAAATCTATCCCAATGTCCTGGCAAAAGATGAGATTGCTAATTAATACAACTGAAGCAGTTATAATTTTTAATTTCATTTTAGTTTAAAGCTATTATGATTGTTTATTTTACTTCAACATATTGCTCTTCAAGAGATTCATTGTGCCTAAAATAGTATTTTACAAAAGGCTTTAATTGTATTAGATCGTTTTGATAATCTATTATGAATTCTTCATCACCACTTGGTGACGCAAGTCCGAATATTAGACCGCCAAGTCCTCCAACAACTGTAAATAAAGAAATTCCTAATGCATATTGAAGTTCAATATATCTACCTGAGCTGAAAGCAAGAGCTGCAACCAAACCAACACCTAATCCAACAAGTGCTCCATATCCCATACAACTCAGAGTATTTTTTTCGCCTAACAGGTTTATTCTTACAATATCTGAATGATTGAGCTTAAATTTAGAATTGTCTAATGAACTGGTTAAAACTGTTTCTTCAGTGCTGAAATAAATTTCATCCCTGCTAAACATTTTTATCTCACAGAGATATTCGGTTCCATTTTTTGTTTCAATAATAAATTCTCTTGGTGATTTATATTTTTTCTCATTTTCTTTTTCTATTTCTGCAATATTATTTCTCACATCATCCAGTGCAGACAGTGGTTGAACAAAAGTAGTATCATTGGATAAACCATTTTCAGAATATGTCACTTTTGATACCAGTCTCTGATTGTTTCTGATATAAAATACAGCTTGTTCAAAACCATCGATGTTTTTGAACAGTTCATAATAGTTCGCATCGAAATGATCTACTGTATCGCCAAGCCCGGGGTAAAGTTGGATTAAGCTGTCCCTCTCCTGTGCGGCTAAGCTACTAGCAAAAATTATGATAAGAGCTAATAAATAAGTAACCTTTTTCATAAGATCCCCTCCGATGAATTTTTATTAATTGAGTTCGACATATTCATCTTCAACAGATTGATCATACTGATAGTAATATTTTGCATATTTTTTTAGCTGAATAAGATCCTCTTGAGAGTTGATATTAAAAACAGTATCCTCTGATTCACTTGCTATGCCTAAGACTAATCCAATCACTCCACCAACTAAGCCGAATAAAATCATTGAGGCACCACCAACCGCTGAACTTGACACTATATTTGAAGACCCTCCTGACACAGCTCCAGCTGCACCTGTTCCAAGTAATAATCCTATTCCTGCACCCCAGCCGGCAGAACTCCAGGCAGTGCTGCCAGCTAAACTTAAATTCTCCACAGATTCAATAGGAACTTTAAATTTCCAATTCAAATAATCATCAGTGATATAATTTATATCAGAATCAAAATAAAGATGGCTCCTGCTGAACATAACCAACTCTGCTTCATATATGCTGCTGTCTTTAGTAACTAAGACAAACTCCTCTGCATATTCCACTCGTTTGTTGCTTTGCCAATCAATTAACTCAACCATTGTTCTAATGCTTTCTAATTTTGAAAGTGGCTGAGCAATTACTGTGTCTTTTAACTCTTCATTTTTTAGATATGAAACTTTAGAAATCACTTGCTCATTATTCCTTGTATAAAACACTGCACTATTGAACCCATCAATGTTCTGAAATAGTTCAAAATAGTTTCTATCAAATTGATCTATTGTATCACCTAAACCGGGATAGAGTTGGATTAGGCTGTCTTTATCCTGAGAAAACAGACTAGATGAGAAAATAGTCAAGTTTAATATTGCATATATTATTACTTTCATAAAACCTCTAGAGGATATGAGCCTTCCATCCGGAAGGCTCAAAATAATATTACTACTTCATTAATATCATTTTCTTAGTCTGAACAAAATTTGCAGCTCTTAGTGAATAGATGTAAATACCACTGGCAAGCTTAGAAGCATCAAAAGGTGTTTCGTAGCTGCCGGGTGCTTTTGTTTCATCAACAAGAATTGCAACTTCATTTCCGATAATATCATAAACCTTCAACTCGACATTTCCAGTTTCCGGAATTGAATATTTTATTGTTGTTGTCGGGTTAAACGGATTGGGATAATTTTGTTCCAGTGCATATTCAACCGGAAGAGTTAAGTTTTCATCTTCCGTTTTAGCAATTGTGTTCTCTTCGTTGCCAATAATATTTCTAATAAATATCCAACCATTCATATTTTGCGGTAAAAGGTTATCGTAGACAATATTTTCATCACTATCCCAAATTATAATTCTTACTCCGCCTTGCGGACATTCCATTCCTTCTATCTCACTTTGGGCAGTTAAAAGAAATCCATAGTTGTCTGTTCCATTTACTTTTCCTTTTCCAACAACCGTTGCAAATGAGTTTTCAATTAATAACCATTCACACTCAGTGCTTCTAAATCTAAAGTTAGCTTTGCGAAGATTAAACCTGACTTTTCCAGCCGGTTCGCCGGAGGTAAACTTATTACGCAATTTTATTGTGAAGAATGCTCTTCCAGTTACAGAAGGATCGGGCAAATAGAATCCTGATTCGGAATTTATCCATCCACCTGCATAAAGCATTCCTCTTGATTCCTGATCGCCTACATTTAAAATTCTTCCAAGTTTTTTTGGATGAATAAATCCACCCTGATTAATTATATAATCAGCTACAACCTGAAATTCTGTTACACCTTCATAAAGCTGAACGTTTGAGTATGGCAAGCCGAGATAATCAAGGATCATAATAACAGATTCACTTGCTGCAACTGAATAAGTTGCAGTGGGATCAATTGGCGCTTCATTTACTAAGACACCTTTTAATCTGGCAAAAGATGGCTGGGAACCATCATAGAAGTATTGCATACCGGAAACCTGAATGAGGAATTCATCATTCTTTTCAATTTCCGAAAGTCCAAATTCCAATCCTCCAAGTAGATACTGTCCTTCGATATCGAAAGTAACCATCTGGAAACCCAAACCATTAATGGTATTAAAGCCATAGCCGTTAACTCTATAAACATCGGCTCCAACTAATGGACCTTCCCAAAGCGGTAGTGCTGTTGAACCGCCAGCCTGAATTGCAATATCTGTCACAAATGTTGTTTTGAAAGCATCAGTCACTAAGTTTCCAATTGGAGTATCGTGTGCGCCGAGTTTCATTAAATCAGTCGCTTCTTCTTCAAAGAAAGCATTTGCATAACCCATCTGCTGTGAATAAACCGGACCATAAGTTGCTTCTATTCCTGCAATCAGGTTATCAACAACCGCTTTAACTGTAGGTTCTTCGGGAATTGACTCATCAAGATGTATTAATTGATAATCAAGTAATTGAACATCATCTCCATCTATCTCTAATTTCATTTTGCCTGCATACATATAATTCGATCGGGCTTGAACTAGTAATGTAGTTCCGCCCAATGGATCAGTAATTGTTAAAGGTGATTCAAATTTGTAATGATCGTGCCCGCTGATTATTACGTCAATTCCAGGCACGTACGATGCAACAACCTGATCGAGATTTACACCAAGGTGTGAGAGTAAAATGATTACATCACAATCGAACATGCTTAGAGTTGTAACCATTTCTGCAGCCTTTTCAACTATTGCATCCGAAACAATTATCGGGGCTGGTTGTGAAAAGACATTTGTTTCCGGAGTGAGTAAGCTAAAAATACCAACTTTTACAGGTCCTTTTTGAATGACCGTGTAAGGCTCTATATATTCTTCAAGCAACAATAATGATCCATTAAAAATTAAATTTGAAGAAATAAGCGGAAACCCGCTGCCAGGTGGAAATGATGATGCAAGTGCACCAAGCAGGGCATCCGGTGTTAAATCAAATTCGTGGTTACCAACTGCCATCGCTTCAAATCCAAGTGAATGCATTAATTGAAATTCTGCAGCAGCGAAGTATTTAGTGAAAAATAAATCACCAATTGAAACATCCCCCGCATGAAGCAACAAAACATTTGGTTCGGTCGCTTGTGTTAAACCAATTACAGATGCAACACGCGGCATTCCACCCTGTGTGCCTTCAAGCGAACTGGTTCGCGGACCTAAGGGCGAAAGTGTTGAGTGTGAATCATTAAAATGAAGAATTGTGAGAATATCACCTTGAGCTACAGCATTGTTATTAAACACTGTGAAAAGAAAAACTATTGTAAAACAAAGAAAAGATTTAATCATTGTGCATCTCCCTTTTATTGTGAAAATATTTGTTACAGACTTAAATCTGCTTTACCCAAATTGCGATTTAATTCATCTTCAATTGTCATGGAAATGTCAAGAGATTGTAAAATGATTGTAATCATTTACAAGGTTTAGTTTGTATAATTCATTTATTGAACTGAATAGTTTAATCCCCTAACCAAAGGAAGAAAGAAAAAGGTAAGAATAATCTGGAAAGTACCGTAATCCGCTCTACAACCGCCTCCTATGGTGTAGAGAATAACTCCAATAATAAATTGCAAAAAATATAATTACCGCACAATCAACTCTTAACAATTCGCAATCAATAAAATTATTTTTTACAGAATCATGACAATTCATTGACATCTACACCTGGAATAAATCTTATATTTATTCTGGATTTAGTAGAAATGCTGGAGAAGCGAGTATTATTACTTATAGCATTGAGAGTTTATTACAATAACCAATAAAAGTGGAGAGGATTCGAGATGAAAAATATCTACTTCTTGATTCTAACACTTATTCTTATTTTGTTGAAAGCATCAGTGACTTCTGGCCAGAGCAATGGAACACCTATTATAGTCAATCCCTTGATTGGAGATACTTTATCACTAAAAGAAAGGGATTACTATATACTTTTTCCAGATATTGCAGGATTTCAGACAGCTGTTTTCTATCTCAATCCCGATAGTTCCCTGAGTGCTGATGTTAAATATACTCTGGATGGTCAGCAAAGAGACACACTTATTAAAAACTATAAGAATCTGGAATCTCTGAACTATCATATTTATGCCAGATACGCATTGGATCATGAGCATCCTGAAAGTGCAATCAATATTCAACCATCTGACTATAGAAGAGGTTCACAAATAAACATATACAACGAAGGTGGTGAGCTAATATCTGGTGAATTGTTGTCCGTACGTGAAAACTCACTGGTAATTTTAAAACCTGATTGTGATGAAGATTTGACTAATCTGGATTGTATTACAACAGCTAAAAACTCTGAGGTAAATAAACTTACTATTAAAGGAAATTCAAATCTTGCTTTGGGTCTTGGGATAGGGTTATTAGCTTCTTTACTGGCAGGTGCTATAATATATGCCGTAAATCAACCAAGTTCTAGTAACATATTTTCCAATATTGGAACCACTCGGGAAAACCTACGCTACATAGGAATATCCACAGGTATTTGCCTAGCGGCAGGTGTGTTGATTGGAATACTCACATCAACACCGGATGAAGTAGTAGAACCGTTTACAGAAGATGAACTCGAGGGATTAAGTTCATATTCGCGTTACCCATTGTTTGAACCCGGAAGATTAAAAAAAATTAAATGAGGTGTGAGATGAAATTTTTAGTTTTATTAGTGCTTATAGTTGTTGTAATTGGATGCGAAAAGACACCAACTGAGCCCGAGAAAATAATTATTAGTAAACACGGAACAGTTTATACTTCTTCAATCGTTCGAGTTGGCATTTCTGTCCATTATATGTTTGGAACTTACGGCGGTAATACACCTGGTGACTTGGGTTTTAAGGAAGGTGATAAAGTTTATTTTGAAGCTGAAGAGGTCGTTAGATCTCAGAGCTCTAATGGAAGAACTACTTGTCATTGTATTCTGATAAGTATGGTAAAGAGGTAAGAAATGAAAAAGATGATTTTATTCTTATTCTTAATCGCTTCTTTTACACTGGCTCAAAGCCATAGCCAGGGAAACATAAGCTTAGTTTTTAATGATGAAAAAATAAGCTTACCTATTAATAGTGCCTCAATTCAAAAGGGAGAGAGCATTCTATTAAGGTTTAAAGCGGAATATAATGATTCATCAGTCCAACAGATGGTAGCCATTGAAATCGGTTTAAATAAACTATCCTCAAAACCAGATGCTGAAACACTTGAAGGGACCCGAATTGTTATTTATACAAGAAATAATAAAACACAATCGGGAAAGGATTTGTCAATATGGTTCAATGAAAATGAACTTAACAATGAAAAAAACAAATCCGAAGGTGCTCATTATGGTGTTTACAATAAAGGAAAGCGGGTAAGCTGGGAAATAAATTCTGTATCAATGAAGGTCGATATTATTAGTATTAACTATATAGACGACGCACTACACATTATTGGTAAGCTTAGTGGAACATTTAAATCAACATTGGCACCAGAGGGACAGGATGCTAAAATAGAAGAATGTAAGTTTGAAATTGTTATTTAGTAATTACCGTGCAAGCAATTAAAAAATAAAAAAGGCGACTCATTGAGCCGCCTTCAATTTTATTCCGTTTTAAGTTTTTTGGTTAGTCACTTACCTTTGTTGCTGGAGAACCACTTCCAAAATTATTTGTTTCTATTGGATTCTTAATGTCCTTTACTTTAAAGATTTCTTTTAAAATGGTTTCTGCTTCATCCTTCATAAAATCCTTATCAATTAAATCCTTCAAGTCAATAATAGCACCTTCATTAATATCACGTCCTAATGTATGGTTAAACTCAACGACATCAGTATAGAGTGATTTTGCTTTTTCTACCTCTCCATTACATAAATAGGCCAGAGCAATATTATAGTGTGCATACAAGGCTGTGGAATCCTTTTGGACGGCTTTTTCTGAATTTTCGATACACTTATTATAATCACCGGTCAGATAGTAGTTCCATCCTAAATTACCATAAACGTGATCACAGTTTGAATCATTTGCTGCAGCTAGTTCATAAAAAATAATTGCTGTTGCGTATTTATCTTTTTTGTAATAAAACCAACCCAATTCATCATATAAATTACAGCTAGTTATATCGACCTGATGGTAAGTCTGATAAATTTTCCATCCATCATCAATTTTCATAAGTACATTTATTACTTGGGAGCGAAATGATGCTTCGTTTGACATGTAATTTACATTGCTAATAAGGGTATTACTAGCAATAGCACAACCATTCACAACGTCAATAACTTTGACATCCTCGATAAAAAATTTAACAGATATATTTTCATTATTGATGATTTCCTCAAATGTCTTTAATGACCTTTCAATTACCGGACTCTCCTTGTGTACTGTGTTCATTGCTCTATCTATATCTTTATCATTTACTGCTTCAACATTTTCTACTAATACTGTTTTTATCTTCTCGATTGTTTCGGAATCTACATTAGCACTATGCACAATAGTTGGGACAATGTAAACATTATTCGAATCATTTAAACTATTAAAGGTCTTATCAACTTTATCCTTGCTGTTTGCACTAACCGATTGATGTAAAGAGTCGGTTCTTTTCTTAAAGCTGATTTCATAAGAAAGCAGTTTGTCCCATTTTTCAAACTCTTCAATAAAAAGTGCAAAATCTTCAGCTTTTATCAGGTCTTTATTAAAAGTAAAATCCCAATCAACTTCAACTGAATCTTCAAATTCATTAAAGTATTGGTGAAATTCAAAATACTTAGAGATTACCGAATCACTTTCAGGAACATTCCTTATCGATACATCTTTCCATAGAGAATGATATACTTCTCTTCCTTTTAAGCTAAAAATAAATGG
Source organism: Ignavibacteriaceae bacterium (assembly GCA_013042995.1). Classification (GTDB taxonomy): domain Bacteria; phylum Bacteroidota; class Ignavibacteria; order Ignavibacteriales; family Ignavibacteriaceae; genus IGN2. Next base: position 147 of record JABDPB010000040.1, on the reverse strand, counting down.
CAACTTGTAATCATACTTCCTGTTTTCTAAATAGGGAATATTTATCATAAAGTAGAATACTGCAAACGGCATATTGCTTGCAAAAATGAACTCATGTAGCTCACTAATAGAGTTTACGTGTTTTGTAGTAAATATCTGTTTATAGAC
>JABDPB010000037.1 GCA_013042995.1 Ignavibacteriaceae bacterium | reverse complement strand
AATAATAATTACTAGTAATAAAAATGTATTCAGCGGAATTTTTTTTGATCTTTTTACAGTAGAAATAGTTGATAGAAAAACTATTATTGCCAGTACAGAAAATATTAGCTTTTGCAGGCTATCCATTTCCTGCAAAGTTATTAAATAAACAATTGGTGCAGCAAATGTAAGTCCATATAAAAAAACCGGATAAGATTTATTTCCTTCTTTATTCATAGCAATCAACAAAAGATCAGAATTCAGCGTTATGCATCTGATATCTATTTTAATGAATTGGAATTAAAATACCCTTGTGAAACATTGAGCAAATTTCTTAAGTTAAAGTGCGAAATAGTTCAGGCATTTTCTATTATGTTTAATAGCTAAAAATAAAGATTTACAGTTGATTCTTTCTATACCAGAAAAAAATATAATTAAAACCCTCGCTTACTACGATATATTTTTATATCCTTTAACTGCAAAAGAAATATTTCATAATTTAAAAATCAATCATACTTCAGAAGTAGAAGTTGAAAAATTGCTAAGTAATCTTGTTGAAAAAAAGCTTTTGTATTCTAAAGGAAAATACTATTTACTTAAAGATGACAACTCGTATATAAATAGAAGAGAAAAAGGAAACAAAATTGCTTCGAAGAGAATTAAAACCGCGAAACGCATGTCCTGGCTCATTTCGAAATTTCCTTTTATCCGTGCGATACTTCTTTCTGGCTCAATTTCAAAAGGTTTTATGAATAAGGATTCAGACATAGACTATTTTGTTGTTACACACCCAAATCGAGTGTGGTTTTCAAGAGCTGTGCTGATGATTTTTAAAAAAATATTTCTGCTTAATTCGAGACGGATTTTCTGCATAAATTATTTTGTTGATTCTGAAAATCTTGAAATTGAAGAAAAAAATATTTTTACTGCAACAGAGATAACAACATTAATTCCTACTTTCGGACTTTCAGTGTACGATGAACTTTACAATAAAAATATCTGGGTAAAGCAATTCTACCCTAATTTTCCTAAAAGAGTTACAGATACAGTTCAGCCAGAAAAAAAAGGAATATTTAAAACTACCTTAGAAAAAATTCTTGAAGGGAAGCTTGGCAATAAGCTGGATGATTATTTTATGAAAATGTTTGAAAAGTATTACGTGAAAAGGTACAGTGAATATGATCCTAAAGAATTTAAGATTGCATTTAAATCAAGCAAAAATGAATCAAAACATCATCCAAAATTTTTTCAGAAAAAAATTTTACACGAATTCAATAAAAAAATAAAAGTGCTGGAAGCTGAGCTACAAGTTTCTCTTAACTAAAATGAAAAAAGTTCTCTTTACACATTCATATTTTTATCAATTCGATCCTAAGCAATGGGCCACAAAACAGCCCTACCCGCCTCTTGGAACAATTTACGCAGCCGCAGTTATGCGCAAAGCAGGTTATGAAGTCTCTTTATTCGATACCGCATTAATTGACACGCCAAAAAAAATTATACCAGTTATTAAAACAGAAAAACCAGATTACCTAGTTATTTACGATGACGGCTTCAATTATTTAACAAAAATGTGTCTCACAAATATGCGTGAAGCTGCATTCCAGATGGCAGCAATCGGAAAGCAAAATGGGATGACAGTTATTGCATCAAGTGCTGATGCTACAGATCATTACGAAAAATACATTGATCACGGGGTAGATTTTGTATTAATGGGTGAAGGTGAAATAGCTCTGAAAGAACTAATTGTGGCGCTCGATAAAAATGAAACTATATTTAAAAAAATTGGTGGACTTGCTTATAAATTAAATGGCAAAGTTGTCCGCACCGCAACACGACAAATTGTAAAAGACCTGGATTCGTTTCCAAAACCTGCATGGGATTTGGTTGATGTTCAATCTTATAAAAAAATGTGGATGGATAATCATGGTTTCTTTTCTTTAAACATTGCAACAACTCGCGGATGTCCTTTTAAATGCAATTGGTGTGCAAAACCAATTTACGGTAACCATTATAATTCACGTTCACCGCAGAGAGTTGTGGATGAGATTGAGTTCCTCCAAAATAATTACGATGTAAATTACTTCTGGATGTGCGATGATATTTTCGGTTTGAAGCCCGGTTGGGTGCAGGAATTCAGAGATATAATAAAAGAAAAATGCTTGAAATTTAATTACAAAATTCAATCGAGAGTAGATTTATTACTGCAGGAAGATACAATTGCAGCACTTGCGGAATCAGGTGCTGACTCAGTTTGGTTGGGAGCAGAATCAGGCTCGCAAAAAATTCTTGATGCAATGGATAAGGGAACTACTGTTAAACAAATTTATGAGGCAACCCATCTTTTAAAAAAGAATGGAATACAAACAGCTTTCTTTTTACAATTTGGATATTTACACGAAACAAAGGAAGATATTGAAAAAACAATAAATATGGTTCTTGATCTTATGCCAGAACAAATTGGAATATCTGTTTCATATCCCTTACCGGGAACAAAATTTTATGACATGGTAAAAGAACAATTGAAGGAAAAAACAAACTGGACGGATTCAGATGATCTTGCAATTATGTACAAAGCTACATTTTCGCCATCCTATTATAAAAAGCTGCATAGATATGTTCATAAAGTTTACCGAAAAAAACAAAGTATTATTAATCTTAAGAAGATAATTCTAAATCCGTTAAAAATTAATAAACGAAAAATACGTTCTGCAATATCATTCCTTTACTACATGCCGATGTCTGCAATTGACTTAATTCAACTGCGGCGATTAGAAAAAGTCTGATAATGAATTCTGCTTTTGATTCTGTCGCAGAAAATTATGATGCAACATTTACACAAACCAAAATTGGTAAAGCACAAAGGGAAATTGTTTGGGGTTACCTCGAAAGTGTTTTAATTGATAAAGATAACTTGAAAATACTTGAGTTGAATTGTGGAACAGGTGAAGATGCTGTTTGGTTTTCTAAAAAAGGACACACTGTATTAGCAACTGATGTATCAGATAATATGCTTCGCGTTACTGAAATAAAAGCACGGAAAAATAATCTTAATGATAAAATTGAAACAAAAGCGATTGATTTATCTAAAATTAATGAAGTTAATATTGATGAAAAATTCGACTTGATATTTTCAAACTTTGGTGGAATAAATTGTCTAACATTTGAAGAATTATTTAAACTCCCAAACTCGTTGAGTAGACTAGTGAAACCCGGTGGTAGATTAATAATGGTAATCATGCCAACTTTTTGCTGGTGGGAAATGTTTTACTTCTCTCTAAAATTAAATTTGAAAAACGCATTCAGGAGATCATCAACTAAAAGCGTAAAAGTGAAGCTGAACGGGGAAGAGATATTAACGGAGTACTACACCCCGATACTAATAAATAAAGTTTTTGGAAAAGAATTTAAGCGAGTTGGATTGAAGCCGGTTGGATTTTTTATTCCACCTTCGTACCTGAAAAAATTCTTCTCCCAAAAACACAAAACATTTAATTTTATTAAAAAGCTGGAACTGTTTGTTACAAATTGGTCCTTACTTTCAAACTATTCCGATCATTACTTAATTGATTTTGTGAAAAAATGAAAGTTTTGTTAACACATGGGTATTTCTTAAAAGAGGATCCTGCAGAACTTAGGATAATGAAACCATATCCACCGCTAGGTATTCTTTACATCTCTGCTTATTTGAATGAAAAAGGAGTTAAAAATAAAATCTTCGATACAACATTTTCATCAAAAGGAGAATTAAAAAAATGTTTAATTGAAGAAAAACCTGATTTAGTGGCAATCTATGTTAACCTGATGACAAAACTGAATGTTTTGGAAACAATAAAATTTATAAAATCAAAAAATGAACTTATAAAATCAAAAATAATTTTAGGTGGACCTGAAGTAAGATACAACGCAGAAGATTTTTTAAAAAATGGTGCAGACTATGTTGTAATTGGTGAAGGCGAAAAAACTTTTTACGAATTGATCCTGGCACTTGAGCAAAAAAAGGAATTAAAAAATGTTAAAAGCATAGGCTACATTGATCAGAACGGAAAGGCTACTTTTACTCCTGAAAGATCACTCATAAAAAATATTGATGAACTGCCTTTTCCAAACAGGGGGGGAATACAAATTAAAGATTATCAAAATGCATGGAAAACCAAATATAATCGTGATGCTATTTCTGTATGCACAATGAGAGGCTGTCCTTACACCTGCAAATGGTGCAGCCGTGCTGTTTACGGTTTAACTTACAGAAGGCGGTCACCTAATAAAGTTGTGGAAGAATTGAGATTAATTACAGATGAATATAATCCAGACTCACTATGGTTTGTTGATGATGTTTTTACAGTCAGCCACAAATGGCTATTTAAATTTAATGATGAGTTGAAAAAAAATAACTTAAAAATTACTTACGAATGTATCACCCGTGCAGACAGAATGAATGAAGAAGTAATCGCCGCGCTGAAAGAATCCGGCTGCTTCAGAGTTTGGATTGGTGCAGAAAGCGGATCTCAGCGCATTATTGATGTGATGGATAGAAGAGTTAAAGTGGAACAGGTGCAGAAAATGATTCAGCTTTCAAATAAATACGGCATTGAAACTGGAACTTTTATTATGCTTGGTTACCCAGGTGAAACAGAAAAAGATATTGAGGAAACAATTCATCATTTAGTAAAATGCAGCCCCGATCATTTCACAATTACAGTTGGATACCCAATAAAAGGAACAGAGTTTTTCCAGGAAATTGAGGCAAATCAAACTGAAGACTTTGATTGGGAGAAGTTTTCAGACCGTGAAAGAGATTTCAAGAGAACTTATCCACGCAGGTATTACAACTTTGCTGTTCGTAGAGTGGTGAATGAAGTTAAGTATCATCAAAAGCTAAATGGTAGTTTGTTTAAGATTGATGCGCTAAAATTTAAATCAAAATCAATCGCTGCTAAGGCCGGAATGTGGTGGTCAAAAAATATAAATGGCTAAATTCAATTTGAACACTGAAAAAATGCAGAATGGTGTTTACATTCTTTCCGAAATTGATGATCAGTTTGAATCAGATTATATAAAACTGAGAGAAAAAGAGAAAAGAATTTACTCTGATGAAGAAGTTAGCAAGCTTCCGTTTGCTTCCATCTCAAACCCACATAAATATGAATGGAATATGCGAGCAAATTCTTTTCTTCGATTCAAAAAATATTTAAATACAAAAAAAGAGAAACAGAACATTTTGGATTTAGGCTGCGGTAATGGATGGTTTTCTGGAAATCTATTGAAAGATTTCAATCACAGCTTTTATTGTGTTGACGTAAATATAACTGAGCTTAAACAAGGTGCTAGAGTTTTTGAATCCGAAGAAGTAAAATTCATTTATGCAGATATATTTTCGGCAGATTTGCCAAAAGAATATTTTGATTTCATAATTTTGAACGCTTCCGTACAGTACTTTCCTGATATAAAAAAATTATTACCCCAACTCTTTAAACTTGTTATGTTAAATGGCGAAATTCATATAGTTGATTCACCTTTTTATTCAGAAATTGAAACTACAAACGCTAAAAAACGAACCAAGGATTATTATTCAAAATTAAATTTTCCTGAAATGGCTGAGTACTATCACCATCATTCCTTTAGCACCCTTAAGGATTTCAAAGTAAAGGTTCTATACAATCCATCATCATTCAAAAACAAAATGAAAAAATTAGCTCTCTTCAATGAATCTCCTTTTCACTGGATTGTAATCAGAAAATGAGTACTTCCAAACATATACTTTTATTAACGCCCGGTTTTCCAATAGATAAAAATGATTTTAATTGCATCCCACCTTTGCAGGAGTTCTTAATAAAAATTAATCAAATTCATCCTAGAGTTGATTTCTCCATTATTACGTTTCAATATCCCTACGATGCAAAAAATTATAGTTGGGAAAATATCAATGTATATCCACTTGGTGGTAAAAATAGCAAAGCAAAAAAACCATTTATTTGGCTCAAAGCAATTAGAACTGCAAAGCAAATTGATAAAATTAGATCGGTTGATGTATTACATACTCTTTGGCTCGGCGAGTGTGCGATGATCGGAAATATTTTATCAAAAAAGTTTGATTGCGAACACATATGCACACTTATGGGTCAAGATGTGAAATCTTCAAATAGATATCTAAAGAGATTAAAAAACAGTAAAATTAGGTTTATTGCTCTATCAAAAAATCAGGCGAATCAGTTTTTGAGGCTTACAAACAGAAAAGTTAATGATATTATTCATTGGGGAATAGATGATCAGCCTGAGAGCATCATCGAGAGAGATATTGATCTACTAGCAGTAGGATCTCTTATACCGTTAAAGAATTACTCGCTCTTTGTACAACTAGTCCATGAAATCGCAAAAATAAATCCTGATATTAAATGCAAATTAGTAGGAACTGGTCCGGAATCAACAAATTTAAAAATAATGACAAAAGAGAAAGGAATTGAGCATTGTATTGAATTTACCGGATTACTGAGTCGTACAGAAATTTTTAAACTGATGCAGAGAAGTAAAATATTAATCCATCCTTCAATGTTTGAGGGTTCTGGATTTATTTTCGCAGAAGCGCTTGCCAACGGAATGTACATCGTCTCTTATAACGTCGGTTATGCACATAGCCATCCTAAATGGTTCATTGCAAATGATAATCAGGATTTTATAAAAATAACAGTAAGGTTACTTGGGAGTAAATTAGACTTCAAAGCTGTTAACGCATTCCCGTTGCAGGAAACAGTGAACCGTTATGATTTTCTTTACAATATAAATGAAATTAGAAAGCCAAATTAATTTAATTACCAATTAAACTCTCATAGAAATTCTTTGCTTTTTTACCAATTGCTGGATAGCTCAGATTATTGGAGAAATAATCGAGAGCCTTCTTTGATTCAACTTCTAACGGTTTTTGAATAATTTCTTTTGCTTTATTATAAAATGATTCCGCATCACCGCAATTCCATAATGCTCCAATCTGTCCTTTATTTGTAATCATTCTGAACGATGGAATATTTGTAACAATAGGGATAATACCGCAAGACATTGCTTCAACCAGGCTATAACCGGAGCCTTCATAATGGCTGCCGAGAACAAAGTAATCTGCACTGTTGTAGTAGTCGCAAATATCCTTGTAGTTAATAAATCCAAGCAGCCTTACGGAATTCTTAAGAAATTCATTTTGATTAATATATGATAACACTTGCTGTTTCAGTTTCTCTTCAGAATAGATCATATACAAACTTGCATCAGGAAAATCCCGCAGGAGTTTTGAGAAACCTGATAGGACTGTTAGAGGATCTTTGTTTTCATCCAATCTTCCGACCCATAATAGAACCGGATTTCCGCCTAAGCCGGTTTTAATTCTCATCTCATCACGATTTCTGGAAGTAAAATGTGATGAGCCTTCCATTATCTCTGAAAATTTTTTATCACTCACAATAGATTTTACTTTCAGCCAATCATTATAAATTTCAATAGAAGAAAAGATGAATCCATCCACTGATGAGGAAAAATTCCGAAGAAGAAAGCGTTTTACTCTGTACCTGGGTCTTTCTGCATGATGCTGAATTACAATTTTTGCAGATGGATTTTTTTTCCTAAGCAAGCAGGCTTGATATGAGTAAATAAAACTATTTATATGAATAATATCTTGATTTTCTTCAGATATCTTATTTTGAAAAAAAGTGGGATTCTGATACCATTTCAGATAAGAACTTTTATCATCCTTTATTAAAAAATAATTAACACCATCTTTAATAAAAGAGCTGTTTTGATTAAAACGATGGTATACACTTACTTTAAGCCCTAGTTCACTAAGCTCTTTACTCCAGCCATGAATTGTTGGATATTCATCAAAATAATTATCAATTGGTATATCTTTGTCATAATAGTAATTTACGAATGCAACTTTCATGTATGTAGACTGAAATCAGTAAGACTAAATAATTATTATTTACTAACTAACATTAGCAATATTCAGTGTTAAAATTATATAAGATGAGATATTTTGCAAACATTTTCTATCGAGAAATATAATTGAAAAATAATAAGGTCATTCTTTTCAATCCGAGAAGTGCAAATTCAAAGCACCGGATTCCTAACTCTATCCTGCAGGTAGGTGCATCAATTGAAGGAAAGTTTGGGTATGTTTTTGTTGATGGAAACCTGGAAAAAGATCCGTGGATAAAAATTGATAATTATCTCTCAACAGGTGAGTTTAAATTTTTCGGCGCTACTGTTATGCCCGGAATGCAGCTCAGACAAGCAATTCAAGTAACAAAAAAGTTAAAAGCAAAATATCCTAGGACAACTATTATTTGGGGCGGTTATTTTCCATCAAACCAATACAAAAGTGTTCTCAACTCAGGCTACGTAGATTTTATAATTAATGGTCCCGGCGATGAAGCTTTTCATCAGCTACTGAATTCAATACAAAGGGAGAATGATCCTTCTTTAGTAAAGAATCTTATATTCAAAAAGAATGGCGAATTTGTTATAACTCCCAAAGCAGATCTTTTAGATCAGGATAAACTCCCATCCCTGCCTTACGAAAAATTGGATCACTTTTATCCTATAAAAAGTTATCT
>JABDPB010000030.1 GCA_013042995.1 Ignavibacteriaceae bacterium | reverse complement strand
CCATAGCACCCATTGACATTATCATTTGACCGGTATTCATATTTTCTCTCCGCGTTTAATTATTTTAATTTCCTTCTTCATCGGATAGAATTACCCCAGCAAATATGCCAAAAATCATCGGTAAAATTTTCTATATATGCAGTTTGTATTTTAAGTTTCAGTAAAAATTTCTCAATTTTTCAGTAATTGCTACTGTAACTTATTGGACCTCGTTTAAGAAATGATACACACGAATTTTAAACAAAACCTATGGAATAATTACTGGATTTGAAGGATAGAAGATGAAAGTAAGAAAATGAGTCAAAATTAAATTTTTGAAAATCTCAATTTGAAATGGATTATTAAAAGTTGGTTTTTACGCTATTTATTCTATATTTTGAAATAAAATCTTATTCATTAAATATTTGGAGGAGAGTGATGGCATTTTCACTCAACAAAATTATGCTAATTGGCAATCTTGGAAGAGATGCCGAAACTAGATTTACTACAAATAATGTTTCAGTTACGAATTTTACTATTGCAACTACTTACAGCTATAAAGGAAAAAATGGAGATTGGGTTAATGAAACAACCTGGCATAATGTAACTGCTTTTAATTTATCAGATTATTTTAAAGAGAATCTGAAAAAAGGAAAGAAATTTTACGTTGAAGGCAGATTAAGAAAAAGGGAATATACAGATAAAGAGGGAAATAAAAGATTTTCTACTGATGTTATAACTGATCGTTTAATTCCACTTGAACCGTCCTCTGATTACAGTTCAGAAAGTGAAGAGAGCACCAGCGAATCTGCCAGTAAGCCGCCTGTTGTTGAGGATAACGATGATTTACCGTTTTAAATATTTGTTAACATTTTCGGAGGATAAACTACAACTTGGAGTTTGACCTACCTATAAAAATTATATTAGTTTTTGGTCTATTAATTTTATCGGCTTTTTTTTCGGGTTCCGAAGTTGCGTTCTTTTCGCTTAAACAGAAAAAAATTGAAGATGCTTTCACAGATTCAAAATTAATTCTTCGTTATGCAAATAATTTAATTAATGCGCCACGAAGGCTGCTAGTTGTTATTCTTATTGGCAATACAATTACAAACGTTGCTGCATCAATTGTGGCAGTGGCTATTGCATTAGAAATTGCAGCTCAGAATAGTATTTCAATTAATTTAATCTTAACAATTCAAATAGTTCTTCTTACCCTAATTATTTTACTTTTTAGTGAGTTGGTTCCAAAACTGTTCGCCTCCAAGCACCCTCTTCTGGTAATGAAAATAACAGCTATTCCACTTTACTTGTTTAGCATAGTTATTTACCCAATTGCAGAAAGCTTAACTGAATTAATTAGATTTACTACAGCACGAATCACATTAGATAAATCGAAAACCGCAATTACAGAAAAAGAGTTGGCTGATTTGGCAGAAATAAGCCATGAAAGAGGAACAATTGAAGAAGAAGAGCAGGAAATTATTACAAGCTTTGTTGAATTCAAATCGGTTTTAGTTAGTGAAGTTATGACACCACGTGTGGATATGACAGCTGTAGCTGATAATTTAACCTTTGATAAATTGATTGAAACTATAACTAAATCAGGACACAGCCGAATACCTGTTTATAAAGAAAACCTGGATACAATTATCGGAATAATTTATGCAAAAGATTTACTTTCATATTTGGGAGATGAAGACTCTGTCGTGAATGAATCCCCAGCTAATTTAGTAAGACAGGTAATTTTTGTTCCCGAAAGAAAAAAAATAAATGAAATGCTGCATGAATTCCAGGAGAAAAAAACACACATTGCAATTGTTGTGGATGAATACGGTGGGACTGCTGGTTTAGTAACACTTGAAGATATAATTGAAGAAGTAGTTGGTGAAATTTGGGATGAATATGATGAAGAGGAGGATGCAATTCAAATTATCTCTCCAAATAAATTTTTAGTTTTAGGTAAAGTTTCCGTTGAAGATTTTAATACTAAAGTTGGATACGAGATAATTCCAAATAGTGAGGAGTATGATACAATCGGCGGTTTAATTTTTCATCAAGCTGGTTCTATTCCAAAAGAAGGTTTTTCCATTGAAATAGAGAACTTAAAGCTGAGTGTAAAAGAAGTCTTAAAGAAAAGAATTAAAAGAGTTGAAATTGAAAAGACTTCAGAATGAAAAAAAATTGTTTTCTATATGTAGTGTTTTTTGGAACTATAATTATTGGCTCAGCAATTTATCTTTTTGAAAATCATTTTTCTGATTTATTTTTTGAAGAAGGAAAAAAAATAATTGTTGGTGAAATTGAAAAAGAATGGAAAAAAGACTTTAGTTATGTCCAAAACTCTTCAGAAAAAGATTCGCTTCGTATTTTAGTGAAGGAATTTGTTTTACTTTTTGAAGATTTGGATGATATAATGTTAGAATCGGACAAAATTAATAATCTTGCTGAAGATGTTTCTTCTTCATTTGAAGATAGTATAATTACGCAAGATGAAATAAAATTGCTATCAGATTTATTTTTGAAAGTTAAAAATGAAAAACTCAAGAGCAACTGAAATTAAAGTTGGTATAACTGTTCTTCTTGGAGTTCTGCTATTTATTTGGATTCTTGGCTGGACGAAAAATTTTTCTATTTCCTCTTCGGATAATGAACTTAAAATTATGTTTAACAACGTTTCAGGATTGAAAATTGGGAACGATGTTACCGTAAACGGGGTTAAAAAGGGAAATGTAGCTGATTTCTATGTATTTAAAACTTACGTAATTGTTACAATAAATGTTAGCAGCGATATCCAACTAAAAAAGGACGCAATTTTTTCTCTGGAGATCACAGATTTGATGGGCGGCAGAAAAATAGAAATAAATCCTGGATTTTCTGAAGAACCATTGGATATAGAAGCTACTCATCGTGGAATTTACAGAACGGATTTAGCAGGTGTAGTAGCTTTGTTCAGTGATCTGCAGGATAAATTGGATGTTATTCTTAAAGAGGTGACTAATACATTGGCAGGATTCAATTCATTAGTTGGCGATAAAAAATTTATTGCTGAAGTTAAATCCTCTTTAAGTAACTTTAACAAGCTTTCAAAAAATCTTGCACAAATTTTAGATGAGAATAGAGAAAATCTTAGAGAAATTTCTGCAAATACTAAAGAAATTACCAAAGAAACAAAATTGCTCATTGATTCCAATAAAGAGAGTTTGCAGAATTCTCTAAATCAAATGAACATTTTAGTTCATCGATCAGATTCGCTTATAACTACTTTAAATGCAATAGCATTAGAAACAAAAGAGGGTAATAATAATTTAGGAAAAATTTTGTACGACGATACTCTTTATTATAATTTAACCGAATCCATGACCCGCTTAAAAGAACTTAGCGAACTGATTTTGTATCAGCTAAAAACTGATGGCTTTAGAGTTGATTTTGAATTGTTTTAATATTTCTTTTTGAAAAATGGTTCTTGGTTTAGGAATAGATATAATTGAAATTGAACGTATTAAAAAAAGCATTGATGAATACGGTTCGCACTTCTTGAACAAAGTGTACACTGAAGCTGAAATCAATTACTGTAACAGTAAATTTAGTAAGTACCAGCACTTTGCTGCTCGCTTTGCCGCAAAAGAAGCAGTCTATAAAGCAATTGCCTCAACTTGGAAGGATGGATTGCGCTGGAAAGATATTGAAATTGAAAACGAACCCACAGGAATGCCGATAGTAAAACGTTCCGGTAAATTACAAAACTTTCTCTCCGAAAATAGAGATTTAAGAATTTCAATTAGCCACTCAGATAATTACGTTACCTGTGTCGCAATAATTTTCAACACCCGCTAATTTATCTCTGTTAAACATCAACTCGATCCTGGACAGAGAACCCGTTTTTTATTGTAAATATGGGTTGATATAGTTAGTTTTTTATATTGTTAATTAAATAAGTTTGTAGAATAGAGTTGAAAAAACATTATAACATTTTTAATTACGGCTCAATTATTTTAGTTTTTGTATTTCTTGTGCTGATGTTTACCAAAGCAGTACCTGAAAGTTGGTTTATGCCTTTATTGTTTATCAGTTTTGGCATATTATTATTAAGGATAATTTTAAGAGTATTCATAACTCGTCAACTTAAAAAAAGCAAAGGAGAATAAGATTTCGAATCTTCGAAACGCTCAAACGGCAAACTAAATGCAAAGGTATTAATTCTTAACCAGAGCTATGAACCGCTTACAATATGTAACATTAAAAAGGCAGTGGTTTTAATGTATCTGGGAAAAGCTGAACTGGTTTTAAATGATGATGGAAAAGCTCTTCACTCAATAAGAGAGGTTTTTCCGTGGCCAAGTATTATAAGGTTGAGCCGTTTTGTAAGAGTACCGTATAAAAAAGTTGTATTAACCCGAAAAAATATTTTACGAAGGGATGGATATAAATGTGCATACTGCGGCAGAGGTGATTTAACATTAACTATTGATCATTTAAATCCAAAAGCTAGAGGCGGTGATGATTCGTGGGAAAATCTTGTAAGTGCATGCACCAGGTGTAATAATAAAAAAGGAGATAGAACTCCGCATGAAGCAGGAATGGAACTTACTGTAAAACCATTTAAACCAAGCCACATAATGTTTATCAAAAACGTTGTTGGCAGGATTGATGAGAAATGGAAACCATATTTGTATTTGTCTTAAAAATTGCTTCAGCATCTCTTCAAATCAGAATATTTTATCTTTAATCCTTATCTTTACTTACTAAAATTTAACATCCAATTCTATCTATGCCGAAAAAAAGAATTCTAAGCGGAATGCGCCCTACCGGTAAATTGCATATCGGTCATTATGTTGGCGCACTTGAAAACTGGGTTGGTCTGCAAGATAAATATCAAAGTTTTCATCTGATCGCAGATTATCATGTTTTAACAACAGATTTGAAAACAAACGATATCTACGATAACTCAATTGAAATGTTAATTGATTGGCTGGCTTCTGGGTTGGATCCTGTAAAAAGCCCGATGATGAGGCAATCACAAATAAAAGAGCACACTGAATTAAATTTAATCTTTAGTATGCTTATAACCATTAATCGATTAGAGCGAAATCCCACTGTAAAAGACCAGGCACGCGAACTGCACATTGAGCAAATAATATATGGACATCTCGGTTATCCCGTTTTGCAAGCTGCAGATATTTTGCTCTACAAAGGTGATGCTGTGCCTGTTGGCGAAGATCAGGTTCCGCACATTGAAATTACAAGAGAAATTGCTCGCAAGTTCAATAATCAGTACGGAAAAGTATTTCCAGAACCAGAACCTCTTTTAACAAAATTTGCAAGACTCCCTGGTCTGGATGGTAGCGCTAAAATGAGTAAATCCATGGGCAATACTATTTTACTTTCAGATGAATCTGAAGTAGTAAAATCTAAAATAAAAAAAGCAGTTACCGATCCACGAAAAATAAGAAGAAACGATCCAGGCAGACCGGAAATATGTTTGATATTTTCTTATCATAATAAGTTTAATCCAAAAGAAGTATCTGAAATTGAAGCTGGATGCCGTTCGGGAGCTTTAGGATGTGTTGATTGTAAAATGAACTGTGCTTCAAGTCTATCTGCATTCTTAAAACCGATTATTGAGAAAAGAAAATATTTAGAACAAAATTTGGATGAAGTCAGAGATATTTTAAATGACGGAGAGAAAAGAGGAAGAGCAACAGCAATTGCTACTATGGATGAAGTTAGAACAGCCATGAAGTTTGGTTAAAGATGTATAAAGTTAAATTAAACCAGTTTGAAGGACCTCTAGATTTGCTCTTGTTTTTCATTAAGCGCGATGAACTAGATATATACGACATACCTATTTCAAAAATCACTAAAGAATTTTTAGAATATGTTAATCTGATTAAAATGCTTGATCTTGAAACCGCTGGCGATTTTATTTTAATGGCATCTACTTTAATGCATATTAAGGTTAGAATGCTTTTACCACGTGAAGTAGATGATAAAGGGGAAGAAATAGATCCAAGAGATGAACTTGTAAAAGCATTGCTACAATACAAGCGATATAAAGAAATGGCAGAAGAACTTTCATTTCTAGAATCGGTGCAGCGTAAATTAAAATTCAGAGGGAACTTTACAGAAGATGCAAAAGAAAACCCTCATGAATATGAAACACTTCTTAAAAATGTATCTGTTTATGATCTTGCAAAATATTTTAAAAATGCAATTGAGCAGATTAAAGACGTTCCCGTTCATCAAATAAATAAAATAAATATTTCAATAGATGAACAAATGCAATTTATACTTCAAAAGTTAGACGAGAATAATGAAATTAACTTTTTAGTGCTGATGGGTGAGCTGCATGAAAAAATTAGAATAATTGTAACTTTCATCGCACTGCTGGAGATGGTTAAAATGGGTAAAGTAAAAATTAAAATCACAAATGATTTGAACGATTTCATATTAATTAAACTACATAATGGATAGTACATACACTAACGTTATAGAAGCGCTGATATTTTCTTCAGATGATTCACTTTCTTCTGAAGATATTATCTCTTCAATTAGAGGCATTGATGGCGAAGATGTAGAAATTACAAAAGAAGATATAGATATAGTTATAGATGAACTAAATAAAAAATATGAAGAGCAAAATATCGCATTTAAAATAAAGCGAATTGCAAACGGTTATATTTTTGCGACTACCTCGGAATTTGCAAAATACATTGGCTATCTGTCTTCAGAAAGAGCAAAAAGGAGATTAAGCCAGGCTGCTCTAGAAACGCTATCAATTATAGCATATAAGCAACCAATTACAAAACCGGAAGTGGAAACAATTCGTGGTGTAAACTCAGATTATATGCTTACCACTCTATTGGAAAAAAACTTAATTACAATAAAAGGCAGGGCAGAAACCGTTGGCAGACCACTTTTATATGCAACCACAGATGAATTTCTTAAATACTTCGGTATAAATTCAATATCAGATTTACCAAAACCACGCGAGCTTGAAGAGATAATGCAGGATGAAGATTTTCTTGAACAAAAAAGAAAAATTATGATGGCTACGCTTGAAGAGAAACTGGAAGAATCAATTAGTAAATCAAACCATGAAAACCAGGATTAACAAATTTTTAGCCGAATGTGGTCTTGCATCCAGACGAAAATCTGAAGAGTTAATAAAAGAAGGAAGGGTTTCCGTTAACGATAAAATCATTTTAGATTTTAATTTTAAAGTCGACGATAGGGATGTTGTAGCTTTAGACGGTGAAAGAATAAAATCCAAAAAAAAGATTTATCTAATTTTAAATAAACCAAAAGGCGTCATAACTTCTATCTCTGACGATAGAAACAGAAAAACAGTTATTGACCTGATAAATGTAAATCAAAAAATTTTTCCGATCGGGCGGCTGGATTATAATACCACTGGCTTGTTATTTTTAACAAATGATGGGGATTTTTCGCAATTACTTGCTCATCCCCGAAGTAAAGCGCAGCGTGAATATGAAGTTAGACTAAATAGAGATTTAAAAATTGAAGACAAAACCAAATTGCTAACTGGAATTTTTCTTGATGGAAAGAAAGGTAAGTTTATTACAATAGATTTTCTATCACAAAAACATAAAAAAATGTTTAAAGTTAGATGTGAAGAGGGGAGAAACAGATTTGTAAAACGAATGTTTAGTCATTTGGGTTACCAAGTTGAAGGATTAAACAGAGTTAGCTACGCTGGAATCAAACTCGATGTTCCAATTGGAAAATATAGAAAGTTAACACAGAACGAAATTCAGACTATAAAAGAAAAATTCTCAAACTGATTTTTTTGGAGGAAGAGTGGAAAACACTAAAACCGATTTGAATGTATTGATAAAAAGAAGATACGAAGAGCTTGAAGAACTTAAGAATAAAGGATTTGAACCATACGCTTATTCATTCGATACCAATTCATATTCAGAGGATATAAAAAATAATTTTTCTGAGTACGAAAATAATACTGTAAGAATTTCCGGTAGAATTATGGCCATAAGAAGAATGGGGAAAGCTTCTTTTGCTCACATAATGGACTTTACAGGTCGCATTCAAATTTATCTTAAAAAAGATGAGATTGGGGAAGAATATGCTGCATTTAAATTAATGGACATAGGGGATATTATCGGGGTTGAAGGTTTTGTTTTTAAAACAAGAACAGGAGAAATAACTGTACATGCCAATAAATTGTCACTACTTGCAAAATCAATTAGACCACTTCCGATTCCTAAAGAAGTAGAAGATGATAAAGGTGAAAAAACAATTTACGATCAGTTTGCCGACAAAGAACTGCGATACCGCCAGCGTTATGTTGATTTAATTGTTAATCCTGATGTAAAAAAGGTTTTTATTTTAAGATCGCGTATTGTAACTACCATAAGAAACTTTTTAGATGAAAGAGGTTTACTGGAAGTCGAAACTCCTATTCTGCAACCGTTATACGGTGGTGCCGCTGCAAAACCTTTTATTACTCATCACAATACACTTGATGTAGATTTGTATTTGAGAATTGCAGATGAGCTTTATTTAAAGAGATTGATAGTTGGCGGTTTTGATGGTGTTTATGAAATTTCAAAAGATTTTAGAAATGAAGGAATGGATAGATCGCATAATCCTGAATTTACAATGCTCGAACTTTACGCAGCATACAAAGACTACAATTGGATGATGAATTTTGTTGAAGAAATATTTGAGAATATTTGCACGAAAGTTTTTGGAAAAACCGAGTTTACGTTTGAAGGAAAAACTATCGATTTTAAACGTCCATGGAAAAGAATAAATTATGTGGATTCTATTAAAGACAAAACGGGAGTTGATGTAATAAACTCATCCGAAGAAGAACTGAAAAAATTACTAAAAAATATTAGACTTGATACATCAGCGATAAGTGGAAAAGCAAAATTGATTGATGAAATTTTCAGCCAAACGGTTGAACCCGATTTAGTTCAGCCAACTTTTGTGGTGGACTATCCATTAATTCTGTCACCTCTTGCAAAAAAACATCGCAGTAAAGAAGAGATTGTGGAAAGATTTGAGGGTTATGTAGCAGGAAAAGAATTATGCAATGCTTTTTCAGAGTTGAATGATCCGATTGATCAGAGACAGAGATTTGAAGAACAGGTAAAACAAAAATCTGCTGGGGATGAAGAAGCACATCCAGTTGATGAAGATTTTATCAGAGCAATGGAATATGGTATGCCACCGATGGCTGGATTAGGCATTGGAATTGATCGCTTGATAATGTTGTTTACTAGCCAGTCTTCAATTAGAGATGTAATTTTCTTTCCGCAAATGAAACCCGAACAAATAGCGTGAAATAATATTTGTGAAATTATTTCATTTACGTTTATGTATGATTTAGTTTAAGTTACTTTTCAATTTTCTATTTATAAGTTTGAATATATTGGAGCCTAAATGAACGGTAAATACAAAATCCCTACTTTAATAATAATTCTGACTGTTGGAATAGTCCTCGGAATTCAAATTGAAAAAATATTTTCAGGCGACAATTTACGTGATGGAATTCAGAAGCTGAACGATGTTCTTTCATATACTGAAAAATATTACGTTGAAGAAGTTGATACACCGAAACTGGTGGAAGCAGCCGTTGAGGGAATTATGAACGAGCTTGATCCTCACTCATTTTACATTTCTGCTGATGACTTTGTTTCAATTGAGGAATCTTTTCGAGGTGATTTTGAAGGCATCGGCATTGAATTCCAGGTGGTTAATGACACTTTAACAGTTGTATCACCAATTACAGGCGGACCGAGTGAAGCTTTGGGTATTCTACCGGGGGATAGAATAATAAAAATTGAAGGCAAAAATTGTATCGGAATTACAAACGAAGAGGTGCGGCAAAAACTTAGAGGAGAAGCAGGTTCAAAAGTTAAAATCTCTATTAACCGAACGGGTTTAAGAAATCTAATAGACTATGAAATTACGAGGGATAAAATTCCTATTTATTCGGTTGATGTAAATTTAATGCTGGATGATAAAACGGGATTTGTTAGTGTTTCACGGTTTTCAGAAACAACATACGATGAACTTAAAATCGCACTTAAGGATTTAAAGCAGAATGGAATGAAACAATTAGTGCTAGATTTAAGAGGAAATCCTGGTGGTTATTTAAGCCAGGCTGTTGATATTGCCGATCTATTTATTGATGGTAAAAAGAAAATTGTTTATACTAAGGGTAGAAGAGATGATACAAACGAAGAATACTTTGCATCTTTACCATCCGCCTATGAAAAGATACCATTAATTGTTCTGCTTAATCACGGAAGCGCCAGCGCTAGTGAAATTGTTGCAGGTGCAGTTCAGGATTGGGATCGTGGACTAATTGTTGGTGAAACATCTTTTGGTAAGGGATTGGTCCAAAGACAGTTTGCTCTTTCAGATAATTCTGCTATTAGGCTTACAATTTCGGAATATTATACACCATCTGGCAGATTGATACAGCGTGATTATAAAGATAAAAAAACTACTGAAGAATATTATTCCGAAGTTTTAGATTCGCTTTCAGAGGGTGATAATATCGATCATCAGATTGAAAAAGATAGCACTAAACTTGTATTTACAACCGAAGGTGGAAGAACAGTTTACGGTGGTGGGGGTATTACCCCCGATTTTATCTTCAAAGCAGATACGCTTACAGATTATTCACGTGAACTACTGCGAAAAAACATCTTTTATCAGTTTACACTAAAATACATAGAACAAAATGGAAAAGAACTGACAGAGCTTTACGATGATAATCTCCAAAAGTTTAACAAAGAATTTAATTTTTCTGAATATGATTTGAACAAGTTCATCCGCTTTGCAGAATCTAAAGAAGTAAATTCAGTATTAGAAGATTATAATATTGATAAAGAATACATTTCAACAAGACTGAAAGCTCAAGTTGCAAGAAATTATTGGAAAAACGAGGGATGGTATAGTGTTATTTTGAATGTAGATTCGCAGCTGCACAATGCCTTGAAATTATTCGATAAAGCTAAAGAAATTGCTGATCTCAAGTGAAAATTATTTTTAAAATATGGTTAGTTCTTATTTTTTTTTTAGAAATTATCACTTTCCGGTTTTCACCTGCACAAACTGTATTAAATATTGAATCAGACTCAACAAAATATTTCCTGCACATCGGTGAAGAACTAACTTACATAGTTAAATATGCATTTTTAAATTTAGGCGAGGTGAAATTTCATATAAAAGGTAATAGAATCATTGATGGAAAATATGTTACCGAAACAAATTCTTATATGGATTCATATGAAGGATTGCCATTTGTAGATCTTCATCAAAAGTACTCCAGTTTTTGTGATTCAAATTACTCCCCGGTTAAATTTATTGGTGTGATGTTTGAAGAAGATACAAACTTTGTACAATATTCATTCAACGGAGATTCAGCTATCAAAATAACCAAAGGTGATTACACCACCAGAAGTATTAATTTTGACTCAACAGTTTATGTGAACAAAAAATATCAGGATGGGCTATCGATACTTTTTTATTCCAGAAAATTTGTCGGAACCGATTCAACTCATATAATTCCATGCTTTGTAAACGAGAAAGAAGAAACAACTGTACTAACTTTTTACAGCGAGTCCGAACCAGTTGAAATTGAAAATGTTGATTATGAAATTGACTGTTTAAAGATTGACGGTGAAACTGATTTTGTAAGTGTGTATGGTTTAACTGGAGAATTTGAAGGCTGGTTTAGTAATGATGTTCACAAAGTACCAATAAAAGCAAAAATGAATGTTATAATAGGTAGCGTTACACTGGAACTAATACAATGGAAAACGAAAAACTGGAATCCTCCAAAATATTTGAATTGAAAAACGAAAAGCAATTATATACTTATTTGAATTTTTTCCCTAAGCTTGCAGAAAATGTTTTTCTTGCACCGGGAGCAAAGATTATCGGCAACGTAGAAATTGGCGAAGGTTCAAGTGTGTGGTATAATACAGTAATAAGGGGGGATGTGCATTACATTAAAATAGGTAAGACGACAAACATCCAGGATTGTTCTATGCTTCATGTTACAAACGGAAAATATCCCTTAAACATTGGAGACAAAGTTACAATTGGTCACTCGGTTACTTTACACGGTTGCACATTGCAAGACCTTTGTTTTATTGGAATTGGTGCTATTGTTTTGGATGGAGCTGTTGTTGAATCCAACTCGATGGTTGCAGCAGGTGCACTTGTAAAACAGGATTTTGTTGTGCCAGCTGGAAAACTTGTTGCAGGTGTTCCAGCTAAAGTTGTTCGCGATTTAGCCCCAGAAGAAGTGGAAGATTTTGAAGCAAGTGCCATCCGGTATAGAGATTACAGTAATATTACACTAAAATCACTCAAAAGTTCATAATATAATTCACCAAGTAAAGAGAAACCATTAAGTATTGGTAAAAAACTTACAAATTTCTTCAATTGATCCATCAATAAATAGGCGGGCTACCCACTCACTTGTTGCTTCGCTCACAAAGCAACTTAATTTTAAAATAAGTTCTCTTTTTATCAATTTTGTTACTTCCAATGATTTGCTTGAGATAAATAAAAAATTCTTAAAGCACACTTATAGAACCGATGTTATTACATTTAATTATTCAACTAAAGAAAAAATTGATGGTGAAATTCTAATTTCAATTGAAGATGCCTTTCAAAATGCAAAAAAATTTAACGTCAGTCGTTCTGAAGAATTAAACAGGCTGGTTATTCATGGTATACTGCACCTTTTGGGTTTTAACGATAAAAAACCAAAAGAAAAAATTTTGATGAGTGAAATGGAAAAAAGGTTGATTTATAAAAATAAATTTGCTTTATTAAGGAGCAGATAAAGCGATTTATGTTTACTCAGGATTTGATTGATTTTTAATGTTTTTTGTTATTATAGTTTATAGCAGTTAGAAATTAAATGATTTCAAAATCTATGGGCAATATTTTGGATCATCACACTGAATTTCCAGCAATTCTATTTTTAGACTTTTCCCAAAATCTATCAAGAACAAATTAGCTTTAAATGAAAATTGTAAAAGCAGTTGAAAACTATTTAGATTTCTTAGAAAACATTAAACGCTACTCAATAAATACTCTAAAATCATATCGTTGTGATCTGAATGAATTTACACAGTTTTGCACTGAGAATAATAAAAATGGTATTGAGAGAATAAACGAACGGACAATCAAAAATTTTTTAATGCACCTGAGTGAACTAAAAATTGAAAAGAGTTCTATTACTAGAAAACTTTCTGCTGTAAGAGGATTATTCAAATATGCATTTAAAGAAGAATGGATCGCATTCAATCCTTCTTCACTAATAAGAAATCCCAAGACTTCTAAAAAACTACCGGAAATTACTTCTGTCGAAAATATTTTAAAAATTTATGAGCTTGCAAAAGAGGCTGAAGATCAGCCGATTTTAGTAATTGCTATTTTTGAATTGCTTTATGGCTGTTCTCTTCGAGTTTCAGAACTGTGCGATCTGAAGCTAAGCGATTTAAATGTTAGAGAACGTACATTAAGAATTTTAGGTAAAGGTAATAAAGTCAGAGTCGTTCCGATTGGAGCAAAATCATTAGAAATTATTAAAGCGTATTTAAGTTATAATCCGACTGAAGATATTAGTTCGCCATTGATTACTTTGAAAAATGGCAAAAAACTATATCCAAAATATGTTTACAGGATTGTTAATAAATATTTAGGTAAAGTTACCGACATCAAAAAGAAAAGCCCACATATATTAAGGCATAGTTCTGCTACTCATATGTTAGATAGGGGTGCTGACTTGCGTGCAGTTAAAGAGATTCTTGGACACGAAAATTTAAGAACAACACAAATCTATACACATGTTAGCATCGAAAGACTGAAGGAAGCTTATAAAAAATCACATCCAAAATCTTAAAAACGGGAGTAAATCATGAACACTAAGATTACAGCTCGCAAATTCAAAGCAAGAGAAAGCTTAAAAGATTTTGTAAAAAATGAAATAGAAAACTTAAATAAATATCACGACAATATTTTAGATGTAGACGTTGTACTTAGTTTCCAGAACTCCAGAGATAGTGTTAAAATCGCTGAAATTAATGTGCACGTTCCCGGCAGGACTTTTTTTGCAACACAAAAATCAGATGAATTTGAAAAATCTGTGAGTGCTGCGGTTGAAAAATTAATTAAGCAGCTTAAAACATTAAAATCAAAACGAACATCACGGGTAAAATGATAGAGATAGACAGTAAATCAATATCAAGAAAAGAATTTATAACAGTAGATTTTTTTTACAAACTAGCAAAAACTGTTGGCAAACTAGAGCTCCTTTCAAAAAATGCAGATCTTGATAAAAAAATATCTGACCATAATTTACACCGTCCGGGCTTAGCATTGGCAGGTTTTGTGGATCTGTTTTCGTACAAAAGAGTTCAAGTCTTTGGTAATACTGAAATATGGTACTTAACTCAACTTCCCGAGGACAAGCAGAAAAAATCGCTTGAGACAATTTTTAAGTTCGATATTCCATGCATTATTTTATCAAATAACATTAAACCTCTGCCGGCACTGTTGCAGCTTGCTGATGAATATAGAGTTCCGCTGTTCAACTCTCCGCACTCAACAACTAAATTAATTTATTTGATGAGTGATTTTCTTGATGACCAATTTTCGCAAAGAATAACTCTGCACGGTTCATTTACAGATGTCTATGGTGTGGGCATTTGTTTTGTTGGAAAATCAGGTATCGGCAAAAGTGAAGTTGCACTTGATTTAATTGAAAGGGGACACAGACTGGTTGCAGATGATGTTATCATTCTTACAAAAAAGGGGGAGGGGATTCTAATCGGTTCAGGAACAGAGATTACAAAACATTGTATGGAAATCAGAGGGCTGGGAATAATTGATGTCGAACGAATTTTCGGAATACGTGCAATTAGGTATCAAAAAAGGCTTGAAATTTTAGTGGAATTGGAAATCTGGGATGCATCAGAAAACTATACGCGAACAGGGTTAGATGAAAGCACTGTGACAATATCAGAAGTTGAATTGCCTTATATTAAGCTTCCAATTCTGCCTGGTAAAAACATAACAGTTATATCTGAGGTAATTGCTTTAAACTATTTGTTAAAACATTATGGCTACGATGCTGCAAAAATCTTTCAAAATAAGCTTTCTGAGCAAATTAAGGGGAAAAATACAGATACACAAAGGTCTACAAATTACTTTGAGCATGATTTCGAATAAACACTTAAAATGCTTGACTCAATAGCTGTATTTGCGTATTTTTGCGGCGTTGTAATATGAAAAAATATTTCTACTTTTCGAAATCCAGCCTAAAATTTATTGAAATAAAGAATTTTAAATCAAAAGCAATGGCTGTTTTAATTGGTGGTGCTTTTGTTTTGACTTCTTTATTTGTAATTGCATATTTCATTATTGGAAGATATTTCGATTCCAATCTTACTAGTGCTGCGCTTAAAAAAGAAAATGATGAACTTACAAATAAATTAAAAGAAATTACCATTTCTTATCAAAATCTGCGTGCGGGAATTGACAGCCTTTCGGTATTAAATTCTGAATTAAGAAATACCGCCAATCTAAAACGGATTTCTTCCGATGAACTTATGTTAGGAATTGGTGGAAGTGACGAGAATTACTTTAATAAAATTAATTCTTCTGATTTTGAAGTTGATAATGCTTTAAAGTTGGTTGACGAGATGATTCGAAAATTTGAATTTGAAAAAAATCAACTTGGTCAGATTGAAAAGCAGATAGAGTTAAATAACGAGTTATTTGAATGCATCCCTGCAATCAAACCTACTGAAGGTATTTATTCAATTGGCGGGTTTGGAATGCGCAAGCATCCAATTTTAGGTGTAAGAAAATTTCATAGCGGGCTCGATATAAATAATAATTACGGCACACCGGTTTATGCCCCTGGGAATGGAAAAGTAATTTCGGTTGGCAGAAATAGCGGTTATGGATTAGTCGTTGAAATTGATCATGGATTTGGTTATAAAACTATTTACGCTCATCTTTCCAAAGTACTGGTTAAAAAAGGGCAGCAAGTTATAAGAGGTCAGCAAATAGCTAAATCAGGTAATTCAGGTCTTTCAAGCGGACCCCACCTGCATTACGAAGTTCATCATCACGGAAAAAAACTCAACCCGGTTGATTTTTTCTTTGATGATATAAATCTCTTCAATCACTTTACAAATAAAAATAAACTAATTTCTAGTACGGAGTAAATTCGATGATATGGACTGTTGAATTAGCCGCTTTTCTGGATGACGCTCCGTGGCCGGCTACTAAAGAAGAATTAATTGAGTATGCTGACAGAATTGGTGCTCCATATGAAGTAATTGAGAATTTAAAGGAGCTAGAAGATTCAGATGAACCTTACGAAACAATAGAGGATATTTGGCCTGATTATCCCTCCGATGAAGACTTCTTTTACAACGAAGATGAATTTTAAATCTTCAATAGTTATTTATTACTGATGAAAAATTTTCTGGATGAAATTCCGGGACAGCAACAAGTAAAAACAATTCTAAACGGTTTTCTTAAATCAAAAAACATTCCACACGCACTTTTATTTTCTGGCATTAACGGTACAGGTAAAGAATATACTGCAACAAAATTTGCACAAAGTGTTGCAAGCCAAACTAAAAAATCGAACATTAATAGAGTACTTTCACAAATTGAACTGTTATCAGAACCTTACGTTAAATATATTATTCCACTTCCGAGGGGAAAAGGTGAAACTGATTCCACATCGCCGACGGAAAAACTTACTAATGATGAAATTGAACTTTTAAGAGAGCAACTATCGCTAAAAATTCAAAATCCTTTCCATAAAATATACCTTCCAAAAGCAAATAATATTAAAATCAGCAGCATTAGGGATATCAAAAAATTCCTTTCACTTGATTTTAGTGAGATTGAAAGGCGCTTTATAATTATAAACGATGCACATTTAATGAATGAAGAAGCTCAAAATGCGTTGCTTAAAAATCTTGAAGAACCACCGGAGAATGTTATTTTTATTTTGTGCACATCGCAGGTTTCAAAATTGCGTCGCACAATTATTTCACGATGCTGGAGAATAAATTTTGATCCATTAGCTGAAAAAGATATCGCATATATTCTAAAGAAATTTTTTGAATCAGAAGAACAGGTAATAAAAGCTGTAACTCCTTTTGCAAATGGATCTGTTCAAACAGCATTGCAGCTAATTGAAATGGACATTTTCAGGCTGAAAGAAAAGACTATCGCAATATTACGATTTTCATTTGGAAGAAAATTTAGCTCTGCTTTTGATGAACTGAACAGCGTCTTAGGCGATCAACCAATTCAGAATTATCCTGCAGTAGTTAAAATGATGATAATTTGGTTAAATGATTTGCTTAAAAATAAGTATAATTTAAAGGATTTCTTTTTTAATGATTACAGAGAAACACTCGAAAAATTTAACTCTAAATTTCCTGAAACAGATTTAAATTCGATTTCCGTAAAATTAGATAAGCTAATTTCGTTAACACGTAACAATATTAATCCAAATCTTTTATCGGCAAACCTTATTTTCGAACTTTCAGCTGTTACGGCAAAAAGTTAAACTTTAAATAATCCTGCTTATTTGAAAGTAATTCCTTAATTTTATAAACGAATTAAAATAATTATTCCGAGGGTAAAATGAAAAAAGTTGTAATCACTTCTGCAAAAAGAACTCCAATTGGGGCTTTTGGAGGCTCCCTCTCTTCATTTTCTGCCAGCCAGCTTGGCAGCATGGCTATTAGACACACTTTGGAAGATTCGAAACTACCACCTGAAAAAGTTGATGAAGTTATTATGGGAAATGTGTTGACTGCCGGAATTGGCCAGGCCCCTGCAAGACAAGCAGCAATATTTGCAGGGCTTCCAGAAAAAACTGAGTGCATGACTATTAACAAAGTTTGCGGTAGCGGACTGAAAGCAGTTATGCTTGCACACCAGGCAATTCAGACTGATAATGCAAAAATAGTAGTTGCTGGCGGGCAAGAAAGTATGAGTAACTCACCCTATCTACTGGATAAAGCACGTAATGGTTATCGTCTCGGTCACGGACAGGTTTACGATTCAATGGTTAAAGATGGATTGTGGGATGTATATAACAATGTTCATATGGGCAACTGTGCCGAAGCTTGTGCAAAAGACTTTAAATTCAGCAGGGAAGAACTGGATGAGTTTTCAATCAACTCATACAAAAAAGCACTTGATGCACAGAAATCAGGAAAATTTGCAGACGAAATTATTGAAGTGAAAGCAAGAATCGGTAGGGAAGAGGTAATCGTAAAAGACGATGAAGAACCTACAAAAGTCAAATTTGAAAAAATTCCAAAACTTAGACCTGTATTTGATAAAGACGGTGTTGTTACTGCAGCTAATGCATCAAGTATCAACGATGGCGCAGCTTCCCTGCTTGTAATGAGTGAAGATAAAGCAAAAGAATTAGGTTTAACTCCTCTTGTAGAAATTGTAGATCAAGCTTCAGCAGCAAAAGCACCAGTTGAATTTACAATCGCACCAACAGATGCAATAAATAAAGTAGTTGCAAAAGCTAATCTTAAGCTCGATGATATTGATTTGTTTGAAATTAACGAAGCTTTTGCGGTAGTTTCTTTAGCCAATAACAAACTTCTTAAATTGAATCCGGACATAGTAAACGTGAACGGAGGTGCGGTTGCCCTGGGACACCCAATTGGAGCAAGCGGAGCAAGAATTCTTGTTACTCTGATTCATGAAATGAAAAAGAGAAATTCCAATTATGGATTAGCTTCTCTTTGCATCGGTGGCGGAGAAGCTTCTGCATTAATCGTTAAAAATTATAATTAATTGAGAAAGGGGCTTTATTGTGGATATTAAAAAAATAGCTGTAATTGGTGGAGGCACAATGGGTAACGGCATTGCTCATGTGTTTGCAACAAAGGGATTCGACGTAAATCTTGTAGATATGAATGAGGAATTACTAAATCGTTCAATTGCAACAATTACAAAAAACCTTGATAGACAGATTAAAAAAGAAAAAATAACTGAAATAGAAAAAGAACAAACACTAAAAAAAATTAGCAAGATTTCCGGAATTGAGAATACACCTTCAGACTCTGACCTAGTTATTGAAGCAGTTTTTGAAAAAAAAGAAGTTAAACTACATATTTTTAATAAGTTAAACTCTTTAATTAAATTAGATTCAATCTTCGCATCGAATACTTCTTCCATTTCTATTACAGAACTTTCCACAGCTTCCCGTCCCGATAAATTTATTGGAATGCACTTTATGAACCCTGTTCCAATGATGAAACTTGTGGAAATAATAAGAGGCTATTCAACCAGTGACGAAACATTCAATACAATAAAAGCGCTTACAGAAAAATTAGATAAAGTTCCGGTCGAAGTTTTTGATTATCCAGGATTTATTTCAAACCGAGTTTTAATGCCAATGATAAATGAGGCTATTTTTACTTTGATGGAGGGTGTAGCATCTGCTCAGGATATTGATACTGTAATGAAACTTGGAATGAATCATCCAATGGGTCCCTTAACTCTTGCAGATTTCATCGGACTCGATGTTTGTCTTGCAATAATGGATGTTCTGTATACAGGATTCAATGATTCGAAGTACCGACCGTGCCCATTGCTTAAAAAAATGGTTGCCGCAAATAAGTTGGGGAGAAAAAACGGCGAAGGCTTCTTTAAATATGATAAATAGTTGAAACCGATTGGAAAAGGAAAAGAAGAGTTACTTAATTGCCAGTTTAAATCGTGCTAAAGCGTTTAGAAGTTTTCTTGAATCGCTTGTAGCAAAAGTTCCTTTTCCAGATTATACTATCTTCAGCATCTTCGCAGTAATTATTGGGGCAGTTGCAGGTCTTGCCGCTGTTTTATTTCACAATTCAATAGAATTTTTTAATGTATTGTTCTTTGAGCAAACTGCTGAAGGATTATTCTTTTTAGGTGCCGCTGTAGTTGTTGTAATTCCTGCAATCGGAATGCTTATTCAAAGCACTATGATTTTATTTGCTCCAAAGATTTCTGAAAAAAGGGGAGTGGCTGAAGTTATTAAAGCTGTTGCCATGCGTGGCGGCTATATACCGCTTAGAACAACAATATTTCATTTCTTAGCACCAGTAATTTGTATTGGATCGGGTGGAACAGTTGGTCCTGAAGGACCTGCTGCTCAACTTGGCGGCGGTGTTGCGAGTAAACTCGGTAATATTGTAGGACTTTCGGATTCGAGGAGAAGAATTTTTACAGCGGCAGGTTCAGGAGCTGCAATTGCGGCAATCTTTAATACTCCATTGGGTGGAGTGTTTTTCGCACTGGAAATTATTCTTCTTAATGATTTTCATACTCCAACTTTTTCCGCACTAATTTTAGCCTCGGTTACAGCAAGTGCAATTTCCAGAGTACTGCTTGGCAATGAATCGGTTTTTCAATTTGCTTCTCCCGAAATAGGTGGCTATGAAAGCCTTTACTGGTTTGCAATTCTGGGTGTTGTAGTTGGGCTGGCTGCAATTCTTTTTGTAAGGTATTCGAGTGCAGTTGATTATCTGATTAAGAAAAAAATATTGAAGATGGGTGTACCTAGATGGCTGCTTATGATATCAGTTGGACTTTTAGTTGGGTTAAGCGGCTTTTATTTCAAAGATGTATTTGGTATTGGATATAATGCAATCAATCATATTCTTGCAGGCAATCATATTTGGAAGATAGTACTGATTCTTCTTCTGTTAAAGTTTATTTTAGTCCCCTTAATTTTATCATCCGGAGGCTTTGGCGGAATATTTGCACCATCATTGTTTATGGGTGCTTGTCTTGGTTACCTGTTTGCAATCTCAACAAATTACATTTGGGATTTAAACCTAGATCCCGTTACGTTTACACTTGTAGGAATGGGTGCTATGCTTGGAGGAGTTAATACAATACCTATTACCGCGATAATGATAATATTTGAAATGACACAGGATTATACTTTTATTCTTCCATTAATGCTTGCTGTGATTATCAGTACTACAATTTCCAGGATTGTACTTAAAAGGTCAGTTCACGTAAAACATCTCGAAGAACAAGGTTATCAGATTTCAGAGGGCAAAGAAATTAATCTTCTTCATTCGGTTTCAGTCAGTGAGATCAAATTAGAAAAAATCGAATTAATACCTGAAACTACTTCGCTGCCACAATTAATTGCAAAAATGATTGAAAGTCCTAACAATACATTTTATATAACAAATAGCACAGGTATACTTACCGGTATCATAACAGAGACAGAACTTCGACCCATTATGACTGATTATGATTCAGTAAAAGAAGTAATAATTGCCCGCGATGTTGCAAAACCAAATGTAATTTCTGTTAAAATGGATGATGATCTTGATTATGTTTTACGCTTATTCAGTAAATGGAATGTAGATCAGATACCTGTAATAGATGATACAGTTGGATATAAAATATTAGGTTCGGTAACTCGACAGGAGGTTTTATCTGTTTATAACAGAGAAAGTCTCAAAGCAAATCTGGTAGATGGTTTATCGAAGGATTTGAAATCACTTAAAGAAGCAACTCCATCTGCGGTAGCGGCAGGTTACTCAATCGCAGAAATTTCAGTCACTCAGGAGCACATTGGTAAAAGTCTTTCTGAGCTTAAATTACGTAATAAGTTTGGCTTGGAAGTACTAATGATAAAGCAACAAAAGGAATTGTTTGAAGATAATACACAAAAAGAAAACATTATAACTTCTGATCCGCATTACCAGCTAAAAGAAGACGATAGATTAGTATTATTTGGAAAGGATAAAAATATTGAAAGGTTTAGAAACCCATAATATATTTGTCCGATAATGTATATTATGTAAACTTACTTTTACCCTGTTTATATACTTCCACTTAACTGCAAGTAAATATATATTATAAGAAATATCAGCACTAACCACAGCAATGGACTTCGTTTGTGTTTATTAATCTTTCTCTGCCTTTGAAAACCTAGCCGTCGCTTACGTCTTTCTTTATCATCTTGCTCCGGTTTATAAAAACGCGGTGTGTAATCAAAAATTCTATGTTTTGGGCGGCGCATAAACATAAGTCATTTAATTTTTTCGTTTCCAAAAATAGCTTCCACAAAGGATGTGGAATCAAACTTTTGTAAATCATCTATTCTTTCACCAACTCCGATATATTTGATAGGAATCTTTTGAGCGTTGCAAATCTGAAAGACAGAACCTCCTTTAGCTGTTCCATCTAATTTGGTTATAACTAAACCGGTTATGTCGGTTACTTTTATGAATTCTTTTGCTTGAATGAGCGCATTTTGTCCAACAGTTGCATCTAAAATTAAGTAAGTATCATGAGGAGCACCTGGGAGCACTTTATTGATAGCACGTTTGATTTTATCCAATTCACTCATAAGATTTGTTTTGCTGTGCAATCTTCCTGCCGTATCAATCATTGCAACATCATATTTTTCGTCAATAGCTTTTTTAATAGTGTCAAATGCCACTGACGAAGGATCAGCACCTGATTGTTTATGAATTAAATCTGCGCTGGCACGTTCTGCCCAAATATTGAGCTGTTCGCTTGCTGCCGCTCTGAACGTATCAGCAGCACCAACAATAACTTTTGCTCCCGAACGCTTAAAATTATAAGCCAATTTTCCAATTGTAGTAGTCTTCCCTACTCCGTTTACACCTACAATTAAAATAACGTAAGGTTTCTTATCAATTTTTTCTTCATTGCTTTTCTCTGTAACAAAGATTTGTGTCAATTCATCTTTTATTGTATTTATTATACTTATATTTGAGCGATCTTTTTCACTCTTCAGTTTGACTCTAACGTTTTCTACAATCTTTTCTACAAGTTCATAACCTATATCAGCAGAAATCAGAATCTCCTCAAGTTTTTCTAAAGTCTCATCATCAATTTTAATCTTGCCAGTAAATACTTCCGTTACTGAATTAAATAATTTTGTACGGGTTTTGGTTAATCCCTTTTTTAATTTCTCTAAATCTATGTTATCAAACAGCTTCATTATACGATTTATTTATTGCTGAAATTCCTTTGTATACATAATTGCCAAATGAAAATATGATCAATCCTATGCTTAGATAATATAAAAACAAAAAATATATTGACTCTCTATCAACATTTATTAAGATCAAAAGCAGGACTAAACCGATTGAAACAACGGTAGCTTTTCCATATTTGTCAGAAGGTAAAATAAATTTAGTTTTTGCAGCTAGTAGCGATCCGCCTATTAATATTAACACATCTCTGGCTAAAATCATTGAAAAATAATAAGTTGGGATCTCGCCAATCAAAAACAATTTAATTACAACAAATCCAACCAACACTTTATCAGCAAGCGGATCAATTATTTTTCCTGCTTCGGTAACTTCGTTAAACTTTCGTGCAAAATAACCATCAAGAACATCAGTAATAACTGCAAATATTCCCGCAGCCGCAACTAAATATCTAAAGTTTTGATCAGGAAAATTATTGAAGAAAATCCAAACAGGAATTATTAAAAGTAATCTTACGAAACTAAGTAGGTTTGAAACCGTAAGTATTTTATTTTTTTTCATTCTATCTAATCACAGCAAACTTACCAAGTTTTTCTTCCTTTTCCTCATTCGATTCATCCAACATTACTATCCTGTAAAAGTAAACACCTGATGAAATAATACTGCCTGAAAAATCTTTAAGATCATAGGTAATTCCACCATTACCATCACTTTCTTCTATTTCATTAATTTTTGTTCCACTGATTGACCAAATTGTAATCTTTGCATAGCGAGGCAGATTGGCAAAGGTTATTGATTCATATATAGAAGCATCTACTGGATTAGGATATACGTAAACTTCCGATAGATCATTTGTAAAGCTGGTTAAAACAATATAACTCCCCGCTCCTTCATTTATGGGAATGCTGCCTGTTTCTTCAGATGAGTTTATATTTGAAAGCCTTAGTACATATTCCCTTCCAATTGAACCAACAGGTTTTTGCCCCTTTAAATTTAATGTAATCGATTTTTTATCACTTCCAACTGCAACTGAAGTAACTTTATTTTCCGGATCGAAAGAATAGTTGTTTGTATTTAATGCCAAAGGTTCATCTACTCCTAAATTAAAATCTAATCTAACAGTGTATGCATCAACAATTTTAAAGGAAGATACAAAAAACTCCGGGGATACAATTGTAGAGTCCATAGTAAACTGAACAGTTGCGGGTGGAATTGGAGAATGGTATAAATCCCTCAGATTACTAATGATGAGTTGATTTTCTCCAATTGGAATGTCATCTCTAAAAGTAAGTAAATATGAAAATTGATTTGCTGGCGAAATTGAATTTGGAATTACGGGCTCTGAAAAACTTGCATTATTTAGTTTGAAGGCTTGCAGGTTTTCAATAGTGTTGCTCATCTTTTCAGTAAACTTCACGGTAAGTGTTTTACTGCTAGTTGTAGTAACAGTTTCAACTTCACCGGGAAAGTGACTGTATACCTCTAACACGCTTGATAGGTTTGAATTAGGATCTGGTTTTGTTAAATCATAAGCTTGAATTGCATAATAATAAAACTGATCGATGTTTAGATTGATATCCGTAAACTGGGTTACAAAAACAGAATCAATCAAAGATAAATTCTCTGCAGTGGTTCCCCTGTAGACGTAATACTGATCTGTACTTCCCTGCCATTCGAGCAATATAGTAGTTGCATCAGCACTGAAACCCTCCAGGTTATAAGGAGTACTTGCTTTATTTGAAACGGTAAATTCATAAAAGTTTATTCCCTGGTCTGTTGGAAAAGCGATTTCTGGAACAGTGTTAAAATTAAGATCTCCAACAAAAATGGAATTCGAATTAATGTTTTCTTTGTATGAAACGACTTTATCGGAACCGAAGAAATCTTTAAAGATATAAGAATATGGAAAAACAAATACAATTAATTCATCTTGTCCGTCTAAATCGATATCGGTAAATCGTATGCTGTTTTCTGAACGCTGAAAGGATGAAGTGAACTCTGTTGCAGCATCAATTAAAATTTGTTCATAGAGAATATTTAAATCGCCAGCTGAAGTTATATTAAATACAAGCAGCAGATAATATGGTGCTACATCAAAGAAACTTACCGAACGAAGAAGGACTGCAAGTTCCTCTTTCCCATCTCCGTTATAATCACCTGCATCAATGAATGCAGATGATCCAAAGAATGCAGTTGAAAATACAGTTCCTGGTTGAAATTGTTTGGACCTAAAATATCATGACTAAAAATATCGCCGTCAACATCAACAAACCAAATTTCGTTTGTTCCATCATCATCTATATCTGCAACAACACCTTGCGGTGAATCTAGAATATTAAAGCCAAAAGTAGAGGGAGTGTAATTATAAAGATTTTCTGGATTCGATAAAGTTAAATCATTATTTGCTTCCCAAATGGTAGCAGATGTATCCGAACTGACTACGACAACTTCTGTAATATTATCTCCATCTATATCTTCTGCCATAACAGGCCAGAACGTTCCGCTTTCATCTGAATATTTTTGTGTAAATGATGAAGAGTTCTGATTTTGTTGTTCGTATATAAATCCATCCCGTACAAAAAATGTAAGTAAATCTTTTAATCCGTTATTGTTAAAATCTCCAAAATCTCTAACAATTCTGTCAGATAGAGTGTCAACAAACTCAAATGAGTTGTTACTCATTCTATATAAAGAAGATACACGTGCATTTGTAAGTTCACGTAGGTAAATTTCATTAAAGTCATTTGATGTTATATTTACAGGATCTTCAAATAAGCTGCCTGGAGGAAGCGAATATGACAACATTGTTTCAGCGGCATATTCTGCATCGTAATTTGTAATGAAGGAATAATATTGTCCACCATTATCATCTATAGTTTTTAGTCCAACAAGATTTTCTGCTTCAAAGTAAACCTCATAAGCCGAGTTTTGATCAACAAGTTGTTTAGGAATAAAACCATAGTGCAAATATTTAACAAACTGATTATTTGTAGTAAAGCCGTCTAGAGTTACAAAGTTGAAATCTGTTTCACCAATTTTTCGGTAGTACATTCTTGTTATGGACGGTTCATCTGTCACCATGGCAGCAAGTACTGTAGTTTTATCACCGTAAAAAGCTGGTCCTACTGAAATCAAATCAGCAATTGGTGGGGTTCTGTTAATAAAGAAATTAACACGCTCTTCAAGTGTTCTTCCATTGGTAAGTTGCACAACTAATCGTAAGCAGTAGACAGTATCCGGAAGTGCTGCCAAATTCAATTCATAAATATTTTCATTTGAAAATTGATTTAAACCATTTTCAATTAAAGGAGTCCAATCATCTGGATTTAACCCTGTTCCGTAAACAAGATTAAAATTAGAAAATAAACCGGAAAGAACAGTAGCGTTTATTATCAGTGTATCATCAAGTGTAGCAAAATCCTGCCGTGGATGATTAAACTTAATTACAGAAGGAGCTACAACGGTAACTGCCTTAAACATATTTAATCTGCCCGCACCACTTTTAATATCCCAGCCAGGTTCGCCAATATCATCCGTAGTAGATTTTAATATTTGTTTTACCTCTTCATTTGTAAAATTTTGAAGTGATAAAATTAATGCAGCAGTTGCAGCTACGTGCGGTGTAGAAGCAGATGTTCCATTTATGGTTGAATAATTGTTTTTTCTTGCTGTAGTCAAAACCTGGGTACCAGGTGCCACCAAATCCAAAGTTGAGCCATAGTTTGAGTTGGAAGCCACAAAATCATCAATTGTAGAGTTACCAACACATATAACTTCTGAATAACCGGAGGGGTAGTGTGGATCAGGTGAACCAGAATTACCAGAACTACCTATGAGCACAACATTTTTTGAATAAGCAAACTGAATAACATCTTTTAATACAAGTGAAAATGCGTTATCACCGAAGCTCATATTTATAACTTTAACATTCATTTGTACTGCATATAGAATTGCAGCTGCAACATCATCTTCTTCACCATAACCGGCGGGATCGAAAGCTCGCAAGTTTACTAATTGAATATTTGGTGCTGCACCAGCAATTCCGGTCAGATTATTAGTCTGTGCACCAGCAATACCGGATATAAAAGTTCCATGTCCCTGTTCATCTTTTGGATCATTATCCCAATCCAAATAATCTCCGCCACTTGTATCGAATGGAAAGCCAACCCTATCTGTAAAATCCCAGCCTCTATAATCATCAATAAAACCGTTGTTGTCATCGTCAATTCCGTTTGACTCTTTACCATTACCTGTCTCGCCTGGATTCTGCCAGATTTTGTTTTTAAGATCGGGATGATCGTAGTCAATTCCTGTGTCAATAAAACCTAAAAGTACTGTGTCTGCACCCTGTGTCTTGTCCCATGCATCGAACGCTTTTACTTTTTCAAGCGCCCATTGTTCAGAGATTAGACTGTCATTAGGTGCAAAATCTGATTTATACGTAGTTGCTTTTTGAATGTATTCAATCGCTGGATCTAAATTCTGCAACCGAATAATAGCTGATTCATCAACATCATCTTTAAATGTTAGTTTTACAATTCTCCCAAGACGTTCGTCATTTTTTGCTATTCCCTTTGCCAGATAATTAACGCTTTCTAATTCAGCATTAACCTGAAATTGAATACCCGAGGGAATGAATTGATCCTGTGCTACTTTTAATTCAATTTCTTCTTTGGGAACTGTGTCATTGTATTTAATAAAAAAAACATTTTGCGAAAAAATTGAGGTGGCAAAAGTAATTAATAAACTTAAAGAAAATAAGAATTTATATTTCATAGATTTCCTTTTTAAAGCTTTTATCGATTTCAGTTGGATAGCTTCCAGAGAAACAAGCATGACAAAAGTTTTCTTCACCAGCTTCAGCAACTGCTTCGAGCATCTCATCGATCGTTAAATATCGCAAGCTGTCTACGCCCAGGTATTTTCCGATTTCTTCAATATTACTTTGGTAATTGTTTGCAATCAGTTCTTCTCTGCTTGGAAAATCCATTCCATAAAAACAAGGATGAGCAATAGGCGGTGATGAAATTCTTAAATGTATTGATTTTGGATTTGCTTCACGAATTAACTTTACCAGCTGTTTGGATGTGGTTCCTCTTACAATTGAATCATCAACAAGTACAACCGTTCTGCCTTCAAGTACACCTTTTACAGTGTTGAATTTTATTTTTACTCCTATCTCTCTTTCACTTTGTCCGGGTTGAATAAAAGTCCTTCCAATGTAGTGGCTTCTAATTAATCCTATTTCAAGTTTACTATCAACTCCAAGCTTATCAAGTTCTTTTTGGTAACCAACAGCAGTAGTATTAGAGCTATCCGGGACACTAATTACAATAACTTTCTTTTCATCTTCATTATAAACAGGATGATTGCGAGCTAAAGATTTTCCTAGTCTGCGCCTCATTTTATCCACGTTATGCCCATAAATGAAGCTGTCCGGTCTGGAAAAATAAATGTATTCAAATACACAATGTTTTTTGTTAACAGGAGTTTCAGATACAGAAATTGATTTAATAGAATTTGATAAAAGCACGTCATTATCAATTACAATAATTTCTCCGGGATGAACTTCACGTATAAATTCTGCAGAGAGTAAATCAAATGCGCACGTTTCTGATGCAACTATATATCCACCATTTAATTTAGCAATCGATAACGGTCTGAATCCATTTGCGTCTCTGGATGCAATAAGCTTATCATCTGTAAGCAGCACTAAGCTGAATGCACCCTCAATTTTGTCAATTGCTTCTTTAATCTGCTCAACTTGATCTTCTAGTCTGCTGCGTGCAATTAAATGGAGTATAACTTCTGTATCACTGGTTGTTTGAAATATTGCACCTTCATTTACCAATTTTTCTCTAAGTTCTCTTGCATTGGTAAGATTACCGTTGTGTGCTACTGCAAGATTACCCTTTCTGTAATGCACGACAAAAGGTTGAATATTTTTTACAGATTCTGCAGAACCGGTTGTAGAATACCTGTTATGCCCGATAGCAGCAGTTCCAGTTAATTCGTTTTTTAGAATTTTAGAATCCTCAAATACTTCAGTAACTAATCCTTCACCTTTATAAATATGAAAAACTGATTTTCCATTTTCATTAAAATCCTGAGTAACGATACCGCACGCTTCTTGTCCTCTATGCTGGAGTGCATGGATTCCATAATAGCTTTCTATTGCAGCAGAGGAAAGACCAAATACACCCATGATGCCGCAGTTGCAGGTTGGTTTCTCACGAGTAAGATTCATTTGCATACAGAAAGATAAACCGAGTGTCTGATAAAATGAAGGGTAAAAATAGGGAATTCTACACTTTTTTAGGATCTTAAAATAAAAAAGCTCAACCCTTGGTTGAGCTTTAGAAAGTCGGAACGGGGGGATTTGAACCCCCGACCACCTGAACCCCATTCAGGTACGCTACCGGGCTGCGCCACGTTCCGAATATTTTATAGTTTTGTAAGTAAAAGTTTTAAAAAACTTTTTATTTCTTCAAGGTCTTCTTTTAGAGATGGTTTATCCTTTATGTCTTCTGAATCAACACCATCTTCATTACGGCTTTTTATTTCCTTTTTCTCAGGTGGCAACTGTTTATCCTGTGCTTGATCATCCAGAATTTTCTTAGCACCCTCAATGGTGTATTTTTTTTCGCGAAGCAGCTCTTTTATAAAAAGTATAAGCTGAATGTCCTTATTCGTGTATATCCTATTGCCTGCTCTATTCTTTTGCGGCTTCAATTGCTCGAACTCAGTTTCCCAATATCTTAGCACATATTGTTCAATAGCTGTAATCCTACTTACTTCGCTAATTGAATAGTATAATTTCTTTATTGATAAGTCTTTCATAAGAGATTTCTTACTTTACTTCTGAAAATTAAATAATCACACTTTTAAACGCAATATTAGAGATATTTAATAATTAAAAACTTTAATTAGTGCCTGTAACTCATTTATAAGCAATTCTTATCAATAATATATAAAGAATCACTTACAATATTATTAAAATAAAAAAAATGTTAGAATTGATTCAGAAATGAATAGACAATTGGATTACTTCCTAATTAGCACTTTTTCCAATAAATAAACAGCAGCATTGTAACTGTTTCCTTTAAAGCCGCTAATGTAACCATCGCAGCTCGAAGCGGTTATAAGATTTTGCCTGTAATTCTCTCTTGAAGCCAAATTTGAAAGATGCACTTCAATTTTAGGTAGTTTGCAAAGTTCCAATGCATCTTTAATAGCAACCGAAGTGTGAGCATATCCACCCGGATTTATAATTATGCCATCAAAATCAGAGTGAGAGTTGTGTATTTGATTAATTATATCACCCTCTGAATTGCTTTGGAAAAACTGAAATGAATGGGATTGGAATTCTTTTTTTAGCAGTTCCTCAATATTATAAAGACTAAGTGATCCATATTTTTCGGCATCTCTTTGAAATAATAAATTAAGATTTGGACCATTAATAACCAAGATTCTCATTCAACGCCCGACATTTCTTCTATTACCTCTCTAATCTTCGGAGTTAAATACATTTTCTCTACACCAAGCTCTTTTAGTGCTGCTGATAGAATCATAATTTTTCTTTGAAGATTTGCTAACTTATTTACCACAATTACCTTGTTATCGTTTAGAATGCAGTACCCTCCTTTAAAGTCTCCTTTTTCAAAGCGAACTGTTGCTCCAAGCTGATTAGCAATAGCCTTCAATTCATCTAGTACCTCCTCAATTTCTTTTTCTTTTAATTTCATTTATCCTTTATTGCAGAGAATGGTTTGAAAATTAAAAAATATGGAATGCTAAAATAGCAAAGAATTATTATCACAGAAAAACCGCCTAGGTTTTCCAAACGGTCAATAGTTAGAGTTAAAGCTAAGTCTGAATTGAAGTTGTGGGCAATGTGCATCAATATTAGCCTGTAATCAACTGCCATAAGAATTGCTTCAAATGGTAAGGTAAAATAAATAATTATTGTAATGATAAACAGCCATCCGTTTTCTTTTAGTTTTAATCTAGAAGAAACCAGAAATAGAGTAAAACAAATAATTAAAATTATGTATGTTACAAAGGTTAAATAATAAAGTGGTTCAAATGATTGGAAAATTCCGCTAATACTTGAATTATTAATAAAATTTTTCAGAACCAATTCCCCTTCTTCGAATAAATTATAGGTTAAAATGAGTCTGGTAAGATAGAATCCAAACCACAGTACTCCGGAAATTAGAGACACTGCAGCAAACAGATTTGAGAATTTCTTATTTTTCATATAACAGAATTAATAATTGGGTTAAAATAAAAAAAATATATGACTGTTGCTTCAATTGATATCGGCACAAATACAGTTTTACTTCTAATAGCTAAGATTGTTAAAAATAAACATTTAATCGAACCACTTTATGAAGAACAGCGCATGCCGCGTCTTGGAAAGGGTTTAAAGAAGAACGGAAAAATAAGTGATGAAAAAATTGAAATGCTGCTATCTATCTTGAGCGATTATAAAAAGAAAACGGAATCATACAATTCGGAAATAATTCTAGTTACAGCGACAAATGCTCTAAGAATTGCCAATAATTCTAAAGAAATTATTCAAATGATAAAAAGCAATCTCAATCTAAGTGTAGATGTAATAACTGGTGATCGGGAAGCTGAATTTGCTTATTTAGGGGCAATATCCGAAATAAACAATATTAAAACGCAGCTGGTAATTGATATTGGCGGCGGAAGCACAGAACTTATTTATGGAAATAATGATAAAATAATTTATAAAAAAAGTTTTCATATAGGATCAGTTTCAGCGACGGAACAGTTTTTAATTCATTTGCCGCCATTGGCAGAAGAAATTCATTTATTAAGAAGAGAATTAGGCGTTATTTTCAATGAAATAAAAAGTAAGTTCCAACCTGATTTAGTAATTGGAATAGCAGGTACGGCAACAACATTAGCTTGCATGATTCAAGGATTATCACATTTTGATCGTGAAAAAGTGAATGGCTCACTAATTTTTAAAACCGAACTAGATGATTTAGTATCTAAAATTTCGAAAATTAAACCTGAAAATATTTTAGATAAGTACGGAGAAATTTTAAAAGGAAGAGAAGACATTATTACTGGTGGGGCAATAATACTTTCAGAATTATTGGCTATAATAAATTCAAATTCAATTGGCATTACTTCACGTGGAATAAGATACGGTGCTATAGTCTCAGACTTATTTTACTGATTTAACTGCTCCTTAAAGTTTCATCAAATTTATAGAGGAAAAAATCAATATCTTTTTTCTGTGAAATTAAAGGAGGTAAAATTCTAAGAACATTTTCATTTGTGCAGTTCACCAAAATCTGTTTTTCTCTAAGCCCCTCCACAACTTTAGTACATTTATTTTGCATTTCAATACCAATCATAAATCCCATCCCTCTTACATCGAGAATTTTTTCAGGATATCTATCTTTCAAAATTTCTAATTCGGAAATAAAGTATTCACCTAACTCTGAAACTTGTTCATACAATTTAACTTCAAAAATCTCCTCCATCACAGCTTTACCTGCTGCACATGCAACCGGGTTTCCCCCAAATGTTGAACCGTGATCGCCTGGAGTAAATACTTGTGAATATTGTTCACTCGTGAGCATTGCACCCAAGGGCAAACCGCCGCCAAGAGCTTTAGCAATTAATATTATATCGGGTTTAATATTGTAATGATTAAAAGCAAAAGGTTTACCGGTTCGTCCAAGTCCGGTTTGAACCTCATCTGCAACAATCGTAATATTATATTTTAATTGTAATCTTTTAACCTCTTCTGCAAATTCACTTGATAAAACATTAACACCTCCCTCACCCTGTATAAATTCAATAAATAACGCTGCAGTATTTTCTCTGATGCAGTTTTTTAATTCTTCAACATCATTAAATCTAATTTGTTTAATATTTGTAAGCATAGGTGAAAATGACATTTTGTATTTATCTTTTCCGCTTATACTCAGAGCACCGTAAGTTCTTCCATGGAAGGAATTTATAAATGAAATTATTTCTTTATCGGCACCGTGTTTTTTTCTGATCAATTTTATCGCTGCCTCCACAGCTTCAGTTCCGCTATTTGTAAAAAATACTCTAGCCATGTCAGAAAATTTCAGAATCAGCTCCGCTAAATCTACTTGGGCAGAATTAAAATAATAATTTGAAATATGATTAAACTTTCCAAGTTGAATACTAATTGCTTCTTTAATTTTAGGATTATTATATCCGACTGCATTTACAGCCAAACCTGAAAAAAAATCCAGATAACGTTTTCCCCTATTAGTAAATAAGTAGACACCTTCTCCGTGAGATATATCAATTGGAATTCTACTGTATGTATTTAGGAGTAGTCTTTTATCTCTTTCAAAGTACGATTTATCTTCATTCATCTTTTACAATGTGAAAATTATTTTAGATGAATAAATAACCAAAGTTGATA
Source organism: Ignavibacteriaceae bacterium (assembly GCA_013042995.1). Lineage (GTDB taxonomy): Bacteria > Bacteroidota > Ignavibacteria > Ignavibacteriales > Ignavibacteriaceae > IGN2. The sequence goes on along the minus strand of JABDPB010000030.1, from coordinate 9,081 downwards.
TTAGGAGTATGAAAATTGCAGTTGTTAGAATTGATATTGCTTTGCTTTTTGACGAAACATATAATGATACGAAAAGTAGAAAAGTGCTCCAAAGAAAAGCTATGATTTCAACAATGAAAAAAATGTAGGCCAAAGCAGGCTTGATTTGAAACGGAGTTGGATTTGTTGAAAATAAATAGTCACCGAATATCACAATTTCGAGAGGGAATAAAATTATCAAGGAAAAAATTAACGGTACCTGTGAGTAGATAGTAATAGCAAGGTTATCTTTAAATCTTGTACTAAACTCAAAATTTTTCAAAAGAAATTTTACTAAAAGAGAAAAAAGAATAAATGATAGAATAATAGCTGCAAGAATAATCAAATAACTTAGAAAAATATTTGTTGAAGGTGTAAAATTACCTAAAGTATGACCCGCAAAAAGACGTGCTGTAATAAGATATTTAATTGATATGGCAATTAATAAAAACAATATAAAATTTTTATGTTCAGCTTGAATTATATTCCTGAAGGCTTTTGTAGGAATTTCTATCAGAAGACTAATAACGGACCACAAATCAATATTAACAACTCTATCTCTCAAATAACCTTTACACGAAGTACAGATGCGTGAATAAAAATCATTATCAAATCCGCACGTAGGGCAAGTTAGTTTGTTCTTCATTTTTAATCAGCAAAGAATTAAAATTCTAGACGATAGTTCATTCTAATCGCAGCAGAACCAAAATTTTCTTCAACGTCAAAATCAAATAAATGAGCATCCACATATGCATCAACCAAATTTAATAGATAAGTTATTACCAGATAAATGGTAAAATTATCCCTTTGATCTCTGTAAAAATCGCGTCTTTGTCTATAAGTTTCATTTCCCGATTGAATAAATAAGTCCCCGTTTTCTTTGTAAAGGCCGTTGTTGTGAACCCAGCCGGAGACTAGTAGTGCACCAATTCCCCAGATTACAGGTATTTTCCAGTATGATTCATTGTAGAATTGCCCAAAACCCGGAAGGATTGCACTTCGCAATACTGCACCCCAAGGTGATTTTTCCATAACAAAAACAGTATCTCCCGAACTGCTGCTAACTGTAGATTCCTGTCCGTTTAGAACAGCAGTAAAAATAAGTACAAATAGAAGGGTTTTAATTATAATTTTTATCAATTATTTCAAATAGCTCAAGTAAACGTTCGAGTTCGGCGCTTGAATAATATTCTAAAACAATTTCACCACTACCGTCGCTTCGCTGTTTACATGCTATCTTGGTCCCAAAAATTGTTCGTAATCTGTCTTCAACATCTCGCAGATGCGGTGTGTAAAACTCCGCTTTTTTCTTAACAGAACTAGTTTGTTTCTTTACGTCTTTTAAAATGTCCTTATTAAATTCGCTTACTAATCTTTCAACCTTTCTAACGGATAAATTGTTTCTCTTTATTTTTTCCAATAATTGTAACTGCAAAACTTCATCATCAATATTGATTATTGCTCTAGCATGTCCAGCAGATATTTCATCTGCAACCAGGTTTTCCTGAATTTTTTGAGGAAGTTTTAAAAGCCTTATTGAATTTGCAATCGTTGTTCTGTCTTTTCCTACTTTCTCTGCAATTTGTTCCTGAGTTAAATGGCATTCGTCCATCAGTCTCTTATATGCCGAACCGATTTCAATTGCATTTAATTTTTCACGTTGAATATTTTCAATAAGTGCTAATGCAAGCATCAGTTCATCAGAGTCTACTTTAATTATATAAGCAGGAATTTCTTTAAAGCCAATTTCTTTGCAGGCTATCCATCTTCGCTCTCCGGAAATTAGCTGGTATTTGTGATCGGGTGTTCTTCTGACTGTTATAGGTTGAATTAATCCGTTTGAAAGAATTGATTTTTTCAGTTCTTCCAGGGAAGCGGGATCAATATTGAATCTTGGTTGGTAGGGGTTTCGTGAAATAAACTCTACTGATATTTTTGCTAGTACATCAACCTGCTTTCCATCATCATCTTTTATTCTAGAAATGTCTTGAGCATCTTCATCATTTTGAATATAATCCTGCGGCTTTATAAGTGCATCCAATCCTCTTCCTAATCCAGGTTTAATTTTTCCCATGCTAATTCATTTTAATTGGTTTTGAATTTCTCTCGAGCAGTTCAGTTGTAAAAGCCATATAATTTATAGCTCCCGATGAAGTTGCATCATATAAAATTATTGGTTTGCCGTAGCTTGGTGCTTCCGATATTCGCACATTTCTATTAATTACAGTTTTAAAAACTTTGTCTCCAAAATACTTTCTAACTTCCTCTGCCACCTGATGCGATAAGCGTAATCTGGTATCAAACATAGTCAGTAAAACACCTTCAATTAAAAGTTCCTGATTAAAGTACTGCCTTACAATCTTAATAGTATTTAAAAGTTGTCCCAATCCTTCAAGAGCAAAATATTCACACTGAACTGGAATTAAAACTGATGTAGAAGCAGTTAGTGCATTAAGAGTTAACAGCCCAAGGGATGGCGGACAATCAACAATAATATACTGATATCTCTCGTAAATTGCGCTAAGCGAATTTTTAAGAATTGTTTCCCTGCTTTGCAATTCAACCATTTCAATTTCGGCTCCTACAAGATTAATATTTGACGGCAGCAGATCTAAATACGGCATATACGATTCGATGATTACATTCTTAATATCTTCTTGCCCTATTAACACATCGTATATGGAGGGGTTGTGCTTAAAAATACTTAATCCTGAGGATGAGTTTGATTGAGGATCAATATCTATCAAAAGAGTTTTCTTCTCAGCAGCAGCGAGAAGTGATGCTAAATTAATTGCTGTAGTGGTTTTGCCCACACCGCCTTTTTGATTTGCTATTGAAATTATTCTTGTCATCAGTTCAATTTAAACACTTCTCATCAAAAAAATAATTTTTATAATTCTATTTCTTCCCCAAACTGAAGAACCCTGCTTTTTATTCCTTTTACCTCAACATTCTTTTTAAATTCATGCGGGTCGGCTTCTATAACAGGAAAAGTACTGTAATGCATTGGAATAGCAACTTTTGGTGAAGTCAATTGAGCAGCTTTAACCGCATCAGTAATTCCCATTGTAAAATTATCACCAATCGGCAGAAGCATATAATCAATTGGGGTCATCTCCCCGATCAATTTCATGTCGTAAAATAATCCAGTATCACCTGTATGATAAACATTTTTTCCATCAGCTGAAACTATAACGCCAGCCGGTTCCCCGGCGTAAAAGTTATCTGGAGTTTGTGAGCCGTGATGTGCAATTGTAAACTTCACTCTTCCGAAATCAAAATTGAATCCCCCTCCAATGTGCATATTGTGTGCATTGTATCCTTTTGATTTGCAGTATTCTGCAAGTTCATTCACACAAATAAAAGTAACTTTTCCTTTGTCCGCTATGCTAAAAGCATCACCCAAATGATCGCCGTGTGCGTGAGTTAAAATTATATAATCGGCAGATACTTCCTCCGATTTTACGGGTGATGTGGGGTTGCCTGTTATGAACGGATCAATTAAAATTTTTGTTCCACTGTTAGTTGTTAGCTGAAAAGCTGAATGTGAAAAATATCTTAATTTCATAGCTGGCACCCTGTTTTACTTCTTAAATTATTCTATAACTTCTGCAAAAATAATGAAACATAATCACTTATTAATTAGCACTTTTAAAAATCCAAAAATTGTTTTAAGTGGCCGCATTTTACTCTTCCTGTCTGTGTAGACTGTTGGTATATCAATAAATCCAATTTTGAATCCCTTTTTTGCTGCTAATACCAGAAATTCGCTTTCTGCTTCAAAACCGGAATAAGTTGTTTTAACAGATTCGATAACAAAAGAATTGAATCCTCTGAATCCGCACTGGCTGTCTAAAATTTGTTGTCCTGTTTTTAATGATAATAAGCGAGAAGTAAGTTTATTGCTTAATCTTCTTTGCAAAGGCATACTCTTTAAATTTTTTAAACGATTACCAATTACGATATCGAACTTTTCTAACTCATTACTAATTGCAGGAATAAATTTGGGGTCGTGTTGTAGGTCTGCATCCAGAGAAATAATTTTCTTAAATTTAAGTGAGAGAGCTTTTTCAAATCCAACTTGCAATGCTTTACCCTTACCTAAATTTTCTTTTTGATTGATTAGAACTACATCTTTTAAAGTTGCAATTTTGTTTTCAGAATTATCGGTCGAGCCATCATTTACTGCGATTACAAAGTTTGCGAATTTTAAACTATTTTGAACAATTGATTTTATAGTTTCAATTTCATTATAAAAAGGAATGACTGCACAGACTGACACAGAGTGTTACTTTTCTTTTTTGATCTGTTCGAATAGATTTTTCCAGCCTTTTTTGGTAGGTGCTTTGAAGGCGTTCTTAAGTTTTTCTCTTAGGGAATCTTTTGATAATCCACTTTCTAATTTTCCGTATTCAGCCACAGAGATGCTTCCCGTTTCTTCAGAAACTATTACAGAAATTACATCTGCCTGTTCGCTAATACCTAAACCGGCGCGATGCCGCATTCCTAAAGATTCTTCCTCAACTTCAGTGGTTGGTGAAAGAGGAAGTGTACAGCGAGCTGCTTCAATCATATTTCCTTTTATTATTACAGCACCATCATGCAATGGTGATTTAGGAAAGAAAATTGAAGTGAGTAACGATTTGTTTACTTTGGCATTTAAGATTTCTCCAGTTTCTGCATAACCTCTAATTCCAGTTTCGCGGACTATTATTATTAGTGCTCCATACTGACGCTGTGAAAGTTCGAATGCTGCTTCCGTTATAATCTCCGCCGCTTCCGGAACTTCAGCTTTACCAAACATTTTAATAATCGGATTTCTTGCAAGTAAGACTAACAGCCGTCTAATTTCAGGCTGGAATAAAATTATAAACGCAATTACCCAGATATCAGTAACCAATCTTAAGAGCCAGGTTAATGCTTTAAGCTGAACGGCTTCAGCGGAAAACCTGAATAACATGATAATCATTAGTCCAAGAAAAATTTGAGCAGCTATTGTTCCGCGTAATATTGTGTAAAGTTTGTAAAGAATAAATGCTACAACAAAAACATCGATTACATCAATAAAGCTTACACTTAAGAATCCTATTTTAAATATTTCAAACATCAGATGGTTAAAATACCATTCATAATTTTACAAGTCTGAACACCAAGCTTCACATTGTGCGTTCGGATTATTCGAGCGCCTTTGCAAACCGCAAAAGCATTAAGCGCATTTGTAGCATCATCGCGCTCATTAACATTTAAATTTAGTGAATTGCCAATAAAAGACTTTCGCGATAGTCCAATAGTAATTGGAAATGAAAGAGAATTAAATTCTTGGAGCTTATTTAAAATTTTAAAGTTATCTATATAAGATTTTCCAAATCCAATACCCGGATCAATAAATAATTTTTCAATTCCTGCGTTGCGAGCTTTGCAAGATTGTTCCTCTAAAAAATTATACACTTCTTGAATTAAATCCTCGTAATCAGGATTTTCCTGCATTGTTTTAGGATTTCCTTTTATATGCATTACAATAAAACCAGCATCATATTCTTTTGCAGCATAAAAAATTTCAGGCTCAAAGGTTCCGCCACTTATATCATTTACAATCTTTGCCCCTGCCATTAAAGCTTCTTCTGCGACTTTTGTTTTTGTAGTATCAATTGAAATTATGGCATCTTCTTTTTCAGTTAATATCTTTTCAATTACTGGGATTACTCTTTCTAATTCTTCTTTCAAAGAAACAGGATCAGAGCCTGGACGGGTAGACTCACCACCGATATCAATTATATCAACCCCCTCCTGTATCATTTCCAGTCCATAACTTACTGCACTTTTGTTACTAAAATAATTTCCTCCATCTGAAAAAGAATCAGGTGTAACATTTAAAATTCCCATCACATAGCATTTACTAAAATCAAAATCATTATTTCCCAATCTGTAAGTACGATTAGAAGTCAATTCAAATTCACTGTTAGTATTTCTATGATTTGTTAATTGAGAGATCAATTCTTTAGCTTATAAATTGAATTTATTTACAAAGTTGGAGAAGTAAAAAGCTATTTTACTAAATTTTTCAGTTTAGTCGTTGCTGCCGTAATATTATCCTCACCAAAGACTGCAGAGCCGGCAACAAATACATCAACTCCTGCTTCTTTTGCTTCCTTTACTGTTTCAGTATTTACACCGCCGTCAATTTCAATTAAAAAATTTGCATTTATAGTTTTTCTCAGTTCAACTGCTTCCTTAATTCTCTTAATTGAATTCGGAATAAATTTTTGTCCCCCAAACCCAGGGTTTACAGTCATTATTAAAAGTAAATCAATGTACTCGGCTATATCATTTATTGAATTTAAAGGTGTTGCAGGATTTACAACTACCCCGGCTTTACAACCAAGTTCTTTAATTCTGTTAATTGTTCTGTTAAGATGAACGTCAGCTTCCACATGAACAGAAATATAATCTGCACCCGAATTTGCAAAATTATCAATGTACTTATCGGGATTTTCAATCATCAAATGAACATCAAGCGGCAACTTTGAAATTTTGCGTGCAGCTTTTACTATCAATGGTCCAATTGTAATATTTGGAACAAAATGTCCATCCATCACATCGCAGTGAATCCAATCTGCACCACCCATTTCTGCTAATCGAATCTGCTGTGAGAGATTTACAAAATCAGCGGATAAAATTGAAGGAGCAAGTAAAGCCATTAGTTGTTTCCTCCATCAAGCGGAACATTTTGGTTTGTAGGTTTTGTAACGAACAAATCAACTGCATCACCAGGATTAACTTTGTTACCGCTGCTTGGATATTGGTCTAAAACTGTATTTGGTAAAAGCGTTGCAGAGGGTTGTTCGTTTACTTTGCCAACTACTAACGAGCTGTCGCTTAAAATCAATCTCGCATCTAAGAGTGATTTACCTATTAAATCTGGTACTACAATGCTTCCTCTGCCTCTTCCCGCGCTAACAATAACTCCTACTGATTCTCCGTTTTTAAGCGGTGTATTAACAGCGTACTCCTGATCAATGATCATATCTTCCGGCTGGCTTGATGATAGCCTTTGCACTCTGCCTAACTTCAACCCTATTCTTTCAAGTGCAAACTTAGCATCTACAATTGATTTGCCTTTTAATTCGGGAACATTTAATACTTTTTCACCCCCGCTTACAAACAAGTAAATTGTTCGACCTTCTTTCACAACCTTTCCAGCCTCCGGCGTTTGCAAAAAAATTGTTCCTGCTGGATTTTCCAATCCAAAAGATGTGTCGCTCACTACAACTTCAAATCCAGTCTGCTCTAAAGTTGCAATTGCATCACTTTCTTTCATATTTATAACAGATGAAACAGTTGTCTCAGGTGAGCTTACATACCACGGCATTATCAGATTATCGAGTAAAAAAATTACAGCAGCGGCACCTAACAGGATGTATAAAAGGATACGGAATAGCTTAAATCTAAGAGGATTTTTCATCAATCAAATATATCAATTGCAAGATTCTTTTACAATTTTTCAAATTACAACCTATCAATTGGAAATGAGGAATATGCAGCGAGGTGGTTGTATTTGGCAATAGCCGAATATTATTGCATTCTTAATGGAATGTTATTTTGTGATGTTTGTATCTTTATTTTGTTAAAAGAAATTATGATAGAATTACATGATTCAAAATTATTTTGTTTTAAATAGATTTGTAATTGAAGCTTCCGCTCTGATAAAAAACACCCAAGTTGCAGAAATTTTCTCTCAAGAAAAAAATAAACTAGTGTTTGTACTCAAGAAAAAAGATGATGAATCTTTCCTTGAAATTAATGTAACTCCCGGGCAATCATTTATAAATTTGCGCACAAAATACTCACGTGCTAAAAAAAATACTATAAACTTTTTTAATGAGGCGAATGGACAAAGTGTAAAATCTATTTCTATAGCTGATGATGATCGAATTGTAAAACTAGAATTAAGCAACGCTGAAATTTATTTTACAATAAGGGGAAAGCACACGAACGTTTTTTCCTTTCGTGAAGATAAAGTTCAATCATTTAAAACTGAAGATGGAAATATAACATTAGACATATCTAATGAATTTAAGCAGAAGCATTTCGTTAAGCATTTTAATATTCCTGAATTAGTTATCCAAGCAGAAAAAGATTATTTATCAGCAGTTAAATTGAAATATCCCTTTATTGGAAATGATATTCTAAAAGAAGTAAAAGCAAGAGCAAAAAGTAAATTAAAGACAGAGTTACAAAGTTTATTAAAAAATGTTTTACTGGAAATTGAAAAAACAAAACCCACACTTTTCATTAATGAAGATTCTTCGATTATTGGTTTAGCTTTTAAAGAGTTTAAAAGTATTCCTTTTACTAAAAAAAAATTATATGATGATTTAATTACTGCCCAGAATTACTTCTTTTCAAAAAAACATTATTTGGAGAATAAACAAAAGAAATTTAAAATAATCACAAAGCATCTTAATAGAGAATTAAAGAAAATAGCATCTAAAATAAATAACCTGCAAGGCACAATTGAGAGAGGTACGAAAGAAGAAGAATACAATAAAATCGGGAGCCTGCTTTTAATTAATATTAATAAACTAAAAAGTGGAATGAAAGAAATAGTAATTGAAGATATTTATGGATCAAATGAACACATAAAAATAAAAGTTAATCCAAACTTCTCACCGAAAAAAAATATTGATTACTATTTTGATAAATCAAAAGCAGATAAAATTAGCTTTCAGAAATCAAAAGAGATGTTAAAAAAAGCTGAAGTTGATTTCAACAATTTGAAGAGAATTGAAGAAAAATTAACTAAAATTGATTCACTAAAAGAACTTGATGAAATTATGAAAGAACTGAAAATCAAAAAGTACGATCAGAAAAAAGAGAAAGAAGATTTAAAGGATAAATTCAAACAGTATCTTGTTGATGAAAAGTATAATGTATATGTAGGGAAAGACAGTAAAAACAATGATCTGTTGACTACAAAATTCGCAAAGCAAAATGATCTTTGGTTTCATGCACGCAGTGTTTCCGGTTCGCATGTAGTTTTACGGGTTGAAAATACAAAAGAAG
>JABDPB010000027.1 GCA_013042995.1 Ignavibacteriaceae bacterium | reverse complement strand
AAAAACCCCCGGGTAAATATGAAGTTGAGTTTGATGCAACAAATCTCACAAGCGGGACATATTTTTATAAATTGCAGGCAGGTAATTTTGTTGAAACGAAAAAAATGATTCTCTTACGCTAATTATTGAAAAAGTAATTAAACTATTTTATTTACCCAAACCCCTATCAATAAATGCAGGTAGGGGTTTTATTTTATTTCTTTCAGAGTATTAATTATCAACTTCCATGCTTTTATTACATGCTCCTCCTTTGTTCTCAATCCCGAAATTGAAATTCTTAAAATATATTTGCCATTTAGTTTTGTGTGAGATAAAAAGAGCTTTCCGCTTTTGTTTATTTTTCTAAGAAGATTTTCATTAAAGTTATTCAATTCATCTTCACTTTTAATATTGCTAGGAATTGCTCGGAAGCAAACTACTCCCAAATGTGCAGGAGCAATTAATTCAAAATCATTACTTTTTTCCATCAATTGAACAAACATTTTTGCAAGGCGTATATGCTCTCGAATCCTACTCCGTAAACCTTCAGCTCCAAAATAGCGAATAATAAACCACGGTTTGAGTGAACGAAACCTTCTACCTAGTTGAATTCCATAATCCATATAATTTATTACTTCATCTCCTGCACTTTTCAGGTATTCAGCACTTACACTAAAAGCTCGCTTTAACACATCCAACTTTTTAGTAAAGAATAAACTATAGTCTATTGGTGTGAACATCCACTTATGCGGATTAATCACAAGCGAATCGGCTTTTTCAATTCCTTTAAATATCCACTGCATTTCCGGAAGAATTGTAGCAGTTCCAGCATAAGCTGCATCAACGTGGAACCATATTTTCTCTGCATTGCAAATAGTACCAATTTCATCAACGTCATCAACACTCGTAGTCGAAGTTGTACCAACTGTTGCAACTACACAGCACGGAAGCCACCCGTTTTTTTTATCTTCTGTTATCGCTTCATTTAACTTATCAGGAATCATTCTAAATTTGCTATCGACAGTAATTTTTCTAATCCCTTCAAGTCCAAAACCAAGTGTTACTACAGATTTATCAATTGAAAAATGTGCCTGTTCAGAAGCATATATGCGTAATCGCGGAATATCATTTCTGCCAGCCATTCCTTTTTCTCTAATTTTAAGATGCGCAAGTTGCTCACGTGCAGCAGCAATAGCATGCATAGAACTTGTTGAGGCAGTGTCGTAAACAATTCCCCCAAAATTTTCTGGCAGCTTAAAAATCTTCTTAAACCATTCTATCATCATTTCTTCAAGTTCAGTTGCAGAAGGACAGGTGTGCCAAGCCATTCCATTTACGTTCAAACCAGCACTTAAAAGTTCTGCTAAAATTCCAGGTCCACTGGAAGTAGAATTAAAATATGCCATAAAATTAGGGTGGTTCCAGTGAGTAATTCCTTTCATTAGAATTTTATCTAAATCATTAAATACATTTTGTAAGGCTTCACTATTTACAGGTGGAGAATTATCAATTCCTTTTTTTACATCACCATATTTTATTTTCGGTAAAACCGGATGCTGCTCTATGTTTTGAAGATAGTCTGTAATCCAGTCAATCATTTTGTATCCGTTTTCTCTGAATTCTTCAATCGGCATATCGCCTAAAGGAAAAATTTTATCTTCTTTCATTGAAAGCCTTTAAGTAAAGTGAAATACTATTCTGTTTAATACTGTATCAAAATTTAATAAGTTAGTCACAGAATTTTTAATTAATAATAACTGATAGGATGAAAAAGATCATTAAAATATTCGTTACAATATCATTAGCAATGTTTATAGTTTCCTGCACACAGGATTTACCATTGTATAAAGATCTAACAAAAAAAAGTTACGAATTAGTCAATCAGGATAGTATGCGCGTTATTTTTCCTGAAGTGATTAAAGGTAACATAACAGTAATGGGTTTCATATATACGCACTGCCCAGATATTTGTCCTATGACAACACATAACATGTATTTAACTGAAATGAAGTTAAAAAAAGAAGAAATTGAGGATATTAAATTTGTTGCACTAAGCTTTGATCCAGAAAGGGATAAACCTTCTGTTCTAAAAAGGTTTGCTGTAATGCGAGATATCGATTTTAAAAAGTGGACTCTAATAACAGGAGAAAGAAAAGTAACTTATGATCTTCTTAGAAGATTTGATGTAAGAGCTGTGGCCACCGATTCCGTTTTTTATGATGATGGTGAGATGAGCTATTCTATGATGCACACCGATAGAATTTCTTTAATTGATAAAGATGGGAGGCTGAGAAAAAATTATGTGGGCAGCAAAATAAATATTGAGGAATTAATTAAAGACATAAAATATTTAGGAGAATATTAATGATAACTCTATTTGCACTTTTAACTTTATTTTTCCCAATTGATGATAACATAAAAATTGTTGATCCCTGGATGCGTCCAAACGCCAATGGTATGGCATCTGCATTATACTTAACAATAGAAAGCAATAGCGAAGCGGCAGATACACTATATAAAGTAAAATCTGAATTAGCAGAAAGAATTGAAATACATGAAACCTATTCAAACGGTGATGTGATGGGTATGCGCGAAGTTGGGATGATAGTAGTAGAGGCTAATTCATCATTTGAACTAAAACCAGGCGCTCATCACATAATGCTGATGAAACTAAAACAGGATTTAAAGAAGGGTGATAATGGAGATTTTACTCTTCACTTTAAAAATGCAGGGGAAATAAAAATTACCTCAGTAGTAAGATCAAAATAACTCTGAAATTTAAAATAAAGAGCTACCCGCAAGCAATTATGAAGTGGAGTTAAATGCAGCAGATTTGTCATCCGGAATTTATGTTTATACACTTAAAGCGGGCATAAATTACTCGTCCCATAAAACGAATTTGCTTAAATAGGCAGAATCTCTCCCGAATTTTATTCCAATATTGGCACTAAAAATGATCAATTTCATTAAGGAACAATTGGTTTTTATCACATATTAGAATGGATTAGCAAAACAAATCAATGGTTTTAGAAAAATGAAAACATTAATAATTACAATATTAGTTGTTCTTATCTCGATTCAAGCATTTGCACAAAATTTATGGCAAGAATTGAAGCCACCAACTGTGGATCCATCTTGTATTGCTGTGAGTAGCAATGGTAATGTCTTTATCAACTATGAAGCAGACTTACACCGATCAACTGATAACGGACAGTCTTGGGAAAACATAAATCCAGGAGCACCGAGCTTCAGTTATGTTGGAACTTCACCAACTGGTGTTATATACTTCATATCAGATTTATTAAGGAAATCAACTGATGAAGGAAATACTTGGATTACATTAAATAGTCCATTCAATCCTTACCTAATTATTCGTGAACCAAATCCAATAATGACAAATAGTGCAGGAGATATTTTCATTCAATTTGATAATAATCCACATAAGTATACCTATCGATCAACTGATGAAGGAAATTCCTGGGCGGAAATTGGAATAGATTCAAGCATTATGGTTGATATAATCTTTAATAAAAATTTATGCTTTGCTAGTTTTTGGGGACCTGGGATTGAAGGTCTGCTGTATAAGTCTTCAAATAAAGGAGATGATTGGGAGCTAATTTCTTCTGCGCCGGATGAAATTTATACTTTATTTGCAGCAAAAAATGGAATTCTATATTGTGGAACACCATGGGGCGGTGTTCCTGCAGGTCATTTATTCAAATCAGCTGATAACGGAATTACGTGGGAGATAGTTGATGAGTTTAATACAATATCGGTAATTGATATTGAGGAAAATCGATTAGGGCACATACTAATTGCAGCGGGATCTGGGGTTTATAGGTCAACTGATAATGGAGATTCGTGGCATCAATTTACTTCAGGATTACTTCATATTCCACCCTGGAAGCTTGCAGTTGATTCTTTAGGATATGTATATGCTGGTACAGGTGTGCCACAAATGCTATATATAACGGTACAATCAACAATACCGGTGGAATTGATTTCCTTTTCAGCAATACAAATAGATAATAATATCCATCTCAATTGGCAAACAGCAACAGAATTAAATAATCACGGTTTTGAAATTGAAAGAAAAACTGAAAACAGTGATTGGCGAACCATAGGATTTAAAGAAGGAAATGGCACAACAACCGAAGAACAAGATTATTCTTTTATTGATAAAAATCTTTTAAATGGAAAACATCAATACCGTTTAAAACAGATTGATTTCGATGGAACTTTTGAATTCTCAAAAACTATTGAAGTAGAGGTTTTGGTAATTTATAATTTTATGCTTAATCAAAATTACCCAAATCCTTTCAACCCAGTTACAACAATAAGGTATGAATTAGCAGAAGAGAGTATTGTTACATTAACAGTTTATGATGTGCTTGGTAATGAAATTGAAATGCTTGTTAATAAAGAAAAACCCACCGGCAACTACGAAGTTGAATTTACAGGTACTGGATTACCAAGTGGAATCTTTTTCTATAGGTTACAAACTGATAGCTTTGTTGAGATGAAGAAGATGATTTTAATAAAGTAGTTTTGTTGCTACTATGTTACATTCAATAACTTAACTCATTTTGCTGAAAGAGATTAGATCACTTCTCAACTGTATAAAATAAAAAACCCCCGTTAATACGGGGGTTTAATTTTTTAAAGATATGAAACTTATTTCAGGATCATCATCTTCTTAATAGATACAAAATCTCCTGATTCCATTCTATAAAGATACATTCCGCTTGCAATGTTTGTTGCATCGAAATTAACTTCATAGCGTCCGGCTTTCTGAATGCTATTTACTATGTCTACAACTTTTTCTCCAAGTATGTTATAAACAGCAATGTTAACAAAGCCATCTGCAGGAACAGAATATTTGATCTTAGTTGTTGGATTAAATGGATTTGGATAGTTCTGCGAAAGCTCATATGAAGCTGGAGCTCCTACTTCAACTTCCTGCTGATGCTCATAATATTTTGCAGTTCCATCAAAATCTACCTGCTTAATTCTATAATAGTATGTCCCTGCAGGTACATTTCTATCCACAAATCTGTATTCCTGTGTTTCAGTTGTTGTACCACTTCCTTCGATAAATCCAACTTCACTCCACTGTTCAGATTCTTGTCTTTCTACATAGAACCCAAGGTTGTTCAGCTCTGTTGCTGTCATCCATTCCAGTGTAACATTATTTTCTGCAACTGAAGCTGTGAAGCTGGAAAGTTCAACAGGAACAATAACATCCATATTTCTTTGGATGAAAGCAAGGGAACCACAAACAAAAACTGCTGCAGTATCAGGGCTAGTATCGTAAATATCAACAGCATAAAGTGAACTCGCCCCAGTATTTTCAAAGAACCAGGTGGTACCACCATCGTTAGTATAATATGTTCTTCCGCTGCTTTGTGTTAATACTCCATATATTGAATCATAAAAATCAAGATCATAAATACTACCGGTACTCAAACCTGGGTCAATAGTGGTCCAGGTTGTTCCACCGTCAGTGGTTTTTCTTACTTTTCCAGAACTACCACACAGGTAACCATCATTAGCATCAAGCATTTCAATTTTGTATATAGTCGAGGTTCCAAAATCAGGATTTAGCGGAGTAAATGTAGTCCCACCATCTGTAGTATATTCTAGGGTTCCACTGCTACCGGCAATATAAAAATTGCTAATATCTAGAAAAGATGCAGTCCAAATATCTGCGGTTCCAAATCCTGTGGTTAAAGTAGCCCAGGTAGCTCCACCATCTGTGGTCTTGAAAGCTGCACCATCATCACCAAAAGTAAACCCATTATTTTCATCAAAAAAGAATATTACTTCTAATTCAAGTGTGGTTGGTTCTGAAACAAATGTCCAGGTTTCACCACCATCGGTTGTTTTGTATATTCTTCCTTCATCTCCACAAAGATAACCTGTAAAAATACTTCCAAAAAAATTCATGTCATTTACGTCCTGCGTCATTGAATCGCTAAAAGTTGCAATTCCCCAGGTTTCTCCAAAATCTGTTGAGTAAACTACTTGATCGAAAGTGCTTCCTGAAATTCCAGGTTGCCCACCTACTACTACTCTTTCTGCAGATTGAACTGAAATATCGTAGAGTGTTCCTGATTTTAACCAGGTATTATAAGCAATGTTTCCACCAGCATTGCTGAATGGAGTGGACCAACCGTTTATCATACCCCTTGTTCCAACAGTAATAGCTTCAATACCACCACCATAAAAACTGGTAGTAAAAAACTCACCCGTCCATAGCTGAGTAGGATCTAAAATAAAATATGGAGTCCATGTTGTTCCCATATCTGTTGTAAAGTATATATCGAATGGATCGCCGGTTATTAAAGCTACTTCAGAAACCATAGGTTCTCCAACGGTAACATCATCAAGATACATTCCATTTCCATCCACATCATAATGGCGGAATGCAATATATACGTTCATTCCATTGTATGCGCTTAAATCGAAAGCAAATTGCTCAAATACAGTATTAAACGCTACATTAACACTATTTTTATAAATAACATCTGTAAAGCTTGCTACTGATGTATCGGTCATAGAGATCCTGATTTCAATAGTATCTGGTTCATAAACTGTGGAGAATATTTTGCGTGCCCAGAATTTTAATGAATCACCTGTTACAATGGGTACTTGTGGTGTGACCAACCAATCTTCCCCACCTGAACCATCCCATGAGACTCTTGCACTGGCATCTCCTGTATGCGCAGTACCTGTGGCTCTGAACCATTCAATTGGACCAAGAATATTTTTAGCATGCCACCCTGTTGGTGGGAAGGTAACATCCTCAAAACCTTCATTTAAAGTTTGAGACATTGTGGACATGATTTCAACGTCATTAAAATCGGATGTAATCGGTAATCCGGTATTAGCTAAAGTCCATGTTAAACCAGCATCGGTAGTGTACGATGCAGCGCCATCATCTCCTACTGCCCATCCATCAGTTGGTGTAGAAAATTCAATTTCTCTTATTGTTTCGGAAATACCTATATCTACTTCAATCCAAGTTGCACCGCCATCATTACTTCTGCCAAGGTCACCGGATGTAGAGCCGTAGAACAATGTATCTTCATCGGTGGCAAAAATCTCGTACGCTGTTCCTAGAATCCCACCTGAGAGTTTTGTCCAGGTTAATCCGGCATCGGTTGTTTTCCAGACGTCAATAGTGGTTGTTCCTATAATGAACCCAACATTTGCATCAAGAAAACACATTGAGTATATGGTGGATGAGGATCCTACACCAACAGAATCCCAGGTTGCACCGCCATCAGTAGTTCTTAGAAGAGTACCACTTGAACCACAAATTAGACCAGTGTTTGCATCAAAAAAGTGACCATCATAGATAGTGCGGTAAATTCCAGAAGCACTTAAATTACCAACAGTCTTGTATACGGTAAACGTGGCACCGGCATCTGTTGTTTTCATAAATGTTCCGCCAAAACCCGCCATAAGCCAGGTATTGGCATCAATAACTTGCACCCAATTCAAAGTGCTACCATTAGGAGTTGGATGAAGCCATTCCCAGTCCGAACCTTCAATAACTTGTCCATCAAGTTCAAATCCAGATGAACCCGACTGAAAGTAGGGATTATAAAATACTTCTTCAAATTGTTCTTCATCTTCTTGTGCAAGGATGGAAGAAAAACAGAGAAGCAAAAAAGATAGAGTAAGTAAAAGTAATTTTTTACTCATTTTGACCTCCGATTTTAAATGTTAATTGATAAGTGAAGATGTTATCTTCATAATAGAATTGATTATTTGCAGTTTTTTCTTCAGTCATATTGGGATTGACTGTTTAGAGCCCTCAATTGTATAAAGTGCTTTTCAAATTACTGCTTTTTTATAGTAGCATCAAGTACTAATGGTAATTTAATACAATTTTCAATTTTTATGACGAAAGTTGTTAATTGGCAAAGATGCTCGAAGTGCTTATAAAGGAATAATTATTTAAATATTTTACTTTACTATTGAAACTTCATTCAAAAAACTCTTTTACAAAACTTATCCATTCAGCATCATCCATTTCCTCCATTTCTCCACAGTATATTAATTCTCCTGACTCTAATTCTTTCCCTTTTCTAAACTTTTTCTTCATCTCTTTGCACTTTTCAATTTCATCCTGATAAAATGATACAGCAGATTTCCCAATTTTTAAAGATGATAATTCTGTATCGAGTTCTTCAGCCTCTACTTCACAAACCCAGTTTTTTTCATAAGTGGTATTATTTAAAGACTCAATTTCATCATTAATGAATTTATTTATCTTGCCAACTTTACCGCTAACCGGAGATTTGAATGAAATAATTCTATGTCCTTGTTTGACTGAAAATAAATGCTGACCATTTGTTACAACCATTCCGAGATTCGGCAATTCAATTGAATCAATTTTTCCTATTATTTTTTTTGCGAAATCATCAATGCCGATTCTAACAGTTCCGTATTCTTTCACCTTAGTCCAGCAATGTTCGTTGGAAATAAACACACCTCCAGGTATCTGGAATTCGGTATTGGAAACACTACCGCTTTCATCAAGGTGTGTAATATGAACCTTTGGTTTTATCAATTTACTTATTCTATTTTCTCTTTTGATAAGAAGTTTCTTGGTAAAATCTAAAAGTTCATCTTCTGTAAATGGTTTCTGCACATAATCCATCGCACCATATTTCATACATTCAACTGCAGATTCAACAGTTGCATAGCCAGTAATAATAACTACATCTATGTCAGGGCGAATATGTTTAACTGCCTTAGTAACTTCAACTCCATTCATTTCTGGCATCTTAAGATCAGTAAATACAAAATCGTAAGAATGAGATTGAACAAGCCCCAATGCTTCTTTGCCCGTTTCAACGGTATCAATAAAATATCCGTCAAGTACAAGAATTTTTCTAAAACTATCCAGAATTACTGCCTCATCATCAACACATAAAATCCTGGCTTTTGGTTTCTCAACTTCTGCACGTTTTAAGGTTTTTGCTTCACTCGTAAAATCAAGTTTCAAACTTTCTTTTAATCCATCTTCCCTTTCCTGCCTTAGTTTATTTTCCTTAACTCTTTTTGCAATGTATCGGATTAATAAATCAGAAATTATAAATACGATTACAGCTAATATAAAGAGTGCCATTGTATCTCCCTGTTATATATTTTCTACTTTCAAACTAACTATGTTTAACTAAAAATTATTTTTTACATTCTGTCAGATGCACATGGTGTTAGGTATTTCATGTCATATTCAATATCTTCAGGAATTACTTTATAAATCCACCCGCCAAAATAAGGGTCCTTCTGTAGTAGATTTATTTCGGTTAACAACTTTTCGTTTCTTTCAAATATTCTTCCGCTGACAGGTGAAAGAAAATGATGCGCTAAATCATCTTTAGTGATAAATTCTGCACAGGATTCACCTTGTATTAATCGCTGATCAGATTCTATCATATTAATACTTTTTAAATCTTTAATTATCTCAAGATACAAATTAGTAGCACCTAAAATTATTATCCCCTCCGATTCCTGATTTACCCAACTGTGGTTGCCTAACCTATGATATTTTGGTGGACACGGAACAAATCCAATATCAGAGTTGTTCTTTTTTGATTTTATTCCTTCTAATTTTATTAATAATTTATTATAAGCTAGCCCGCGGCTAATAGCACTTTCCAATTCTTCGAATGTAAAAGGTTTTGATACAAAATCAATAGCGCCTTTAGAAATAGATTTAACTGCATTTTCAACGGTAGAAAACCCAGTAATCATTATAATAGGAATTTGTTTCTTCATTTTGTGTAATTCATCTAAAATCATAAAACCATCCATCTCAGGCATGAGTATATCACATAGTAGCAATGAATAGCTTTTTTGTGAGACTTTCTTCAAAGCAGCTTTGCCGTTAGTTTCAGTATCCACATTAATTCCCTCAGCCGAGGCAATTCTGTTTATTGCATCCAGTATAACCTGTTCATCATCTACCACAAGTATTTCTTTTTCTTCAACCATATAAATATTTACACATTTTGTTTTACTGGCAGCAGAATAGTGAATGTAGTTCCTCGTTCAGCTTCACTTTCAACATTAATAGAACCATCGTGATTATCCAGTATTCCCCAAACTACAGCCAGCCCAAGTCCGGTTCCCTTTTGCCCCTTAGTACTGTAGAAAGGATCAAAAATCTTTTGTAAATCGTCTTTGGAAATTCCGCATCCGTTATCAGAAACTTTAATTTCAATGTAGTCCCGTACACCTGCCTCATCAATTGAAGACCACTGCTGCCAATTGCAATCAGAATTTACACAGCCTTCAAACATTCCGTATGGAGGTGCTTCAAATGAATAAATGTTTGATTTACACTTTGGACAGTTCGCATCTTTTTCTGTAAGCGAAACATTGCACTTCGGACAAGATAGTTGAACTTTATCCAAATCCTTAATTTCTAATGAATACTTACTCTTGTTTTTTCCGTAAATAGGATCAATATTGATACATCCTTCGTTACTGTTGTCCTTCACTTTAATTTTTATTGTGGGCATTCCATCAATTTTTACTTCCTCATCAATTAATGAATGACGCTTTGAACAAACTGCATTTTTTATTTGTAATGTGCCGAATGGAGATAGATTGGCTAGTTTTGAGGTAACAGATATTTTACCCTTCTTTTCTATCACTGCATCAGATGCATTTACTAAAAGATTAATAAACACCTGCTGTATCTGGTTTGAATCTACCTTTACCTGAGGGAGATTCTTATCTAAATTCATTTCAAGCTTAATTTGCTTGAGCGAGATTTGATTTTCTACAACAGAAATTGAGCTATTAATTATTTCATTTACATCAGCATTAT
Organism: Ignavibacteriaceae bacterium; assembly: GCA_013042995.1. Classification (GTDB taxonomy): domain Bacteria; phylum Bacteroidota; class Ignavibacteria; order Ignavibacteriales; family Ignavibacteriaceae; genus IGN2. Next base: position 53,301 of record JABDPB010000027.1, on the reverse strand, counting down.
TTTTTTTAGGAACTGATTGTCTTGCAAAATCAAGCAGACTTTTAACTATTTCTCGACTTCGTTTTGTTTCTTTTACTATTACCTTAAGATCTTCTTCTAATTCCGGATTATTTTTTACTCTTTTCAATAGAAAACTGCTATAGGTTAAAACTGCTGTAAGTGGGTTGTTTATTTCGTGCGCTACTCCTGCCGCCAGTCTACCAAGTGAGGCCATTTTATCCGATTGGAAAATCTGCATTCTTGCTTCAGCCAATTTATTAGTCATATTATTAAATGACTTTGCTAATAGACCCAATTCATCTGAACCTAAATCATTAATTATGTAATTTAAATTTCCTGTTCCAACCTGATTTGTTGCAGTAACAAGTTCATTAACGGGTTTTTCTACCCATTTGCGTACAAAAATTCCGATGATCAAACTTAGAAGGGCAATTGCAATAAGAGCAAAAATTATCGAACGGTTTTCACTGTGAACAATTTGAGCATCAACATCCTTTAAACACATTTTTACATCTAAAACGCCTAATACAGTTTGGGATTCGTTATGCACATGGCAGTTGGATTGCCAGCAGGAATTTTCATTGTAAATGGGATTAATAATCGCAAGTATTCTAGCAGAATCTGGATGTATTTTATAAATTCTGGTTCTTTCATCAAATGAAAGTCTTTGTATCGGTTCGTCTGCAGTGTGGCAAGCATAACAACTTTCTGTTTTTTTATCCACCATTTCTCCAATAGCATCTTTCTGCGACGAATACATTATTCTTCCTTCTTTATTGAAGATTCTTATCTCAAGTATGCAAGCTTCTTCAGAAGAGGCATTAATAATAGCATGCGTTTGATCTTGTTTGTTGAGGAGCATACTAGAATGCATGCTTTTTTTAAGAGTTTCACTTAATTTATTAGCAGAAAGTTCAGCTTGAGAGAGAAGTTCATTCCGCTGAGCTTGAATACTGAGATATGAATAGACACTAATTATCGCTGCAGTTACAATACCAACTGTAATTATCAGTTTCAGACTAATTTTTGTTTTTGCTTGTCTGAATTTCATTTTATAATCACCATCTAAAAATACAAAACTTAATTTTTAAGTATACCTGGTTTATCATCAGGATATGTCTTTTCATCATGACAATCTTCACAAGATGGCACAGTAGAAAAATCTTCTCCTGGATGACAATCTATACATTCTACATCAGCGTGCATTTCATCCAGCATAAGACCTGTTACTTTATGATCAAATGTTTCCAAATTCCAGCCGCTGTGACAATTTGCGCAATTACTTGATAATCCCGTAAAAACTGATTTTGATTCGTGGCACCGAATGCAACTTAATTCCATGTGATAGGATTTAAGCTCAAAACTTGTGCGGCGTTTGTGATTAAACGGTTTTGCAATTTCTTTTATATGGCATTTGGTACAATCCGATTTTTCATCCGTGTAGTGGCATTGGCTGCAAGATTTATGTTTAAGCCTCATTGAAATCTTTTGTTCTGATTTTAATTCATTTTTCAAATGGCAGCTTGTGCAACTTTCTTCCTGATGACAATCTATACACTCAAAGTCAAAGTAATTCGTATGATCACTATGATAGAACGTAACAAGCGATTTTTTTTGATCAGGTGTTTGGTAAATAAGTTTTTCAGGAACTTCTATCTCCGGATGTACTCTTTCTTCTTTAATTTCCTTTTCTTCAAATGCCGTTCTGCCGCTTTCGTTTAATTCATGACAACTTGTGCAAGAAAAATCATCACTCCATTGCATGTGGCAATCAATGCACTGCCTGTGATATGCAGCCTTTAAGTCTGGCTTTGAAATATCTGTTCTGTTTCTATTTATTTGGTGGCAATTGCTACAGGGTACTACATTTCCAGACGGGTTGTAATGATGACACATTCCGCATCCACCAGACATTTCCGACATCTCTGCATGGACTCTGTGTGAAAATAATACAGGCTCATATAAATTTTGATTAACATTCAATTTATGCATTGTAATTATTTTAGGTGATCTAACCGGCGGAATGTGAACTGTCATCATTTCATCACAAGGGCAAGTGATTAAACAGGGATCTGATTTCGTTGGAGTTTCACAAGCATGGCATAAACTGCAATCAAATTTCATTTGCGAATGATTCTGTGCAAAACTTGTAATTAAAAACTGACTAAGAATTAAAAAGAAAATAAATATTTTTAGATGAGCTTTCATCGTGCACCTTTAATAGCATATTTAGTTTTTAGTATTGCTCCTTTTATTGGTTGGCTTATAATCGGGAATATCATAACAAATGCGCGATAGAGTAAAATTTCGAGAGCAACAAATCCCAGCGTAACAGCAATTTCACCTACTGATGGGAAGTAAGATGTTTCTGTATAAGGTGGATCGTAAGCAATTACAAAATTATTGAACCGATTAATTAAAACTCCAAATATCACTAGCATAGATGCAATAAATAGTCCTGTTGAAGATTCACGAACCGATGGAGATAAGAACAATCTTAAAGGAAGTGCAACACCAATTACCACTTCAATTGTAAACATTATGCTGGCCGCATTAAACTCAGTTAAATAAACAAACGATTCTCTTATAACCATATCACCAATTTTAAATGCTAAATAAAAACTGAGTAATGGTCCTACAAATTTAGCCAGACTTGAGAGTATATCTTTTTCTGGTTTCATTCCAAATGATTTTGATGCGGAAAGTGATTCCATAATTACCATCGGGAAACCAACGGAAAAAGCAGAGAGGAGAAACAAAAGTGGTAATACAGGCGTTTGCCAAAGCGGATGCATCTTTTGTCCGGCAATTATCATCAAAGTTCCCAGCGATGATTGATGCAAGCAGGAAAGAACAACACCGGCTATTATAAAAACAAACATAAATTTATTAAGTGTTCGGTCTAATATTCTCAGCAGACTGTCTATTGCTTTATTTAATACAGATAAAAAACCCGGTAAATTTACTTTCCCAATAAATCTTTCTGTTACAATTGGTAAAAATTCAATATAAAGAACACTCAAATAAACCATAACACAAATACCTACTTCAAACAAAGCTGAATTACCATTCCACATGACTAAGGGATGCCAAACATAATTCCACCTGCCGATATCGGTAACAACACTTAATGCTACAAAAGTATATCCAAGCAGTGCTGTGAGAAGAGCAGGTCTTATAAAAATTTCGTATTTGTCTCTGTGCCATATATGCCCCAGTGCCGCAGCAGTAAAACCACCTGCCGCTAATGCAACACCTGCAGCTACGTCTAATCCTATCCAAATTCCCCAGGGAAAAAACTGATTTAAATTTGTGACTGAACCAAGACCGAAGATGAACCTTGATGCAAGAAATATTAATCCTGTAAAAGCAATAATTGAAATAACAATTACCCATGGTGTAAAAAATTTTCTTTTAATAGGTTTAGGCTGGAATCCGTATTCAATCATTTGTTCCACCCGTTGTTGTTGTTCTTTTTCTTTGTAACCCACATGATTCCGCCAAGCAGTGCATAAAGTGAAATGGGAGGAACGAAGTACGCAAATATTCCGTGTTGTATTGATTCCGAAACTCCGGGGGCAGGGTTATCTCTTAAATTTGGAAAATCGAGTTTTTCAAATTCAGTATTTGCGAGATACATCCACGAAGTTCCACCGACTTCAGTAAAACCGTATATCTTATCAATATAGCGATCAGGATAAAGTTTAATTCTCTTTTCTGCAACTTCAATTAAATCTCTTCGTTTACCATATGTTAGTGCTTCTACAGGACAGATATCTACACATGCTGGCAGTAAACCTTCTTCTGTTCTCTCCGCACAAAAGTCACATTTGTGTATGTCAGGATTTAGGGCATTTTCATATTCGAACGTTGGAATTTGGAAGGGACAGGCAACCATACAATACCTACATCCAATGCATTTATTGCTATCCCAAACAACTGAACCATCTTCTTTCTTAGAAAACGCACCCACGATACAAGCTGAAACACAGGCAGGTTGATCGCAATGCATACACTGCACTTTAACATTTATAGGTCTGCTTGGGTTTTGATAATTATCATATCTGTTTACCTTAGTATAACCTTCATTTCCAGGTCTTCTCATCTTCGAAAAAACCGATTCTTCACTGTAGCTTTCAATTTCACCTGCTGGAATATCATGTGTTTTTTTACAAACCCACTCGCACCTTCTACATCCAATACAGACAGTTGTATCAACCAGCACTCCCATACGGTCTTCAGAAAGTTGAGGCTGAGTTTTAGAAATAAGTTTTTGTGAAGGTATGCCTGTACAAGCTGCTCCGGCTATCCCAAGTGTTTTAAGAAAATTGCGACGACTTTTTTCTCCCATATCAATCTCATATAGAATGAATTATAGATTATATTATTTATTTACGGGAAAACCATACCAATCAGTCGTTTAATCTCATAATTGTAAAATCTCTACATTTCTTTAAAAAAACCTATTTTTGAGGTTTTTTAGAATTAGAAATAATTAAGGGAAGCAAAGTTTCTCTTATTTCTGGAAATACAGCAAGAATTGATTGTCAATATTGAGAATTATGGGAGACAACTATTAACTATAAAAAATATAAATTTTCTTGAATTTCGGAATGGAAATAACTTCTACAAAGTGGTTTTAGTTTTTGAAATACTAGAGTATTATTAGATTCTATGCTGCCTCCCGCAGCGCGGGCAGAAGAGTGATTCCTTTTTATAGTCCGGTGGAACTTTGATTTTTAATCCACATTTACAATTAATGAATGAGTACTCATTAACTTTCATCATTATATCACCCATTTTGCGTTTGGTTTTTTTATCAAGGCCTAAAGCTGTTGGAGCGATAAGAATATCTTTTAATCCAATGGGGGTTTTATCAGTAAGTCCGGATGCTGGAATAATAGGGGACTTACTTCTTTTTATTTTATTAAATGCATTTTGATAATCGACAAAATTTGCACCGCCTGAAATACCTCTTAAAATTCTTACTCTTTCAGTAATTGGAGGATGCGTGCTTGTTAGATTAGAAAGTTTTCTTCCTTTAGGTTTTAAAGGGTTAATAATATACATCGGTGCAGTAACTTTGTTTGCAGTTTTCAAATCAACGGAAGAATCCGAAATTTTTTCCAGAGCGGAGGCTAATCCTTCCGGATATCTGGTATAACGAACAGCCGATGCGTCTGCAAGATATTCCCGTTTGCGGGAGATTGCAAAATAAAGTAGCTGTGCAAGTAGCGGTGATAGAATAGCGAAAGCAATCGCAACTATCATAATTATTAATTGTGCTTGCCCGCCACCACTGCCGGAAGATCTAGAACTATATCGTCCCCCACCAGTAAACCAAAGACCCCGAAGAAATACGTTTGCAATTAATACGATACTTCCAAGCATAATGCCTGCAAAGGTCATAAAAAGTACATCACGATTAACAATGTGGGAAACTTCGTGAGCGATTACTCCCTGCAATTCGTCACGGTTTAATCTTGCAAGCAAACCAGCAGTAACCGCAACTGCGCTTTCTTCAGGTTTAATTCCCGTCGCAAAAGCATTCGGTGCTGGACTGTTAATAATATAAACCTTTGGCATTTTAGGCAGACTTGCAGAAATTTTCATTTCTTCAACTATATTAAACAGTTGTGGATGAACTTCTTTTGTAACTTCTTTTGCACCACTAACTGCAAGCATTATTTTACTGCCTTTAAAGTAGCCTACCAGGGATAATATCCCCCAAATAATTAATGCGAAGAATAAACCTAGAAAGCCACCTCCATCTGGAAAATATGCACTGCCCAGTAAATAACCGAGCAGTAGCAATGTAATTCCAAGTGAGAAAAACAGAAAAATTGATCTACGCTTATTTGCTTGAATCAGTTCCCACATAATACGATAAAATTATTTTTGTGATTCACCAGTAAAATCAACTTTTGGTACTTCTCTTTCTTTTTCGTCTTCCACTTCAAAAAATTCTTCTTCTTTAAAGTTGAACATTCCAGCTATAATGTTCGAAGGGAACATTTGAATTTTATTGTTATAGAAAAGCACCTGATCATTGTAACCCTGCCTTGCAAAAGATATTTTATTTTCTGTAGAAGTCAATTCTTCCTGCAACGCAAGAAAATTTTGGTTTGCTTTTAGATCGGGATAATTCTCTACTTGAATCCGTAACTGTCCAAGAGCCCCGCTTAACAATCCTTCAGCCTGAGCTTTTTCACCAACTGTACCTGCATCCATGGCCTGGCTGCGGTATTTAGTAATGTTTTCCATTATGTCGCGCTCGTGCTTCATATATCCTTTTACCGTTTCCAGTAAATTTGGAATAAGATCGTGTCTTCTTTTCAATTGAACATCAATTTGAGACCAGGCGTTCTTTACCTGGTTTCTCAATTTGATTAATGAGTTATAAATTGAAATTACGAAGAGCACAACAACAGCAACTACGACAAGTAGTATGATTACCGCTGTCATTTAGTTTCTCCTTTGTCATTTGTTGATATTTTATTTTCAAACATTTCCTTTAAAAGATGGGCAATTTTATTTTCCTCCTCCTTTGCACCAAGTTCAACCACAGTGTTTAGTTCGCCTTTATCGAACCAAAGACCATGATCTTTTTTACATTTATCAATCAACACTTCTTTATTCTCACCAGCGTGAACCTTTATCATTTTCTTACCGCAAATTGGGCATTTATTCAGTTTTTCAGGATGATCATGATCTTCGTGAAGTGTATCTAAAACTTTCTTTCGCTCAGCTTCATTTTCAAGCAGCATTTCTAATTCGCCTGAATCGAGCCAAATTCCTTCACAAGTTGTACAATAATCTATTTCAACTTGATCGAGTTCGAGGATTATCATAGCATCTTTACAAATCGGGCAAATCATTTTTACCTTAATTAAATAATTGTTTAAGCATTTGTGAGTTTAACTGATAAGCAACATTGCCTCCAATCAGGCCTGTAATCTAAACAAAAAAATATAAGAATGTAAATAGATTTATAGTTTTAAAATATCAACAGAAGTCTATTTTTCATCTATTAAAGGTGCTAGCAGTCCATCAGGTTTTACTAGATGTTTAATTCTAGAGTAAGGAATTTCAAGTTCAGTCGGTCCGAATGCATAAGCAGTAATTTCATAATTATTATAGTAGAATATCAGGCTTGAATTTGTAATTATGAAGTTATCATTTAAATAAAATCGATTGTCATCAAACCAAAATCCTGCTTGCCCTAAATCTTCGGTTTCATTCAGTTCTTTTAATTTTCTAAACTTCAATTCTGCAATACGATTTAATTCATTATTGAAATTCTGTTTAAATAAATCATCCATTCTTATTTTTTCACCGGATTTAATATCAAAATTTGTAAATGTTACATAAGTGTTTGGATGCGCACCACCTAAATAAGAATATTCTGAGAACTCCACTGAAAAAACATAGCTACTATTGTATCTGACCTCTCCAATTCTTTCCAAGCTCCAATGCTGAAATGCTTCAGGGAAATCATCTTTGAACGTTTCATATTCCTTCAAAAAATTTTCAATTAATTTTTCAGCCGTGGCAGGCTGATTTTCACCAAAGACAGGCTGCAAAACATAGTTCTTAATTGAGTTATTAATTTTCTTTTCAACTAAATGGTTTTGAGAATACTCTATTTGCGGGAATTCAATTTGAATCTGCGCACAGTTATTTGAATATGTGCTATCGCAATTACCTGTGCTGTCATCGTAATTTTTCAGATGAACAATTACCTTATCTTCATCAGCTTGCTGTACTGAGCCACAGGCTGATATTGAATATAGGACCAAAACAAATATTATAGATTTTATTACAGCCATAGCATTTAAGTTTTTTTATGAATTTTGGTTAAATAAGTATAGAAGGATAATAAAGATAAGCATCTGGATTATTTCTTCAATCGTAATCTGTAATGAATTAAAAAACCCCGATCAGATCGGGGTTTGTTTGGCTCCGCAGGTAGGACTTGAACCTACGACACCCTGATTAACAGTCAGGTGCTCTAACCAACTGAGCTACTGCGGAATGTGAAAAAAACAAAATAGTAATTTAATTACTACTCAATTTCCAGTCAAGAATTTATTCTCGGTTAATCCAACAATTATTTTCAGTTGCATTTCGAGGCTCTTGCAAATGCTTTAAATAAGCTAATTAAAAAGCCTGCCTCATTGCTGATTTTGGAAACTAATCCTAGATTCAAAAAAGAATCGGTAATGTCTAAGTTATACACCTGAGGTAGTGCGACATAAACGTCGCGTCATTTTGCCCCAATTGCTAGTTTGAAAATTTTCCCTTTCAAATTTCCTTTCATAAGGTAAAAATTACAACGTTAATTAATATATCACTTTGTAAATCAGTGATTTCTTTACAACTCCTAATTGAAAATTTAAAGTAAATTGAAATTGAAAACGACGATTGTGTCTGTTTGATAATTACTAAACGACACAGATATCGCAAAAATAATTTATGGTACTTTTATTGAAAATATCTTCAGCACAAAAATTTATTGAACAAATGGTAAAATATCCCACACACCAAACAAACAAAGGGGTTATAATGAAGTTCTTCCTATCTGCACTCGCACTTCTTTTTTCAATTTCATTTTTTGGTTGTTCAAATTTGGATGACAGTTCTCCTATAGCGCCAGAATTGAGCAAACCTCTACTTAATCCAAATGATATATCATTCAACTATGAGTACCTGCAATGCTTCTCCAATGTAATGGTAGACTACTTCGGAGAAGTTCCTGATCAAGATGGAGTACTGGAAATTAGAGTAGCTCAAGCGCATTGGCCAAGCAATTTTGGACACCTTTATGCGGTTCTGGAATACAGAGAAGATGCAGGCTTTTGTGAAACACAAATGCTGTTTATTAATAAACCAACAACATATAATTTTACAATTCCTGATGTTGAACTAAATAATCTTGAAGATGTAAAACTTTTTGCATTTTGCCTTAGTGATGACATGCTTGTAGAACCTCCTTACACATACAAAACTTGTTTTGAAGAACTCGATGTTGCAAACTGGCAGGCAAAGCAGGGTGAAATTACGATTGAACTTGATAATTTGAAATCAGGATTAGGTGATACTTTTGTAGAGATACAAATTAAAGACGGAAGATTTTTAACATTTGTTGAAAAGCCGGATGGAACTGAGATTATAATTCCAAAATTTGGGGACCTAGATATAACAGGGGTTAATATATACGCACTATTCGAATAAGTTTCTTCCTATCTCGACTCAACCACAACCACCATAAACCGGCTCTGAAAGGAGCCGGTTTTTTTTGGTAGTTTCTTATTGTTGAATCTTATCAAAATTTTATTTAATTCGCTGAAGTAAATATTTATTAACATTTTCACTTCTAAGGTGAAATATTTTTTAGCGGGATTGTTGGGGATATTGTTTTATTGTTTTTGCAATATTTCCGCACAAAATAATGACTACTACATTTCCGGTTTTGTAACCGATGCTGTTACAGGGGAAGCACTTGTGGGTACAAACCTTCTTCTTTATAAAGACTCCTTAGATCTCGATAAAACGCCATTAAGGGGAACTGCAGCAAATAAATTTGGTTACTATGTTATTCCATTACTTAGTACAGGAAACTACGTTCTTATTACTCGCCATATAGGTTATAGAACAAATCTTACTGAAATATACATTATCGGTAGAAGGCAAAGTGAGACTGTTTCAATCCAGTTAAATCCGAAAGATATTGAATTAGAGGAAGTTATTATTGAAGGGGAACGGCAAAAAGAAACTATTACAAGCACTGTAGATGTTTCAACAGAACTTTTGTCTAAACTTCCAACATTAAGCGGTGAGATAGATCTATTTAAATCCCTCGAACTTTTACCCGGAGTAAATAAGTCATCTGAAATTTCCAGCGGAATATATGTACGCGGAGGTTCACCTGATCAAACATTGACTTTAGTAGATGGTGTTATTGTTTACAATCCTGCTCATCTCGGAAATATTGCAAGCACATTTAATACAGGTGCAGTTAGCGATGTGAGATTAATTAAGGGTGCATATCCTGCTGAATATGGCGGACGTCTTTCCAGCGTGCTCGATATTAAACTTCGTTCTGGTACAAAAGAACGGGAGAAAGGGACAGTCGGTTTGGGATTGATTAATTCATTTGCTGCTTTTGAAGGTCCGATTGGTGAAAGTTCAACCTATTTGGTTTCAGGCAGAGTAATGTATTATGATGTACTTCAAAAAAATTTTAATAAAAACTCTACTATTCCTCGTTATAACTTCTATGACTTGAACGCAAAGGTAAATTACAGCTTATCGGAGAGTAACATAGTTTCAATAAGCGGATTGTTCAGTAAAGATCACGCTTATAGTCCGCCAGCAGTTTCTGATACCGATTACGATATTGAGTGGCAAAATGTAAACCTTAGTATAAACTGGCTACAGGTAAATAAAAAATCTCTTTTATTAAACTCTATAGTAAGTTTTATAAATTATAAGTTTTCATCAAAGATAGGTGTTAATCCGAATACTGTTAGTTCCTACACATATTTTTCAAATCCAAATATTACAGATTTTTACATTAGACAAAATGCCGAATTTAAATGGCACCAGGATCACAAATTTAAAACCGGCTTCGATGTCGCACTTCATAACTATGATATTCTCTACAGTGATATTTATAATGAAGCTTTAGATAAAAATCTGTATGCAGGTAAAGATATTACATCGGCCGAAGCATCTCTTTATTTTCAAAACGAATCTAAATTTACAAATGAACTTTCAGCAAATTTAGGCGGCAGGTTTTATTATTTCGGTAGTAAAAAGTTCTTCAGATTTGAACCTCGGCTCTCGGCAGCCTACAACATTACTAGTGATTTAACACTCAAAGGTGCTTTCGCAATTGCTCACCAGTTTCTTCATTTAATTGTAAGAAATGATATTACACTTCCAACTGATCTTTGGTATCCATCAACAGGCAATATCCAGCCTAGCAAATCAACGCAGTACGTTTTTGGATTTGATTCCTACTGGTACAATCAAAATTATCTTTTTTCTATTGAAAGTTTTTACAAAGACATGATAAATATTTACGAGTTTAAAAATGCACCACAGCTTAATCCGCTGGATAATTCAATTGAAGAACAGTTTACATCAGGACAGGGAGAAGCTTATGGCGTTGAACTTTTTCTTCATAAACGAAAAGGCAAATTTTCAGGTTGGATTGGTTACACACTATCATGGTCTGTAAGACAGTTCGATGAGCTTAACGGAGGACGAAAATTTTATTCTAAATACGATAGAAGACACGATCTTTCACTGGTAGTTACATACAGACTATTAGAATATTTAAACATTGGTCTAACCTGGATATATGCTTCGGGACAAAGGTACACATTGCCGCCTGGACAATTCATATTTGATCCTGTTGGTACCGGAGGAAATTCGCACGTTCAATTCAATTATACAGGACTTAATACTGCACAGTTTCCTGACTATCACAAATTCGACTTAAATTTTAACTATAGTTTTAGATTGTTTAACTCAGATTTCGAAGCTTACATAAACCTTTATAATATTTACAACAGGTTCAATGCCTTTGCACAATATGTTGTGCTTCAGGAAAATCAAAATGGAGAACAAGTACCCGTTTTAAAAAGAATAACACTTTTTCCTTTTATTCCATCTGCAGGAGTTTCAATTAAATTTTGATGACAAATTAATGCGAACCGTTTTTCACATATTTATTATTTCCACTACATTTTTGTCCTTGGGCTGTGAGAGTGAAGAGCTACTAAGTCCTGAGGCAGTACACACAGAGTATACCGTTGTACAGGCAGAAATCCATCCAGATAAATTATTTCCGGGAGTGCGATTTACAAAGACATTGCCATTAGGTGTACCATACAACATTCAACATGCTGAACTTAAGCTCGTAACGGCTTATCTTGTAAAAAATGAAGTGCAGATTATACCCTTACACTACACAACTGAAGGTATTTACAAACCACGGTACGAATTTTACGTCGAAGAAGGCGAAACATACGAGCTGATTGCAGAAAGAGATAATATATATATATACAGTAAGACGGTTATTCCGTACAAACCTTCTGTTACTAATACAAACTACAATGCAGGCAGTTTTTATTTTGATGCTGATGTCAGCAGTAAACTTAACGAAGTTTATGGGGCATTATGGATAATTAGCAGAATTCCACCTGCCAGAGCAATCGACTTTTTCTCTATTACCCAACCTGCTAGTATTGTCAATACTAGTGTGGGTATACGTACCTCTTCATTACCGGAAAAATATAGAGGACCTGTTTATTCAGACAGCAGGTACATACAGGTCTATGCTTTTGATGTTTCGTTCAGAAAATATTTTTACAGTAGAAAAAGCGGTCAAGAAATAAATGACCCATTCATTCAGGGTGGAGGTGCTGTTGAATGGAATGTTCAGGGGGATAAAGTAATAGGAATGTTTATCGGTATAACTGCTGGTGATATAATTAAAATAGACTAACTATGAAAATAAAAATATATCTAATAGAACATTTAGTGTGGATTATTTTACTAAGTGGCTGCATTGAAGATAATATTTCTCCTCCGCTAACAGGAAAACTGGATTCCGTTGCGGAAATGCTAATTTATTTTGAATCTCAAGGTGATTTTCCTAATAGTGATTTTGCACCAGCACTTGTTGAAGCAGAAGAAATCTTTATAAACCTTAATTCTTTTCTAATTATAGACATTCGACCGAGCGATGAATTTTTAGTAGGGCATATTGAAAATGCAGTAAATGTAATTTCGGATTCATTGTTTGATTATGTTGAAAAAAATTATAATTCGGGCTATCCAAAGATTGCAATTGTTAGCAAAAACGGGCAAAGTTCAGCTTATTACACATGTCTGCTCAGGCTTGCCGGATTTAATAATGTTTACTCAATGAATTTTGGAATGGCAGCTTGGAATGAGGTATTTGCAGATGAATGGCTTGGAAATATTGGAGATGACGAGGGTGTTAATTTCTATACAAATTATAACTTTGAAAAAAATGAATTCAATTCCCTTCCCCAATTTTCCGTTTCCAGCACTGATGAATCAATTGTTGCAAGAGTTAGAAAAAGAATAAAAGAAATTTTAATTGTTGGATTTACTCAAAATATAATTTTTACAAATGGTATAAATACAAATTTATATATGGTATGTTATGGTAAACGACGGCTGTACAACGCAGCAAAAAATGGCGTATTTGGTGAAAAAGGACATCCTTTTAATACAGCCTCCTATCATGACTCGCCGCTTTTCGAGCTTAGAAGTAATAAGTATCTACAAACTTTACCAAACTCTGAGAAGATATTAATTTATGATTATAACGGACAGCTTGGAGCATGTATGACAGCTTATTTGAGGGTGCTAGGCTATGATGTGAAATTTTTAAAGTTTGGAGCAAACAGGTTGTTTTACAGTAGGTTATTGGCTGATCCTGAACTCTCTGGGTTCGCATTCACCCCGTCTATCATAAAAGGCTATCCATTCGTAGGTGGACAATAAAAAACCCTTCGGGCGAAGGGCTTTTCAAAAATTTTTTACAATTTACTAAGATTTAATAAGCGATTCTTTTAATCTTCTGCTTGTGGCTACAATAAATCCAATGACCATAACTGCAACACCAATCCATACAAGATTGATGAATGGTTTTATGCTAGCAGTTACAGTTAAAACTTCATTCGATTCTGCAGTATGAACTTGTTCAGTTTCTGTTCCATTTAAAGGAGACAAAGCAATTTCAACATTACCCGCTGTTAAATTTTCCAGCTCAATTTTTAAATTCATTTTTTCAGATTCGAACGATGAGAAAGAGACTTCGCCGCCGGTAACTTTTCTAACTAGTTCTACCTCTTCTGTTTGGCCATCATTTTCAATAGTTAATACAGCACCCATCTGAAAATCATTACCTTCACTCATTGCCTGCATTGTTTTTTCACCAAGGTTGAACCTTGTAAATGTAATTTTTGCTCCTTCGAACTCAGTGCTGTTTCCTTTTTGCAATGAAATATGGTTGTGTCCGGTTTGCTGAGTTTGTTTTCCTTCTTCATAACTCAAAGGAGAAAGATAAATATCTGTCGTTAACAAGCTAAGAATAGCCGGTTCTCTTACAAGACTGTTGTTAAAATCACTCATATACATTACAGGTGTCATTTTGTGCTCAGAGTTTCCTTTTGTAACATCAACGTTAAAAGCCCATTTTGTATTATTTTCAATCGGAAATATCTCTGTAAAGGTCATTTCGTAGCCAAAGGCTTCATTCGGATTATTTTTTACTAAATCAATATCCACTTCTTCACTGTATACTGCAGAGCCAATAACGCCAAGTATGAACAAGGCAATACCGATATGTGAAACATAAGCACCAAGCATTTTCATATTGCCTTTTACAATTTTTACTGCAATATCAATGTTCACAAACAATGCAAATGCAGTTGCAATCGAAAGAAGCATTATCATTATGTCGCTTACATTTCCGAAAATTATTAATCCTAATGTAAATAGAATTGCTCCAACAGCTGAATAAGTTGCTTTTTTTATAACCTCGCTAGTGTTTGACTTTTTCCACTTGATTAAAAGACTTAAGCCATTCAAAAACATGATTATAATTGCAAGCGGAAGGTGCATTTCGTTATAAAAGAATGTATCAACAGATTGCCCGAAAATTGGTGCTGAAGTTCCAACAAAAACAATTATCGCGGATGCGCTTAGAACAATCATTGCTGTGAAAAGAGCAAGCTCACGCGATAACAAACCATCGGATTCTTCAATTTTTTCACTTAATGTCCTCCATCGATAAGCTATCATTCCAAAGCCTAGGAGTGTAAACGTTCCGATAAATAAAACAAGAAATAAGTATATAATCATTCCCGGATCAACAAATGAATGAACAGAAGCATCACCTAATACACCGCTTCTTGTTAAAAAAGTACTATAGAGAACTAAAACGTATGTAAGAATACATAGTATTAAATTTGTTTTTGCATATTTACCGATTCCACCTTTTGCCTGACTCTTTCTTTGCACAAGTAAAGTATGAATTCCTGCTACTCCAACCAGCCAAGGAATTAAGCTCGAATTTTCAACTGGATCCCAGGCCCAGTAGCCGCCCCAGCCAAGCATTTCGTAGGCCCAGTAACCGCCAAGCATAATTCCTAATCCAAGAATTCCCATTCCTGCAAGAACCCAGGGGAAAGCCTGTTTGATCCAATCTTTATAATCGTTTTTCATCAGTGCAGCAATTGCAAACGCAAACGGAACAGTTGCCATCGAAAATCCTACAAAAAGAATCGGGGGATGTATCTGCATCCAGAAATTTAACAACTGCGGATTCAGTCCTTTTCCATCAATTATAAATTGATTAAGTGAAACTCCTGATGATTTTAAAAGCGAAACAAACTCCGAATCAATCCGAATAAATCCCTGGTTCGAGCTTTGATCAGTAAAGAAAAATGATTGCATAAAGGGAAGTTCAAAGAAATTAGAATTCAAATGCTCTATTTTTAAAAACTGAGGAACAGCCCAGATGAATTCAAAAGGATTTTTGAACCACGGCGAAACCATTACAAGCAGGAACGAAGTTGCAAGAGTAAAAACAGCCATCACTCTTGGTTCAAGATCGCCGCGTTTTGAAGTATAAGATTGCAGTATAATTCCCACAATTGAAGTTAAAAGCAACCACAGCATAAAACTTCCTTCCTGCCCACCCCAAAAAGATGATGCAAGATGAAAGCCGCTTAGTGCATTGTTACTGTAACTATAAACATATTTATATTGATATTGATGTGTTAAAATTGCATACCACAAAATAGCGGATGCAACAATTACAAAAACAGCCATGGCGTGATACGCAATTCTACCGTAATTAAGTGTGTTTTTGTATCCTCTATAATTTAGAAAATACATTACCATAGAAATGACGCTGAACGCAAGTGCTAGTGTAAGTACTATACTTCCTACCATTTAATCCTCGGGTCTATATTTTTTTAGATCAGTTATAAGGATGAAGAGCTTGTCTGCTGCTCCTCGTACTTGCTTGGGCATTTAGTTAAGATATCTTTTGCATGAAAATATCCATTCTGATATTTGCCCGTTACAACAACGCTTGTAGCGCTTTCGAAGTTATTTGGAATTGTTCCTTCGTAAATTACTTTCATCTCGTTGCCATTTTCATCTGCAATAAAAAAGGAGAATGTTTTCTCATTTTTATTAATATTATAATTCTTTTCTTTTACCCAGCTTCCCGTTGCCTTTACTGTTTTTGTAGTTGTTTTAACTTTTGCAAAGTCATCAGCATATTCTATGTTGCTTTGGGTAAATAGGTACATCATTAAACCTAGAAATACAACTATAATAAATCCACCGAATATATATTTATTTTTCATTTTTTTCTCCGACTAGTTCTTTTTCCACATTTTTAATTCTTTTGTCTAATGATAACATATAAAAAAATATTCCTGCCCAGACAATGAGCACAATTATCATCACAATATAAAGAGCATTATTTTGTAAAAATTCATACATAGGTTATACTTTTTTCTAATTAAATCATTACTTGTTTATTTAACTTATCTCTGAAGATAATGGACTTATAACCAACCTGCCACATCCAGAAATATAAAATGGTAAATCCGATTAAAGAAAGAAAGAAAATTAATTGCATACTTGAGTTCATTTGAAAATCTACGATGGGACCAGTATTAGAATCCTCTGCAGAACCCGGGTGCAATCCTTTCATTATTCTTGGCATAACAAAGATAAAAAATGGAACAGTTATAAACGCAATTAAAGAATAAACTGCAGAGAGAGTAGCACGTTTATCTTCAGATTCGATTGAAGAGCGCAAAGCAAACAGTGCACCATAAATTAAAAGAATTGCAAAAATGCTTGTTTGCCGTGGATCCCAGCTCCAAAACTGTCCCCAGGCAAATTTAGCCCAAACAGCTCCCGTAACAGTGGCAAGGACACAAAAAATCAATCCAAGTTGTGCAGCCGAATATGCTTTTGCATCGTCATCAAGGTTTTTCTTAAGCAAATATTTGAAGCTGTATATAGTAGACATCAAGAATGCAATTACTGTGAGCCACGCTGTGGGCACGTGAAAGAAAATAATCTTAGCATTTTCCGCCAATCCCGGAATAAACGGAAATTCGTACCAGGTGCTCGGTTTCTCAACTATCGGAAATGTAATTCCAGCAATTGATACAAAAGTTAAAAGTAGAAATAAAAATATTTTCCAGATCATTTTGTTTTAAGCTTAAAATCCTTTGAAATATGCTAATCTTTCCATATAAAATCGAACAACATATAAGAAGCAGTTAACATAATTACATCATAACCGACAACAATTGCTAATTCAAACTTAGCTTCTTCAAAGCTTGTACCATCGAAGGAGAACAAAGTTAACTGAACGCATGTAAGAATCAAAGGCAATAAAATTGGAAAAGAAAGCACAGGATAAAGAGTGCCTTTTGCACCTGCTTTTGCAATAATTGCAGCTATAATTGTTGAAGATACAGCCAGCCCAATGTTGCCCAAAACAAACGTCAACATAAACAGCGGAAAATTCTGAACAACAAACCGCTCAAACAGCGCTGAATACAGAATTGCAATTATCAAATTCATACAAAAAACAAGAATTACATTGAACAGAAGTTTACCTGTAAATACGGTTGAAGGAGATGCAATTAATTGAAGTGTTAGACTTGTCCCACGCTCTTCTTCTGAAACAAAAGCCCTTGCCAGACCGGACATCGCAGTAAAAAATATAACAACCCAAAACAATCCGCCAGTTAAGCTTTCAGTAATTGTTTCATTTCCGATTGAGAACAGTATAACACTGATTGCAACAATTATGAACATTGCTAAGGAGTTAATAGCGTAACGTGTTCTCAATTCAGAGCAAAAATCTTTTTTAAATAATGCGTATGATTTTGCTATCATTTATCCTTTAAATTTTTCCAACAATAAAACCTCATCACACAATTCTAAATCTTTCGCTTCATTTGATGCAATAATTACAATACGGATTTTTCCTTCTTCTTCAATAATATCATAAACAACAGTTTTTCCTTCTTCATCCAAATTAGAAGTAGGTTCATCAAATAATAATACCTCGGGAGAGTGCATAAGCGCAAATATAAATTTTAAACGCTGCTTCATCCCGGATGAATAGGTTTTCACTAAATCGTGTTTTCTTTCATCTAATAGAAACCTCACCAAATAATTATTTACTCTTTCCTCATTTAAAGATATACCACGAATCTTTGCAAATATTTTAAGATTCTCCCAAGCAGAAAATTCTTCGTACAGAACAATATATGGTGAAACAAAACCTATATGATTATGAAGCTTTTCCGGGATAATTTCTCCCGCAGAATTTTTATGAATTATTTTACCATCAGAAGAAGCAACCAATCCGGCAATAATTTTTACAAGTGTAGATTTTCCGGATCCATTTGGACCTGAAATTCCAAATAATGCTTTTTCTTCCAATAAAAAATTAATGTCTTTAAATATTAATCTTCTTCCAAACAGTTTGGAAAGTTTTTGAGATTGGATTGAGTAATTACTCATTAAAAATCACAACTTTTCCTGTTTCGACATCGTCTCCACTTTTAGTTACGTAAACATAAACTCCGGAAGCAAGTTTTTTACCATCATTATCAAGTCCATTCCAGCTAACGCCGCGCTGATCTCCAGGAAGTATTTGAATGGTTTTTTCTGAGCTGTACACAAGCTGCATTGCGCTTGAGTAAATATTAAAATCAACAGTTTCACCTAGGTCTGCATTTAAGGGAAAAGATATAAATGAGCCAGATAAATAGGTCTTATTGTACCCAAACGGATTTGGATAGGCGTAGCTTACACTGCCAGCAGGCGGATTTATTATGCTGTCTCTTCTTACAACTATATTATTTAAGATTTCTGAAACCGACCAAAACTGATTATTCGCAGCACTAAAATCAGAAGAGTAATCATCTGTTAATTTTCGGTTACCTGCAGTGCTGTTAGAGAATAAAGTATACTGAAAAGGAAAGAACTGGTTTGAATTGGACGCGGCTGCACCTGCATCTCCGTTCGTGACAATTGCAACGAGTGAATCGCTATTATTTATTACACTAAAATGAACAAAATTGTTTGCCACAGGTGCTGAGCTCATATTTGCAATTTGAGAAGGGGGTGTAAACTGAACAGTTGTTGTAGTGCTTACTAGTGGATAATTCATTGCCTCTTCAAAATATAACCCCGGAACTGATCTGTAATTTGTGTAATGTGTCCATATACCAAATTCATTCAACTCGCGTGGAAAACTAGAACCGTAAATAAATAGAGAATTGCTGATGGCTGTTATAGCAATTTGATTCGGAATCAATTCCCACTGCTGTTTAAGCAAATCAAAACCAAATCTTTTTACTAAATAAATATTCCAGATAGCTAAATTATAACCGTTCTGTAAAGAAAATGCACGTTCGGTTCTGCGGAAATAAGAATCCATATATTGGTAGTAATCATTTATATCGTCATACACAAATTCTTCCATTGCGGTGGAAGTAATTTCGTAAAAGAAAACATCAGAATCTCTAAAAGGACCATTGCTGTTTTCAATTCCGTAGCTGCCAAGCTGTATTGCATGATGGAATTCATGCGCTACTGTTGCTTTCAAGCCACTAACACCTGAACTGAAATAACCGGTGTAATTATCATCTAGCACTATAAAAGTTGTCCATCTATTAGTGCTGATTTTATTTTCCCACTCAGTATATCCGTATAAACCACCAATTTGATTTTCTATATAAACATCATACCTATCATCGCCACCCACACCGTTGTCTGTTGGGGGTGAAGGAAACCCTAAAGAATCAACTTCAAAATTGAATGTGAACTCCAATGCATTAATTACTTCTAAAACATTTTCATCAATTGTTAATCCCGAATTGTAAGACGGTACATTGCCACCAGTAGTATCATAATGAACTCTAAAAAAACCAGATGGAGAAACAATGCTCTTCTGCAAGTTAGGTCGGCTAAGCCAAGGCTCAATCAAATTTTGCTGATCTGTTGTGAGCGATGCGAAGTTAGATTTTAGACTATTAACAATGTGAAACCCACACTTTTTATCCTCAATTGATAATTCTAATTGTCGATCAGTTTCCGGTAAAAGCTCCGGTGCTTTTAATCGAAGGAACATTATATATAGCGAATCTAGCTTTTCGCGTGATAATTGCTGAGCATCAATCGCTGTAACGAAAAGTAAAAATAATATTAAGCTACCGGTTAATTTTTTAGCTGAATTAATGATATGCTGCCTTTCTCACTATCTGAAAAAACAAGATGATAATTTCTGCCGTTAAATTTATCAAAAAAATAATTGTTTATATCCAATTTCCCAGCAATAAGTTTTAGACTATAACTTTTTCCATCTTTTGAAATTATGAGCTTGTTCAAAGTCTTTAATTCGGGTAAATAAATTATTGGAATTTCAAGTTCATCGTTTGGGAGTTTTTTAAAAACCACCTGTGCATCTGGAAAATCTTTTATGCCGAATTCTTCTTTTAACGGTTGTAAAACTTTATAACCGTTCTCTGTAAAAGAAATTAAAAGAGTTTCATTATTATTTTTTATTAAGCTTATAAGCCAGGGTTTTTTATTAAATAATTGATTTGATGCAGCAAGCGAAATTTTGATGCTGTCACCAATACTAAAACCTGCAATTCCTTTGTAAATATCCGGACCGGTTTTAATTATAACTTCATTTAAGAAAACAGATTTTAATTTCTGTTTCCAGTAGTAGGCTTTTATTTCTTTATCCACAAATAATTCTGCGCAAATAACATCACGGTCAATAAATGGATATTCTTTAAATGTTAAGCTTAATTCACGGTGTTCAAATTTTCCTAAAAATAATTTGTTCCCTTTTGTGTAAAGCAGATAAATATTAACAAGACTGCTGTCCACTCGTTGCAAAACCAGGTCTTTAATTTTACCTGGTGAATATAGACCTTTATGATTGATTGAGTTGTCTTTGAAGTTGATCTTCAAAAACTCAATCAGCTGTTTTTCTTTTGAATAGCAGTAAAAAGTTTTCCTTTCATTCAAAATATCATCTACTGCTATTGCCTTATGCGATTCATCCAGCTTGTACAAATAAAAATTTTCTGGTACCCCTTTTTTATTTCTTGTAATAATCCTAAATGAGAAATCAGAATTATCGATAAAACTAATATCAAACATTCCATCATTATACAAATCAAATTTTTTTACAGTACCTGCATTTACTGCGGGAATCAAACTAGATGAAATAAAATTATCTTTAAATGAAGATATTGTAGTAACAAATCCTTCTTTACTTAAAATAATTAGATTTTGTTGATCTTTTTGAGTGAAGCTAGTAATAGAAGATGTGTTAGGAATATTTGTGTACGTGATTTCAGGATAAAAATTTCCTCCGTTTTTTCCAAATAATAGATTTATGTTTCCTGTTTCCGAACTAATATATGCCAGGTCTAAAAATTTATCATTATTATAATCACCAAATTGCTGTGCGTGTGGTTTGTTTTTCAACTGATATAATTTCTTTTTATCATAAGCCGACTGGAAATCACCGAAAGAAACATTTAAGGTTGTCCCGTAATTATAAACTAAATCCTGAATCTTATCATTGTTTAGATCAACTGCGTTTAAGGATTCAAAATTTTCGTTCGAGCGAGAACTGCGAACAAGATTAAACTTACTTTGAGTATCATTGTAAAAAAAATGAGCTGAATTATCTAAAACATTAAATGCGGCTACATCGGCAAAACCATCATTACTTAAATCTGCGAATACTGCGTGGCTAAAACTTTCTCCACTAATTATTTTATTTTCTGCAAGCCGTCCTTCTTTTCGCACTAAAATTGAAAGGCCATCGAATCCAACTCCTGAAACCAAAGCCTCAACAACATTATCGCTATTAACATTTCCTATAAAAATATTTTCAGGATATGAATCGAATGTAATTCTACTTTTTAATTCAGGAGGTGAGTTTAAACTAAATTCATATTCAGCAATCAATCTGTTTTTTCTCGAAACACAAATAAATTTGTTGCTGTTGCTATTAGTATCGTTTAAATATTTTATTTGGGAAAATTCATACTCAACTTTAAACTCTATTAAATCAATTATATTATTTTTTTCTAAAACAACAATTCCAATTTTTTTTAGCGAAGGTGAATAAACAATAAACTCATCATTTTTATCTCTATTCAAATCAACAGATAAGATTTTTTCGTAACCGGCAGGAATTTGATAAGAGTCACGGATGCAAAATCCATTAATTGGAATTTGGGAATTTATTGTTTGGGTTAGGAGTAGAAAAAGAAATAGAAGAATATTATTCCGTTTGCCTTTTTTTAAGGCGGCTTTCCCTTCTTTTAAGCGCTTCTTTATATCTTCGCTTTTGTTCATTAGTTTCTGGTTTTGCCTCTATAGCCTTAACCGGCTTACCATTGTCATCTACACTTACAAAAGTTAGATAAGCCGAATTAGTATGTTTTTTTATTCCCTTTTTAAAGGATTCAGCAAAAACTTTTACCCCGACTTCCATTGAAGTACTATAAACTCTATTTACAGATGAGAGCAGTGTAACAGCATCTCCTAGTTTAATCGGATGATGAAAATCAATTTTATCAACCGCTGCTGTAACACAAATACGGTTGTTATGTTTTGCTGCACTCAATGCCGCGCAAATATCTATCCAGTGCATAAGCTGCCCCCCCAGTAAATTACCAAGCTGGTTTGTATGATTGGGTAGAACCAACTCAGTCATAGTAACTTGCGAATCGCTTACCTTTTTTTGCTTAGCCATTAATTAGAAGAAAAACTCCCTCTTAATTTTGATTCGAGTGAATTTTTTAACTCTTCTACTTTATTAAAATTTTCATCTTCCGGATACTGCTTAATGAATTTTTTCATTTCAGCAAGTGCTTCATCTTCCCTTTCCCGCTCCATAAGCAGTTGAATTTTTCTGTACATTGCCTGTGGGGCGTACTTTGTATCGTGGTATAATTCAACTATACCATCATAGTACTTCATCGCAGCCGTGTAGTAATCCATCTTTTCATAAATTACTGCTGTGTCATATTCTTTTTGTGCGAGTTTATCGTTTAGCTCTCCTATTTTTTGTTCTGCTTCGCTTACTTTCTCATTTAATGGGAAAAAATCAATAAATGCCTGGTATTCTTCAATCGCCTTCTTTGTGTATTTTTGATCAAGATTATAGTTTGGCGAAAGTTCATAAAATGTTTCCGCTAACATAAACTGAGATTTCGAAACAAATTCACTTGCAGGCATGTTTTTTATTAGCTTACTGAATTCGTACGCAGCTAAAATATATTCATCTCTTTCAAACCTGCACAATCCAAGATAGTATTGTGCATCATCTACAATTACGCTTCCAGGATATTGTAAAAGCAGTGCTTCAAATTCAGTTGCAGCTTCCTGAAAATCTTCATCTTCAAAGAGCGAAATTGCATATTGTAACCTTTCTTCCGGTCCTAAATTAATTGTATCGATTGAAGAGCTGCATGCCCAAAAAGCAAATAGGATTACTGAAATTATTAGTGTTCTGATAATCATAAGTCCTTAAAAATCATAAATTTAGCTTTCAATATTAACTAAAATAGGTTTGGCTTCAAAGGTAAAATTCGGTTACTTGCTACGGATTGAAAAAAACAAAGCGACTAAAACTGCTGCTGTAACAATTGCTATTATAGGCTCTGCTAAACCCGAAAGAAAAGGTTCAGGTGGAACATTTCCTTTTGTAAAAGGAAACGATTCATTTTCTAAATATTTAATTTCTTCAACTTTTACACTATCAATAGATTCAATTGTAAATTCTCTTTTTCCTTTGGTTGAAAAAGTCTGCAAAAAATTTCCCTGAATAAAAGCGTTTCTTTCAATATAGTGTGCTCCAAACCATCCATCTCTAAACATTTCGCCGTACTCAATTCCTGCTGTTTCTATTACAATATCAACATGCGGATAATTCAATTCACCAATTGGTGTGCTGATAATTTCTTTCCCGGTTTTAATGAAAGAAGTTTTTATATTATTTGCAAAAAGTGAATAGCTTTCACCTAAATTAAGCGTGAGTAAAACTATATTTTCTTCGGAGGGTAGTTCTTTAATTATTGTGTTTGAGAGTGAATCTGTGAGTGAATAAAAAACTTCAAGATTGGTTTTTGTTTGTGAAAAACTGTTCACTTGAAAAAGCACAAAGATCAGTAATAGGAGTTGAAATTTTATAGGAGTAAATTTTCTAAGCATTGCATTGCTAATATGAGCAGAAAGTAAATCTATATCAAGCACCTCTTGATTCTCGTTTTCTTTTACAAAAAAAGCTGCCATCACAGATTAAGCCGAATCTGACGGCTTTATATCTCGATTTTTTTACCTGTCCTGCTTTTGGAAATGCTTTCCCTTTTATCTTTATTCTTGATTACCTCGCCATTGCATTTAGTCTCTTAATCCTTTCCTCAGTAGGCGGATGAGTTGAAAAAAGTTTTGATATTCCACCACCGCGCAACGGATTAACTATAAACATATGCGCACTCGCAGGTTCGGAATGGTTTACAGGCTTTAATTGATTTCCGCGGGAAATTTTTTGCAGTGCAGATGCTAGTGCAAGCGGACCGCCGGAAATTTCTGCGCCGCCTCTATCTGCCGCAAACTCACGCGAACGGGAGATTGCCATCTGCAAAAGCATTGCCAAAATTGGAGAGAGAATTAATAAAACTAATCCTCCAATTCCAGCTCCCGGACTGTCATCATCGCCTCTTCCGAACATAAAAATCCATCCAGCCATATGCGCAATGTAAGAAATTGAACCCACAAGTGTAGCTGCAATAGTTCCAATTAACGTATCGCGATGTTTAACGTGTGCAAGCTCGTGTGCCATAACTCCTGCAAGCTCATCGTTGCTTAAGCCCTGTAGAATTCCAGTTGTTGCAGCAACTGCTGCTTTTTTAGGGCTTCTTCCAGTTGCAAATGCGTTTGGTGTAGGATCATTAATTAAATATACTTTTGGCATTGGCAGGTTTGCCTGTTTTGCCAATCTTTCAACCATATCGTAAAATTTAGGTGCTGTTTCCCGGTTTACCTGCTTTGCCCTGTAGATTGCTAAGACAATTTTATCGGAAAACCAGAAAGAGCCAAAGTTCATAATTATTGAAAATACGAGCGCTATCGTTAATCCTGTGTTGCCGCCTAATAAGTAGCCTATTAATAGAAACAACCCCATCATTAAAGCCATCAAAAAAGCTGTTTTTACAGCGTTCATTTTTATACTCCTTTTTAAAACGTAAACAAATTTATCTCAGTAAAAGTTTTGTTTCAATATAATTTAGAAAGACTAATTACAGTTTAGATGCAATAAGCAATTAGATGATTCGAACTATCCCCTCTTCTTCCCCTTGCCTTTATTTTTTAATATGATTAAATAGGTTCAGCAAATTTAAAGGAGTTTTAAGTTGAAAAGGATATCACTTCTTTTTTTAACCTGCACTTTTTTAAGTGTTTCTTCATTCGCACAGACAACTTATGAGTTTTTAAGGCTAGATATGAGCGCCCGAGCTGGTGCGCTAGGTGGTAGCTACGTTACAAATAATGATGATGTTGAGGTTATTTTTTACAATCCAGCAGGAATAAATTTTCTTGAAAATTCTCCAGCCTCTGTTTCGTTTGTAAAACACCTAATGGATATCAACCTTTTCAGCTTATCTTTTTCAACTGAGCTTGATGGTATTGGCAGATTAGGAACTGCAGTGAAATATATTAATTATGGCTCATTCGATCAGGCGGATGAATTCGGAAATAAAACTGGTGAGTTTGGTGCAGGCGAGCTTGCGTTCGTGATTGGTTATGCAGGTTCTTTTGATGAAAATTTTTATTATGGTGCAAATGCAAAAGTAGTTTATTCCAGTATTGCAGATGCTTCATCCAGTGCAATCGGTGTGGATTTAGGTGTTCACTACGAATTCCCTGAACAGATGTTAAACATTGGTGCTTCTGTATTGAATCTAGGTGCACAAATTTCATCCTATGTTGATCTAAAAGAAGACCTCCCACTTGATGTTGTAGTTGGTGTATCTAAAAGATTGGAAAACCTCCCTGTTCGCTTATCACTCGATTTTCACAGATTGAATAAAGATCGAGATCAGTTTGTCCAACGCCTTAAAGCTTTTACAGTGGGCGCCGAGTTTTATTTGAGTGAAGTATTAACTTTACAATTTGGTTATGATAATGAACGCCGCTCCGATCTAAAAATAGGAAGCACTTCCGGTATTGCAGGCTTTAACGGTGGATTAGGTGTAAAGGTTTCGGAATATCAATTTAACTATGGTTATTCATCACTAGGGTTGGTTGGTGCACTGCATAGGATAACTTTATCAACTGCGTTTTGATTCTCCACACATTTTTTGTATTCAAAGACTTTAATTGAAAAAGATGACATCTTATTAAAAAATGTCATCTTTAATGTGTTGATCTTTTAGTTCTGTCACGGACCATTCTGTATCAATAGCATAATTTAATAGGGGCTACCGAGTCTTTTAATTTCGCGGACGTGTTTTTCGGTTTTTAATTCTATTTAAATGCAACTCAGCAAGAGTGTGTGAATTTGCGTATTCACGCATATCCAGCACATCTTCAAAATACTCTACTGCCTTTTCATATTTTGCCATACCTTCATACAAGGTTCCAATATAAAGAGTTGAGTTAACTAGAAAACCAGATTCTCCTTCATCTATTTTTTCTGAGTAATTGATACACTGCTCAAAATATTTTATTGCTTCTTTGTAATTGTTGTTATTTTTATACTGATATGCAATGTAGTATACAGCTTCTCTTTTAACTTTAATTGTTGTATAGCCAGGTAAATTCTTTTCTCCTTTATTCAGCACAATTCTGAAAATGGAATCTGCTTCTGTCCAGTTGCTTCTTTTAACAGCAATTCTTCCCCGCCATCTTTCAAAAATTGGATTATTCGGAAAAGCTTTTACCAATTTATCTGAATAATATTGAGCCTTTTCATTATCCTTTTCATAATTGCTATAAAGCGACATTAGAAAATAGGTTGCCTCTACTCTGGCATATTTACCATTATTTGCAGCATTTTTTAACTGCTTTATTCCTAACTGTTTATCTCCTTCAGGAAAGAAAAGGAGCAAAGGTTTTATAACCGGATATCTTTCCGGCATTACTGATGCATAATAATTGTAAATTCCAAAGCCAAGCTGCACGTCAACATTATCAGGATCGAGTATTGAAGCCTGTTCAACAATGGGCAGAGCATCTTTTCCATCGCTTGCAGCTTGCAGCCAGCTTTTTCTTATTACACTTAGCCTGCCTCGAAAACCAATTGCACCTCCTTTAAAGAAGAGTGCATCAACATCTTCTGGATTTTTCTCCAACAACTCATCGCAGTAATCAATTACTTCATCAACTTTTTCGTAAAAGATATCATCGTACTGCTCACTGCTTGTATCGAGTAGAATTTTCCACCAGTAGATCATTGCAGGGAAAAATTTTCCAGCAGGATGGTTAGGAAATTCTACCTTCATTTTATTAAATGTTTTTTCTGCTTTGGAAAATTCAATTCCATAAATTTGACTTATACCAGCAGTAACAAGTGAATCGTAATAGGGGGATTGCGCATATAAATTATATATGAAACTGAACTGCAGAATTGTAAAGAGAAAAATGATTTTCTTCATTTAAGGCTATGTAATTAGTTTGTTCAATAAATAGAATGATAATTTATCAACCACCACTCTTTCCTGCTCCATAGAATCTCTTTCGCGAACTGTTACAGTTTTGTCTTCTAGTGTTTGTGTGTCAACTGTAATGCAGAATGGTGTTCCGGCTTCATCCTGCCTTCGGTATCTTCTTCCGACCGCGCCTTTGTCATCATAAAAGACTCTAAAGTTTTTACGTAAGTCGGTTTCAATCTTTCTGGCAATTTCTGGCATACCATCTTTATTAACAAGTGGAAAAATTGCAGCTTTAACAGGTGCAAGTTTTGGATGGAATTTAAGCACTGCTCTCTTTTCACCTTTAACTTCCTCTTCATTATAAGCATCAATTAAAAATGCCATAAACGATCTGCTGGCACCTGCAGAAGTTTCTATAATAAACGGAATAAATTTTTCTTTTGCTGCTTCATCAAAATACTTTAAAGATTTGCCTGAAAACTCTTCGTGTTTTTTTAAATCGAAATCCGTTCTATTGTGTATTCCTTCAATTTCTCCCCAGCCAAATGGAAATTCGTATTCGATATCAACAGCTTCTTTTGCATAATGTGCAAGTTCTGTTTCACCGTGCGGTTGCAGACGTAATTTTTCTGTGTTCATACCTAGAGATTTAAACCATTCCAGTCGCTCATCTCTCCAGTACTCAAACCACTTTTCGTCATCTTTGGGTTTAACAAAAAACTGCATTTCCATCTGTTCGAATTCGCGGGTTCTGAATAAGAAGTTTTTTGTATTGATTTCATTTCTGAAAGCTTTTCCAAGCTGTGCAATTCCAAAAGGAATTTTTTGCCTCGATGCGCCCTGCACATTCAAAAAGTTAACGAAAATTCCCTGTGCAGTTTCAGGACGCAAATAAACCACAGCGCCGCTGTCTTCAACTGGACCGATAAACGACTTAAACATAAGATTAAACTGGCGTGCTTCGGTAAACTTTCCTTCCTCTTTACATTTAATTGCTTTCCTGCCTTTGTAAGCTTTGCTTCCACACATTGCATCTTCAAGCTGGTCTGCTCGAAAACGTGCTTTGCATTCCTTGCAGTCCACCATCGGATCTGTGAAGTTTTCCACGTGTCCTGAAGCTTCCCACACACGCGGGTGCATTAAAATCGAAGCATCAATTCCTTCCACATCCTCGCGGTAAGTCATCGTTTTCCACCACTCATTTTTAATATTTTTGAGCAGTTCAACCCCGAGCGGACCATAATCCCAGCAGCCGTTTAATCCGCCGTAAATTTCACTCGATTGAAAAACAAATCCCCTCCGCTTGGCAAGGGAAACTATTTTATCCAAAACATCATTTTTATTTTTTTGTGTGATAATGAAATTCCTTTTTCCCAAAAATTTAGGCATAAATATAGTGAAAATAGATTGGTAGTTGGTAGTGAATTGTTGTTGACAGAAATTCTGAATCTATGTTAGTCTGAATAAATTACTGCGGAAAGGTAACCAACCACGCCATCACTATCTCCGGTTACATCACCCGAATCACTACGGTGGAGTACTTTCGAATGCTTAATATTTTTAAGTG
Source organism: Ignavibacteriaceae bacterium (assembly GCA_013042995.1). GTDB lineage: Bacteria > Bacteroidota > Ignavibacteria > Ignavibacteriales > Ignavibacteriaceae > IGN2. Next base: position 23,943 of record JABDPB010000027.1, on the reverse strand, counting down.
AGGCTGCTTTTAAGAGCACAACTATTGGTCCGCCGCCGCAGGCTTCACAATTATTAAATTCCAAATCCTCTTGAAGACTTTCAAAATCAAAATTGTTAATTCTACTTTCTACAATTGAATCTAATTTATCCGCATCTGTTTTTGAATGAAAATGGGACATATCCGAGCTTGCAACAATTAAAGTTTCGTCATCACAAATTTCTGCGAGTTTGGTTGAAAGTGCATCAACAATTGCTTTTGTCTGATCTCCCATTACAAGTGGAACAATTTTAAAATTTTGTAAAACAGATTGTAAAAACGGAAGCTGTACTTCAAGTGCATGTTCTTTTCTGTGCCCTTCGAAACCTGAAAAAATAATACTGCTATTTTTTGTCATCTTTTCTGTAAATTCTTTATCCACTTCTAAAACTCCTAAGGGAGTTTCATAAGCATCGCCTTCAAAAACAGAAACGCCGGGAAAGTATTCAGAATGGCTTGGAGAAATTACAACCACACTTTTGTAGGTTTTTCCTTTCAATAAATTATATGCGTGAGATGCCGTTCCCCCGGAATAAACATAACCAGCGTGCGGTGATACTATTCCAAAAACTTTTTTAACATGATGTTCAGATTTATTTTTATCCAGCAGTAAAGAAATATCCATACTCAATTTTTCGGGATCGGCAGGATAAAAATATCCGGCAACTTGTGCAGGGCGTACATTTTTCATAATTAATTCTCCTCTTCTCCAAAAACATGCGCTGTGAATACTTTTATTTTTAATAATCTCTCTTTCCAATAATCGCCGTACAGACCGGCTTTATGGCAAAGTGCTGTTAAAAATTCTGAGCGGTTGTAATTTTGCTCGGTTGCAACCTGTGGTAGAAGCACTGCTCTTCCGCCTTCATCCAGCAGCAGACCATGCTTGCCAACTTCAATTTCATCGTAGCTCTTGATTGGTTCAAACAGAGAAAGTACAGATATTTCAATATCAATTTTATCAAATTCTTCTTTACTCAAGGGTATAAATCGCGGATCACCGAAAGCAGCTTGTTTGGCTGCTTCAATTATAGTTTCATATAATGGTTTCTGTCCAATTATGTAACCGATGCAGCCCTTTAAATCATTTTTTATTTTAATTGTAACAAATGCACCGAGTTCCATTTTAAGTTTTGGGTAAACAGAATAATCTAATTCTGGAATTTTCACATCTTCAAATTCTTTGCGGATTGATTCACGTGCAGTTTTCAACAGCAGCTTCTTTTCATCACTTGATAGTTCCATCTCTCCCTCTTTTCAATTTCTTAATTCGTAAACATTCAATTTACTTTTTCCGAAAAGTACAAACAGCAAATTACTTTTAACAAAAAATGAATCCGACAGAAAAAGTTTAGTTTCTTCAACTAATTTTTCTTCTAAAATATAATTTCCTGAGTTTAAATCAACAGCCTTTAAAAAAATATCCATCGAATTCTTTGAATTTGAGCTGTGATAGCAAAAAAGAAGCAGTGGATCAATTAAAATAAATTCTATTCTGCCTGATATAAGCTCTTCAGTTTTTAGTTTCTCAAAGAATGATATAAGTTGTTCAGAGGAACTGCTGTCATCGAAAAAAATACTCGGGAACAAATAATCTTTACTACTTTCATTTTTAACTGCTTCATATCTTAATTTATTTATTTTGTTTGAATCGGCACCGAGGTCTTCTTCAATTTCACCTGTTTCATATTTTAGTGCATAGTAATTTCTGCTGTCGAACCTCTGTACGTAAGTGTATATTAAATTGTTTAGCTGAAAGAGGAATGTTAAATCTTTATTTTCCCATTTGATTTCTTGCTCAGCAATATCAAATGCTAATATACCTTTGTGTCCAGGCATATCGGGCTTTAAATAGCTGTGAAAAAAAATTAAATCGTTGTAAACAGCTTCAATTCCCACCCAAAATTTTTCTTCGTGCTGAAAATCTTTAAATATCCTTTTCCCGGATTCTGTTTGAAGGCAAATGAAGTAAGCCTGTTTTTTTTCGGGTTCACGCTCTTCAATAACTAGTTTATTAGTTTCAGTCGGAATTATTCGCCAGATTTGTCTTTTGCTTCTAAATGTATATTTCTTTTTGATTTTCATTTATTTCAGCGGTTCAAACCTTGCAGTAAAATGCCTGAGCAGCGGTGCTTCGAAAACTATTTTATATCCTTTTAATTTTCCCCTGTTTTTAAATACTTCGATAATGATTTCAATTAAATAATCAACATGACTTTGTGTGTAAACGCGACGAGGGATTGCAAGCCGAACAAGTTCCATCATTGAAGGAATTAACTTACCGTCTTTTTCATATTTTCCGAACATTACACTTCCTATTTCTACACCTCGAACGCCGCCTTCAAGATAAAGTTCACAAACAATAGATTGCCCGGGATACTGATCCGCAGGTATGTTTGGTAAAAATCTTTTTGCATCAATGTAAATTGCATGTCCGCCGGGTGGTTCGATTATAGGCACACTTGCGGATACAAGTTTTTCTCCTAAATATTCCACACTTCGAATTCTGTATTCTAAATAATGTTCATCAACAACTTCTTCTAACCCCTGTGCAACTGCTTCTAAGTCTCTTCCTGCTAATCCGCCATAAGTCGGAAATCCTTCTGTCACTATTAAAAGATTTCTACATTTAACGGCAAGCTCTTCATCGTTAATAGCAAGAAATCCTCCAATGTTTACAAGTGCATCTTTTTTAGCGCTCATCGTTGCTCCTTCTGCATAAGAAAACATTTCCTGTGAAATTTCTAAAACCGATTTTTCCGAATAACCTTTTTCTCTTTTTTTGATGAAGTAAGCGTTCTCTGCAAACCTGCAGGCATCCAGAAATAGAGGGATATTATATTTTTTGCAGACTTCTTTTACCTCACGAATATTTTGCATGGAAACCGGCTGACCGCCGCCTGAATTGTTAGTAACTGTCATCATACAGAGAGGAATATTTTCAACACCTTTTTCTTTAATGAAAGTATCCAGTTTTTCAACGTCCATATTTCCTTTAAAGTCTGCTCTTTGCTCTGGATGTTTCCCTATTTCAGTTAAAAAATCTTCAGCAATTGCACCGCTGAATTCAATGTTTGCCCTAGTAGTATCGAAGTGTGTATTGTTCGGAAAAAATTTTCCCTCACCACCAACGATTGAAAATAGAATTTTCTCAGCAGCTCTACCCTGGTGAGTGGGAATTATATATTTCATGTGTGTAATTTTATTTACTGCTTCTTCAAATCTGTAATAGCTTTTTGAACCAGCGTAAGCTTCATCACCGTTCATAATGCCCGCCCATTGCTTTGCGCTCATTGCGGAAGTTCCGCTGTCAGTAAGTAAATCAATCAGTACATCATCTGCATGAATCATAAACGGATTGTAACCAGCATTCATTAAAATTTTTTCTCTTTCTTCACGGTTTGTAAAGCGAATTGGTTCGACAGATTTTATTTTGAATGGTTCAATTATGGTTCTTGGTTTCATTTCTTCTCTCTAAAAGGTTGGTAATCTTAAGTTCAAATTTAATAAATGAATGCAGACTTTGCTTAAAAAATGTGTGATTAAAATGAAATTTGGCCTTTAATCATTTTATTATTGCCTTTAGTATGATTGAGAGATAATTTTAGTTTACATTTAAATAATAGTGAGGCATATAATGGATTCCAACGATACAATCACTCCTGCAGAAGAAACTCAACCGCAAAACGGGGAACTAAGTCATTCAGATAAAATGATTGGAGTTTTTACCGAACCTGCTAGTATGTTCTATCACACGTCTAAATTTGCAGCTAGGCATAAAGATTGGGTAATACCTGTTTTAATTTTGTTCTTTGTGGCTGCTCTGATAAGAATTATAGCTATGACAAATGAAGAAGTATTTTTTGAAGCGAAGAACCAGGGAATTGAACGAATCGAAAGAATGGTTGAAGATGGTACACTTAGCAGAGAACAGGGCGACGAAGCAATAGAAGCAGTTGATCAACAAATGGAATTTATGAACAGCCCGGTTGGGTGGGTAATTAACATTGTAACAACTTTGATTTTCGGTTTTATAGTTTTTGTTTTAATAGTTGGAATATATTACCTGTTTATAAAATTCGTGCTGAAAGGAGACGGCACATTTACCTCGGCTCTGGTTGCAAATGGACTTACGGCTTACATAAGCATTTTGCAGCTTGTAATTGCAGGAATACTTACAATGCTTTTAGGAAAAATGATAATGGATACTAGTGTAGCTTCGCTAACAGGAGCTGATAAAAATACCATAACCGGCTGGATGCTGGCAAGACTTGATCCTATCAGTATTTGGACATACATAGTTCTTGCAATTGGATTTGCAAAAATGTTTAAATCCGAATCAACTGGAAAGTACTATGCACTGGTTTTTGGTATATGGTTAGTAGGAATGTTTATTCTATTTCAGCTCTCGCAAGCAGTTCCGTTCCTTCAAAACTTTATGCAATAAATAAGTTTTAGGTGCCATTCATTTTCTAGTGGATGGCACCAATCTAAATTAGACTCTGTGGATCAACATCAAAGAATAAACGCACATCTTTGTATCTGGATTTTCGATTAAACTCAACAAACGAATCCAAAATTGCCTTACGCATAACCTTTCCACCGGCATCAGTTTCTTTGGATGATTTAATTAAAATCTGATATCTGTATTGTCCCTTTAGTTTTGAAATTATTGCAGGAGAGGGTGAGGATATCTTCATCCAATTTTTAAATTTTTTTAACTCGTTGTAAAAACCAAGTATTGCGCCCTTAGCTTTCTCATTCGATTGCTCTTTGGTTTCAATTAACGCAATTCTTGCAAATGGTGGGAATTCCATTTTTTCCCTGTCTGCAATTTCTTTTTGGTAAAAACCTTTATAGTTCTTATTTAACACCATCTGCAACGCAAAATGTTTTTCATTTTGAGTTTGAATAATTACCTCTCCAGGGTTTTTACTTCTTCCCGCTCTTCCGGAAACTTGTGTTAATAGTTGAAACGTTCTTTCATCTGCGCGAAAGTCTGGAAGCCAAAGAGTTGTTTCTGCAGAGATAACCCCAACAAGAGTAACACGTGAAAAGTCCAATCCTTTTGAGACCATCTGTGTTCCAACTAAAACATCAACTTCTGCATTTCCAAAAGATAAAAGAATTTTGCTTAAAGAAGATTTCTTCGAAATAGAATCCGAATCAATTCTGCTCATTTTAACATTTGGAAAATAAAATTCAAGTTCGTCCTCAACTCTTTCTGTGCCTGTTCCAAAATATTTTAATTGCAAGGAACCGCAATTCGTGCAGGCATTGGGCACAGTTTTTATCAATCCGCAGTAGTGGCATTGAATATTATTTTTATTTATATGATAGACCATTGGTACGGAACAGTTATCGCATATTTCCACTTCACCACAGTCAGTGCAGTAAATCTGGGTTGAAAATCCTCGTCTGTTTTGAAGAATTATTACTCCCTCATTTCTTTTTAATCTTTCTTCTATTTTATTTAATAAAGTTTTGGAAAAGATGTTTTCCATCTTTTTCTTTTTACGCTCTTTGTTTACATCAACTAAAGTAATCAGGGGAAGTTTCGCTTCATCAATCCGATCCGGAATTTCTAACAATTTATATTTTCCACTTTGCGCATTGTACATACTTTCAATTGAAGGAGTAGCAGAACCAAGAACAACAGGACAATTCTGAAATCTGGCAAGCACAATTGCAGAATCGCGTGCATTATACTTGGGAATCATATCACCCTGTTTGTAACTTGCATCGTGCTCTTCATCAACTACAATTAGTCCTAAATTTTTTAGTGGTGCAAACAGTGCAGAGCGCGCTCCGATCACTACACTAGATTTTCTTTTAAATATTCTTCGCCACGAATCATATCGTTCACCGGGGGACATACGGCTGTGCAGGACTGTAACCTCATCTCCAAAAACATTGTAAAAGCGGGATGTAATTTGAGGTGTGAGTGAAATTTCTGGAACAAGAATTAAAGCAGTTTTATCCTGTTCGATTACTTTTTTTGTAAGTTCGATGTAAACCTGTGTTTTGCCGCTTCCAGTTACTCCGTGTAGTAAAAATGTTCTAAATTTTTCTATTTTAATCTCATTCAATACCTCTTCAAAAACTTTGTTTTGTCTTTTAGATAGATTTAGTTTTCTATGTTCTTCACGATATTGCTCAACATACCTGCGATCAATTTCTTGCTGATAAATTTTTACAAATCCTTTTGCTGCCAGCGAATCTATAGAAGATTTTGAAGAAGAGGTTTTGTGAAGCAGTTCTGCAACGGGAAGACCTGCTCCTTTTGCGTTTATTAATTCCAACAGAAGTTTAAGCTGTTTTGGAGATCGTCGTTCAAGCTCAGGAAATACCGAGTATATTTCACCTATTTTTTTATTTAGTTTAACATAATTAACTGTTTTGGCTTTTACTTTGGGAGAATTCAAAAAATCTAGCAAAGTAATTATACCCTGCTGTTGAAGTGTTCTGAGTGAAGAATAAATGTTCTTTTTCTTTACCAATTTTTGAAGTCGCGACAAGCTTATTTCTTTCTTTTCAGAAAGTACTTTTAGAATTGTTCCCTTTGTTGATGATTTGTTTTTTTCTTTTGATAAAAGATGAGCACAGGCTTTTTGATCGGGAATGATTTTTCTTTTCGATTCAACTTCCGAACCGTATGGCATAGCAAGCTTTAAAGCTTCACCAAATGAACATAAATAATAATCTGCAAGCCATTTGTAAAATTTTAAACCATTTTTATCAACAATCGGTTTTTCATCCAGTGCATCTACTATGGATTTTATTTCTTCTTTTAAATTTGTGATTTTAGTTTTATTTGTTACGAAACCGGTAATCGTTCGCCTGCCGAAAGGAGCAATAACCCTAACACCAACTTTAACCTGCGCGGAAAGATCTTTGGGGACTGAATAAGTGAATGCCTTGCGGAAAGGTAATGGAAATACTACTTCTACATACATCTAATTATAAATTTTAATCTTCGTCAAAATACTGTGATAATTTTACAAGATTAGAATTTTCAACGTCTGCGCTGAACATTTTAAATTTTAGTATCTTCATCGAGTTATCCCACATTATCCTTTTATAATCATCTGAAGTTACGATTTCTCCATTCGTGAAAATTACACTGTCTTCAATATTTAATGTTATAAAATAAAATGGTTCCTGGTAAACGATTCCTTCAACTTTAGAAATATCATCAAATGAATATTCTACATGTCCGTTTAGTTTTTTATCGACAACTAACAACTGCCTGTCTGTAATATTTTTACCTTCCTCTTTCATCTGTTCTAGAAAATCCTCACCTCTATACATATAGCTGAATAACTGAATTTTATCTTCTTCAAGCTCAGAAGAATTCATGGCATCAGACCTGATATCTGTTACTTCCATTTTAACAGATCCTGACTTAGCATCTGCAAGGTTAATTTCGTAAGAAACAGTGTGGAAAATCAAACAGCCCTGCATAGAAACCGTAAGAAAAAACATGCTAAATAATTTTATTAGTCGTATCATTTTTCTATCCTGATTATTGAATTTAAGTACTATTGTAAAGCTAAATTTGTAATCGCTAAAAAAAAAGTTAAGAACAATATCTTATTCATAATTATAAAAAAAAGGTTCACCTAACTTGTTTATTTTCGATTAAAGCTAATAAAAGAAAAATAAAATGGTTCAGGGAGCACTAAAACATTTACGAAATGCGGTTGTCTTGTTGCTGCTTTTAATAGCAGTGGGTACAATTGGCTTTATGTTTATTGAGGGCTGGAATGTAACTGATTCATTGTATATGGTTATCATTACAATTACCACCACCGGGTTTGAAGAGGTTCATCCACTCTCTGGTGGCGGTGAAATATTTACACTCTTTCTTGTTTTAGTAAGTTTTATTACAATCTTTTGTATCGGCGGAATCGGTATTCACATTCTTATTGAAAGTAAAATTTTCAGGAGAAGAAGAATGGAAAAAAAATTGGGAAGTTAGAAAATCACTACATCGTTTGCGCTTACGGTAGAATGGGAACACACATTTGCGAAGAGCTTTCGCACGCTGGAGTTGATTTTGTAGCAATTGAAAATAATCACGCAAATCACCACAAGTTAGATGAATTGGGTTTTTTGTACGATGAGGGAGATGCAACGCACGATACAACTTTAGAAAGAGTAGGTGTTAAATGGGCAAAGGGATTGGTTGCGGGTTTGTCTAATGATGCTGAAAATGTTTTTACTACTCTAACGGCTAAGTTTTTAAACCCAAAAATTTTTGTTGTAGCAAGAGCTGTTGAATTTGAGACTGAACCTAAACTTTTAAAAGCCGGCGCAGACAGAGTTGTTAAGCCTTATGAACTTGGCGGCGTTAGAATGGCCTCTCTTCTTCTTCGCCCCGGCGTTGCTGATTTTATTGAGATTGTTGCTGCTAACAGGAATTTAGACTTGCAAATAGAAGAAATCGTTGTTAAAAAAGGATCGAAGATGGATAAGAAATCACTTGCGCAACTTCCAATTCGAACAGAGTTTAATACAATTATTGTTTCTATTCAGAATGATGAAAAAGGAATTTTTGCTTACAATCCCACCGGTGATACGATTGTGGATGAGGGTAATAAATTAATTGCAATTGGGGAAAGAAATAATTTGGAAAGTTAAAAGAATTTTAGACTAAATAACTGCCTGCTCAAGCAATTTTAACTGCTGCAATTCGGAATTCAATTCTGCTTTTACTCCAAATGGTAAAGTAAGCTTATCTGCAACGTGTCCGAATGACAACCCGTAAACAACAGGAATTTCTAAATTTCCTAATCTATCTATTAATACTTCCATTAAATTAAAAGAACCACTAAAAGATGGATTTTTTTTAGGGGATTCGCAAAGTTTAAATACTCCGAGAGCAATTCCGAGAGCGTTTTCAAATTTTCCAGCTTGTTGCATTTGTGTAAGCATTCTATCAACACGGTATGGCTCTTCTAAAAATTCTTCTAAAAAGATAATCTTTCCGGAAAAATCAATATCATATTCTGTTCCGATTAAAGAAGTTACGATTGACAAATTGCCACCGACCAATTCACCTTCTGCGATTCCTTCTGCAATTGTTGTAATACCATATGGATTATAATTGTTCTCATTGTTTGAGTTTAGCATCTGCGTTTCAAAAGTCGGATTCACCAAAACATCTTCAAAGTTTTTAGTACTAAATCGGCTAAATGTAGAAATAGAAACAGGACCGTGAAATGTTATTAAATTACTGTTTTTATAAAGGGCATAATGCACTGCAGTTGCATCGCTGAATCCAATAAATGGTTTGGGATTATTACTGATTAAGTTGTAATCTAAATATGGGAGAATCCTCGCTGAGCCATAACCACCGCGTGCACACATTATTCCTTGCACATCTTCCCTTTCGAACATTTCATTTAAATCTGCAGCACGTTCTTTATCTGTTGCAGAAAAATAGCCGTGCTTTTGCATTAAGCGATCTGAATATGTAACATTTAATCCGAGCTTACGAATGCTATTTATGGACTGTCCTTTTTCTTTTTCAGTAATGTAGCTACCGGGAGTTACTAACGCAATTGTTTCGCCTTTACTTAAACGCCTGGGTTTAAATAGATTTCGTTGCTGAGTTTTAATTCCATTAGAAACGGTATGGGGAGTTATTGTTGCAGCAACCGAAGCTGCAGAAATAGCTTTAATAAAATTTCTTCTTTTCAATTAGCTCCTTCTAACACTTCACTCTTACATCAACAGCAAAGATATTATTATCTTCTGTAACAACAAGTGGATTTAAATCGCACTCGGTTATTTTTTTATTATCCAGCATCATTTGCGCAACTGACTTAATCGCATTTTTAATTTTTAAGACATCTGCTGGTCTTTCACCTCTTACACCCTTTAGTAACTTACCAACTTTCGTTTCATTTATCATTTCTTCAATATTATCATCTGTTAAGTAAGCAGATCGTATTACTGTATCATCTAAATATTCAACGTATTTTCCTCCCGTTCCAAACATCACCATAAGACCAAAACTTGGATCACGGAATCCGCCTACCAGCAGTTCAAATTTTGTTTGAATAAATGGCTGAATAAGAAAAGAATCAAGCTGAATATTTTGTTCACCGAAATTAACATACATTTTATCTGCTTGCTCTAAAAGTTCATCTTTAGATTTGATATTTAATATAACACCTTTTAAATCAGATTTGTGAATTATTTTTTCACCAATTGCCTTTAAAACAACAGGAAATTCGACTTTAATATTTTTCAATTCTTCATAGTTAAGCAGTTGTGTTTTGATTATCGGTAGTTTATAATGATCAGAAATTTTTATCACTTCATTTTGCGAGAAAAATTTTCCTTCCTTAAAGTTTATTTCGTTAGGCGTTTCGTTTTTAGCTTCAAGTCTGTTTTTATTCACTGATCTGTTTTTAAACTTTAGCATATTTCCAACAACCACAGCAGGATCTTCCGGTCTTCTGAACAAAGAGCGTTTTGTTTTTGATTGTTTACGATATTGTTCCCAAAATTCCGGTAACGGCATTACAACCTGAAAGATAGGCTTATCACATTTAATTTCATTTATCCCTTCAATTACTGGAAGTGCTGGAACCATAATCGGTTCAACAAAAACTGAAATTACTGTATCAACACTTTTATCTTTTACTAATATTTCGTTCACCTGCTTAAATTGTTCTGCAGTTCCGCCCGGTAGAAGGTCAACCGGATTGTTTACACTTCCCTGCGGATGAACAATTTCGCGCAACGTTGATTTTGTTTCCGAAGTTAATTCAGCAAGCGATAGATTATTTCCTTCGAGTGTATCCACTGTTAAAATTGCAGGACCACCGGCATTTGTAACGACAGCAATACGATTTCCATTTGGCAACGGGAAATCTTCAAATCCCTTTGCAGTGTTAAATAGATCATTTAAATCATTTGCACGGATAATTCCAAATTGATTAAGCACGGCATCAACAACTTTATCACTACTACCTAATGCTCCTGTGTGGGACGAAGCCGCTTTAATTCCGCTTAAAGTTTTTCCTCCTTTTAAAATTATAACAGGCTTTGAGACCTTACCATCAATAAAATATTTTATAAAGTTTTCACCATCTTCAAAACTCTCTAAATAGTAAGTAATCACACTTACATTTTTATCCTTCTCCCAAAACCAGAGCAAATCATTTTCGGTTACATCAGCTTTATTGCCAACGCTAATAAATTGTGAAAATCGAATATCTGTTTCTCTCAAAGAATTTAAAATAGCGGCACCTATGGCCCCACTTTGCGAACAAAACGCCATCATTCCATTTTGTGGTTCTTCTGCAACAAAGGTTGCATTCATTTTTATTTCAGGTAAAGTATTTATAATTCCCATGCAATTTGGTCCGACCAATTTGGCATTGGACTTTCGAACGAGTTCCACAATTCTCTTTTCTTCAGCTTCACCTTCTTTTCCAGTTTCTTTAAATCCTGCAGTAATAAGTATTAATGCTTTTGTTCCCTTTTCAATTAACTGCTTAATTGAATCTTCAACAAACTGTTTTGGAACCATAATTATCGCCAGACCAATTTTGTCTTTAACTGTCTCAATTGAAGGATAACATTTATATCCAAGCACTTCATCAGCTTTGGGATTGATTAAAAGTAATTTTCCAGTGTAGCCGTACTGCTTAACAGATTTGGTTAATTCATAACCGAGTGATTTTGGTTTTGAAGATGCACCGACAATACAAATGGATTTGGGATAAAAATAATCGATAAAAACTGAATTCATTTTAATTTCCGCATTTTTAGAATTTGATATCCAAAATTAAGGGTTAATTAGCAAATATTCTTTTTGCTCTCACCCAAAATGAGTGATTTATTTTTAATGCAGATAAAGATATTTTGCAGCACAAAGAATTAAGAATTAAAGGCAATTCAAATGAGAGCAATTTTCAAACTAATAAGTTTATTAACTGGACTTATCCTGATCAGTGGTTCATTTGCACAAAAAATTGAACCAAGTTTCATCCAGCTTCCGCTTGATAAAGGCGTTTCAGTTAATCTGACATACGATATGGTTCAGGATAACAGTGGGTTTTTGTGGTTCGGAACGATGTACGGTTTGGTTAAATATGACGGTGAGAATTATACCACTTATAAATATGAATCCACTAATCCAAACTCCATTTCGTTCGACGACATTATTTCAATTTTTGAGGACAGTAAACGAAATTTATGGATTGGAACTTGGGGCGGTGGATTGAATAGGTTTGATTCACAGAGAAAAATATTTAAGCGTTACGTCCATATTCCTTCCGATAAAAATTCAATTGCAGATAATATTGTCTGGAGTGTTTGTGAAGACAAAGATGGAATGATCTGGATTGGAACAGGCTCAGGTGGGTTACAAATTTTAGATCCTGTCACTGATGAAATTAAAAATATAGATTTAAATTTAAATGATACAACAGAAATAAAGCCATCCGTGCAAGAAGTGATTGCAGATGATAATTCCATATGGATTGGTCACTCAGAAGGAATTTCAAGTTTTAATCTCCAAACAACTAATATTAAGCATTTTGATTTAGCAGAGGCTAATGGCAATATAAAAGGCAGTTCGTTTGTAAATTCAATTTTTATAGATTCTAAAAGAAATTTGTGGATTGGGACTTCCAATGGGCTAATGTTTTACGATCAATTTGAACAAAAATTTGCTAGAAACGATAAAATTAATTTTAATATCACTTCTATTGCTGAAGATTTAAATGGCAATCTTTGGCTTGGAAGCAACAATGGATTAATAAAATTAAATACAAAGGATGATGAGTTAGAAATTTTCAGAAATGACAGGGAAAATTCGATTGCTGCAAATTACGTGAACAAAGTATTGGTTGACAATTCGGGAATTGTCTGGGCTTCATCCTACAATGTGGGAATAGCAAAAGTTCTCTTATCCCCTTCAAAATTTAATCTTCTTCAAAGTGAAAAAGACAATCCAAATTCATTAAGTGCAAATAACGTAAAATCCATAGCAGAGGATGAAAACGGAAACATCTATATAGGGACTTATGGAAATAGCATAAATGTTTTTAATCCTGAAACCGGAAAAATTTCTTTTATAAATATCCCACAGAAAGGATTTACAGTTGTTAATTCGCTTGCGATAGATAAAAATTTCTTATGGATTGGAACACGCAATTCACTTTTAAAATATAACATAAACAGAAAACGTTTCGTAAATATTCCGTTTACAAAAGAGCAAAAAAGCGAAGTAGAAGGAAAAAGTATAACCGCATTGTGTTTCGATGTAGGGCAAAATCTATGGATCGGAACTTACAATCAAGGTATATATTATTTTAGTGAGGAAGAAAATACTCTGCAGCAACTTTCGATTTCGGAATTGAAAAACATTAAGCATGCTAATTTTATTCTCTCAATTTTTTCCGATTCAAAAAATAACATTTGGATCGGCACTTACGGAGGTGTATACAAATTTGATTCACAAATTGAAAAGTTCGAGTCATTCACTCACAGTAAAAATAATTTGGCCGGATTAAGCAATAATTATGTTTATTCAATTTTGGAAGATTCACGCAGAAACATATGGTTCGGAACTGCGAGCGGATTAAATAAATTTGATACAAAGACAAAAAACTTTCAGCAATTTTACAAAAATAATGGCTTGCCAAGCGATGTAATTTTTGGATTAATTGAAGATAATTCAGGAAATTTGTGGCTGAGCACAAATAAAGGCATAAGCAGTTACAATTTGCAGGATAATTCATTTTTAAATTTCGAAAAAGAAGACGGATTGCAGGGCAATGTTTTTAATTCTTCGGCATATTTAAAATCCTCCGATAGCACTATTTTCTTAGGTGGGATGAATGGAGTAAATTATTTCAATCCTGCTAATTTAAGTTTCAGTGAATATAATCCGCCGGTTGTAATCACTTCAATTAAAATAAAAGATGCAGATGGAAATTTTATTGTAGCAAATCCAGGAAGTGAATTAATTGAATTAAAGCCTGATCAAAATAGTATATTAATTGAGTTTGCTTCACTTGATTTCACTAATTCTGAAAAAAATAAATATCAATACAAACTATTTGGCTTCAGCGAAAATTGGGTTTCACTAAAAAATGATAACTCCGTTACTTTTACCAGACTGCCGCATGGAAATTATTCATTTCAATTAATGGGAACCAATAGCGACGGAATAATGAGTGAAAATTTTGCATCATTTAGTTTTATTATCACTCCCCATTTCTATCAAACCTGGTGGTTTATTCCCGCAGCAATCATTGCTGGCTTATTAATTTTGTTCTTAACATACTTGCTCGTTTTAAAGACCAAAGTCAGACGCGCAATTAAAATTCAAAATATAAAAGAAGAAGAAAGCGAGCGCGTCCGTAAGAAAACGGCAATTGATTTTCACGATGAGCTTGGACATAGGCTTACCCGGATTTCGCTTTTAACAGAAATCGTAAAAAGAAAAATCGGGGTTTCATTTTCTGAAATAAATCCTTTGCTCGATCGGATTTCTGAAAACTCAGCTCGACTGTACGACGGAACAAAAGATTTCATCTGGGCAATTGACCCACAGAAGGATTCTTTGTACGAATTAGTTATCAGGCTAAAAGATTTTGGAGATGAGATTTTTGGAAGCACAAATGTAAACTTTAATGTTGTAGGAATTTCTGAAGAGTTTCAAAAGGCTTCCATCGATATGGATTGGAAAAGGCATTTAATGCTGATATTTAAAGAAGGAATGAACAATTCACTAAAGCATTCAAATAGTAAAACAGTTTCGCTTACTTCATCATTTAAAGAAGATGAGTTTGAATTGATATTGGAGGATGACGGTGAAGGATTTAAACTTGACGAAAACTTAAAAGGTGATGGCTTGAAAAATATGCAGAAGCGTGCAAATTTTTTGAATGCGGATATTCAGATTGATTCAAAACCCGGCAGTGGAACAAAACTATCATTTAAGGGTAAGTTTCCGATTAAATCAGTAAATTTTAACTAACTTTAAACAATTCTGTTTATTGAAAGTAACACACTGATTTAAAGTATGCTTAATAAAAATATTACAAGGGTGCTCATTGTTGAAGATGATGAAATTATAAGGGAAAGCTTTGTTTCGCTAATCAACAGCAGTGAATCATTTTTATGTATAGCAAATTACGATACCTGTGAAGCTGCGATAAAAAATCTCTCAAACGACACGCCGCAAATTATATTAATGGATATCGGTTTGCCTGGCATTTCCGGAATTGAAGGGATTAGAAGAATAAAAAAAGTTTATCCCAAAATTGATATTCTTGTTGTAAGCGTGCATGATGAAGATGAAAAAGTCTTTGATGCACTTTGTGCGGGAGCAAGCGGGTATTTAACAAAAAACATCAATCCTGAAAAGCTTCTTAATTCACTTGTTGAAGTTTTAAAAGGTGGTGCACCCATGAGCACAAATATTGCAAAAATGGTAATTCGTTCATTTCAAATAAGTAGTGAAAGCCCGCTTACAAATCGTGAAACAGAAGTTTTACAACAGCTCGCACGTGGAAAAAGCTACACAATGATTGCAGATGATCTTCATATTAATAAAGAGACCGTACGGTCGCATATAAAAAACATATACCAAAAATTAAATGTGAATTCGAAGGCAGAGGCTTTAGATAAAGCTTCAAAAGATAGATTAATTTAACTGTCCAGTTTCCCCCTATGACTTGAGAAGAGCAGGATAGGCTTATTATTGTCTCCTTACTCCATATTCCTCACTCCCTGAAAAAATCCCCCAATTTGCAGGATACTTTTAAGCGCATTTCTTTTTTATTGTTGAAACTGAAAAGTACAAAATCTAAAACCAGGAGAAAGGAACGCAATGGGAAATTTTTCAAACTTTCGTATTACAATTTTGTTGCTGTTTATAATTGGATTGTTTAATTGGTTTACAATTGCACAAACTTTTGTGGCGGTAACTGATCCAAGTAATCCTATTGTTGCAACAGGGGTTGATGCTAATTATTCAGGTGCAGCATGGATTGATATTGATGGTGATGGTGATGATGATCTCTATTCAACCAAAAATTATCTTTTTAGAAATCTTGGCAGTGGAAATTTTGAGAGGATAAATGATTTTCAAAGTTTAAGCGCACCGCAATTAGGTAATGGTGCAAGCTGGGCTGATTATGATAATGATGGTGACATTGATTTGTTTCTGTCAGGCAATCCTTCTCTTGTGTATTCAAATGATGGTTTTGGAAATTTTGAAGCTATAGATGAAACACCATTAGGTTCGAATGATAATAACCGTGGCTGGACCGGTGCATGGGCCGATTACAATAACGATGGTTTTGTTGATTTAGTCATTACACATCCAAGCGGATTTCTAGGGCAAAGCATTCCATCACGCTTTTTGAAAAGCAACGGGGATGGAAGGTTTACCCGAATAGATTCATTTGAGTTCACTACATTACTAAAACCCTATACTGTTGCAACTTGGTCTGATTATGACTTGGATGGTGACGCAGATCTGTTTATTGGAAGTGGCCCGGTTAATTTTGCAGCAGTAGATTATTTGTACAATAATATTTTGGTAGAAACAGGCTCAGCAGATTTTGAAAGAATAAATACTTCCCCCTTTGCAACTGATTTACAGGACGGTCAGGTTTGGAATTGGATTGACTACGATAATGATGGTGACCTGGACGCATTTTTAACAAATTACTCGAGTGCACCTAACAGGTTTTATAAAAATAACAATGGAACTTACGAGAGTTTAACAAATGCATTAACATTGAGCGGAGCATATTTAGGTAATAACTGGGGGGATATCGATAACGATGGAGATTTGGATGTAGTACTAACTAATGAAAACAGTACTCGCGTATTTTTTAACAATGGAAGCGATACTTTTGCTGCGGGATCTGTTTTTTCTGGACCTGCTAGAGGAAATCCGCTAAGCGACTACGATAATGATGGTGACCTCGACATGTTTGTGACAGGCACAGGAACTGGAAAGGCACTATATGAGAATGTTTCTTCAAATGGAAATAATTGGGTGATGTTTTCTTTGAAAGGAATGATTTCAAATAAATCAGCTATAGGAGCTAAAGTAAAAGTTAAAGCAACGATTGGAGGAAATCCTGTTTGGCAGATGCGTGAAGTATCTGCACATAATAATTTTAATGGACATAACAGCTTGCGTGTGCATTTTGGGTTGGGTAACGCTTCATCTATAGATTCAGTAGTATTTGAATTTCCTTCAGGACAAACAAAAATTCTTATAACCCCAGCAATCAATACTGTTCATTCTGTTGTAGAGGATATTCCTGCAGGATATTTAAAAGCAAATTTTAAAGCAGATATTATATCAGGTGAAGAACCGCTAACCGTTCAATTCAGTGATCTTTCAATTTCCGATCTAAACAATCCGACAGCAAGCTGGGAATGGGATTTTGATAACGACGGCACAATTGATGCAACTGATCAAAACCCATCTTATGTATACACTCAAACAGGCATTTATTCCGTCAGCTTAATTGTTTCAAACGGAAGCGATGCTGATACACTTATTAGAACCGATTATGTTTCAGTAAGTTCAGTTGCAAGTGTTGAAGGCGAAAATCAACTGCCGACGGAGTTTAATCTGTATCAGAATTATCCAAATCCTTTTAATCCAAGTACATTAATAAAATATTCCATCCCATCAGAATCATTTGTTACATTAAAAGTTTACAATGTACTTGGGACAGAAGTTGCAACACTTGTAAATGAGAAAAAAACACCTGGATTTTACGAACTAAATTTTGGGTGTGAAAAACTGCCCTCCGGAGTTTATGTTTATCGTATAGAGACTGGTAGTTTTACCTCCTCTAAAAAAATGTTGCTTATAAAATAACCCATTTTTTAAGCCTCGCTGCTAAAATGGAAGTTTGTATTGTGCCACCCGTGATACTTTCTTCCGCAGTCGGGGCTTTTTTATTTTAATTGAAAAGGAAAATTTTAAAGTGAAAAATTTATTTATAACGGCTTCAATTTTATTAATATTCTTTTCTCAATTGGTATTTGCCCAAACAGATGATCAAAATGTATCCAAATGTGATTGTAAAGAATGTCACCAATTTGATTTTTGGATTGGCAAATGGAAAGTTGAATGGCTAAACCAGGACAGTACCATGAGTGAAGGAAAAAATACTGTAAATTCAATATTAGATGGATGCGCAATTGAAGAAAACTTTGATGGCAATCCTGGAATGAATTTTAGAGGGAAAAGCTTTTCGGTTTTCAACCACAATCATAAAGTATGGCAGCAGACATGGGTTGATACAGAAGGATTTTACTTGCTTTTTAACGGGGGAATGCAGGATGACAAAATGATTTTAGCACGAAAGGTTGAAACAACCAACGGACCTTTAATACAGCGAATGGTTTTCTATAATATTCAAAAAGACTCATTCACTTGGAATTGGGAATCTTCAACTTACAATGCTAAAAACTGGAAGTTGAACTGGAAGATACATTACACAAGGATTTAATTTTAAGTTATCATTCTGAAGATTACAGCAACGAAGAATCTATTTAAATAATTATTAATTATAACGGCGTATTGCAATACACCCTAACTTTTTAATTGTTACTTCATCAAAACCATATTCTTAGTTTCATTAAAATCTTCTGCTTTCGAATACCGGTTTTAATGTTTCTATATTTTGAAAGAAGATGCTCACTTAGTTGACTATAATACAATCTTGATCACTAATCCTGCTATTTCTTGAACTTAGTAATTGTTAGCTGGTTCATCTTTATTATGTTTAAACCTGCAATGTATATGTTGCCATCATAATCAACCGTAATAGCGTGACCTTCCCCCATTATCTGCTGACCGTTGGCGTCAACTACAACACCTTCCCATGTGATATTGCCGTCCTTGTTGAGCTTGCGGACATACATCTGGCTCATCTTGTCCCCAGTTATGTAGATGTTATCTTCAGAATCCAAAACAAAATCCTTTGGAAAGTTCGTTTGCCCAGCCATGTTCCACCAAGCTGTAGTCCAGACTGAATCCCCATTAGGAGTGTACTTCACAGTGCAGAAATCCTTATCTGACTTGAGATTCCACAGGTATCCTACCACGATCACATATTCCTCACTGTCAAGTGCTATGCCTATGGGCATATCGCGGTTGTTGTTAGTGCCGTTCATATTGCGCGACCATTTAAGGTTGCCGAATTTGTCATATTTCACTGTGGTAATATCTTGCCGTCCTTCACTCGACCACCCTTCTCCCGTGACGTAAATGTCGCCAGCGATGTTCGTCACGACAGCGTAGGCATAATCGCGTTCATCACCGCTTCCATTGAAATATCGCTCCCAATCAAAAACGAGTACAATCTGTATCGAGTCAGAGCTTACATATACTGTGTCCCACTTATAGCGTACAATACTATAATCATCATTTGGGTGTGTACTTCGACCAACAACGATCATGTTGCCACCTGCATCGAGTGTCATATCGTTTGGATTATTACGTCTGTCTCCACCAGCACCATTCCAGGAGTGCATCCAAATACGTTTTCCTGTATTAGCGTCATATACTTCAGAGTGATAATCCTCAGCAGTTGATGGGCCAGCAACGTGAACACTTTTACCTGATACGAAGACCATTTTGTTCCAAACCTCAATTCCACAGGGTTCATCGCCGTGTCCAGGTTCACTGGTATATGTGGCAGTCCACAGCACCGAACCATCCGGGCTATATTTCATTGTCCAGTAATCGGAAGCATCAACACCAACAGGAGACTGATAACTCAGCCCAGTAACATATATGTTTCCATAGTTGTCAAATGCCATGTCAGTCGGTACGTCGTGATAGTCCCCAGGACCAGCATAAGTCTGTACCCAGACAATATTCCCGGATCGGTCAAGTTTCAGAAGCAGGAAATCTTCCTCGGCTATATTCTCACCCTGTACAGTACCTAATAAATATATATGCTCACCAACTGCCTGCATCTTCACTACAGTAGGGGGCATAATAGCCCCAGCTTTTTGGTAAGGAATCAACCACTCTTGAACGTACTGTCCATAAGCATTGCTGTTGAACATTAAGCACCAACCTATAACAGCAATTATTAAAATATAGGTAAATGATTTCATAGCAGCCTCCTATGTAATTTTTAATTTCTGTATGTCTTTTAATAGTAATTATTTTCTATTGTACTAAAGTCCTTAATAATACAGCACATTTTAGAAGGGTTTAAGTGTAACAATATTCTATCTTTTTCTCTAAAGGAGTATTACAATTGTTATAAACTTGCAAATATTATTTGTTAGAAGCAATGAATACTGAACGATTGGCAAGCAATTATATACCCCCTGCTCTTTACTGCATAAAACTTTTGTTACAGAGCAGGGGCCTACATTGGGAGAGCATAACTTATTTTAGTAAAATCATATTCTTTGCCTCAACGAAAGAACCTGCTCGGAGTTGGTAAAAGTATATGCCGCTTGGCAAACTTGTCGCATCAAATTCTACTTCATAACTTCCAATTGATTTTTCTTCATTAACCAAAGTTACAATCACATTTCCCAATACATCAAAAACTTTGATTGTTGCATAACTTAATTCTGGAATATGGTATTTAATATTTGTTGATGGATTAAAGGGATTTGGATAGTTTTGATATAACTTGTAATCGCTAGGAACAGTTTCTTCCTCATTTACATCTGCTACATAGGGTCCTGCCCAAGCAATTGATGCAGTGTTTGCAATTACTCCAACATTTGGTTTTGTTGTATCCGATGGTACATTTACAAAGGCACCAACTTTAGTGAGAAAATCGTATGAAATATGCCTGTCGTAATTGAAAGGGGGTGGGAAAAAATTGTCAATAGTGATTTCATCAATCCTAACACGTAATGCGTCATAGATTTGACCTCCCGGCATTGTCATTGGTCCGTATGCATCAACTTCGCGATAGGTAACAATAGTTTTATTTAAAGTATTTACAACCGTATCATTTATCTCGGTAACTATAGTCTGTGTTCCACTATAATCAACAATTGAATTAAATGTATATGGCAACGTTGCACTGATCTCTGGTGGTATATTGGTTGTAGTTATGACAATGTTAGTATCAGCAGATAATTTAGTTTCGCCTACATCTCCGTGATAATCAAAAGTGCCATTGATGGACAAATATGAGTAAAAAATTAACGAATCTCCTTGAATCGAGGTAATTGTAAGCGTTCCTAAATTAGCACCAGGAAAATCACCGGCATAAGGCGTTGTTGCAGGATCAATAGCAGTTGAGTTTATTTCCAATCCTGGCTCAGAAGAAAGAAAACTAAAGTCCCAAGATGTAGATCCAAGTTGCCCAATATCAACCGTAGTAGCAAGTACATCAGTTTTAACTGTAGTTGTGGTGCCGGGTGTATATTCTGCATTCAAATCAGAATTGGTAATGCTAATTTGTGCAAATGCACAGTGAGAAAAAAGAAGAAAGATGGTTATTAAATATTTCATAGCAGTCTCCTTAAAGAGTGAAATGTAAGATTAATTCAACACACTCTACAACTCAGGAGAAGCAATACATTCTGGAAGGAAGATGAGAGAACCTTTATTTTAAAAGTTTCTCCAAAGGAGTAGATCAATTACTATAAACTTGCGAATATTATTAAATAGAAGCAACTAAACTTGATGATGAGCTATTATTGGTAAGTGGCAAGAAATAAAAACTCACACTTCAATTAAATCTTGATTCACTACTTTTACACGCTCAGTCCAGAACAGGCACTATCAGTGTAAGTTTAACAGCCTTAGTATTAATTGCTTGCCGCTTTTCATTAACTTCTCACTTGTTTGATTTCCCTTCCCTTTTGGCTAAATTTGCCCTTTCCAAAGTATTGCTTTGGATATTTTTTTGAGTAAAACATAATTTGAATGAGATACCCCCACGCAGAAATAGAAGCTAAATGGCAGAAGTTTTGGGAAGAAAAGCAGGTTTATAGAACAGACTTTTCAAAGACAGAGAGAAAACTTTATCATCTGAATATGTTTATCTATCCCTCCGGTTCAAAATTGCACACAGGGCACTGGTATCACTACGGTCCATCTGATTCTTGGGCTCGTTATAAAAAATTAAAAGGCTATAACGTTTTTGAGCCTATGGGTTATGATGCTTTCGGTTTGCCTGCCGAAAATTATGCAATACAAACAGGTGTTCATCCTCACGATAGCACTTTAGAAAATATAGAAGATATCAAAAAGCAGATTAAGAAAATAGGGTGCATGTACGATTGTAACGCTGAGCTTATGACCTGCTCGCCGGAATATTACAAATGGAACCAGTGGCTTTTCCTCCAACTTTACAAAAAAAGATTAGCGTACAGAAAAAAAGCTCCTGTAAATTGGTGCCCAAAAGATCAAACCGTGCTTGCAAATGAACAGGTGCACGATGGAGCCTGTGAAAGATGTGGAACTGAAGTAGTTCAAAAAAATCTTCATCAGTGGTTTTTCAAGATAACTGAATATTCTGAAGAATTATTGCAGGACTTGGAAAAAATTAATTGGCCAGATAAAACTAAGCTTATGCAGCGCAACTGGATTGGTAAAAGTATTGGTGCAGATGTAAATTTTAAAATTGATGGTAGAGATGAAGTTATTAACGTATTTACAACAAGACCAGATACTCTTTTTGGGGCAACTTACATGGTGCTTGCGCCTGAACATCCTTTAGTTGACGAGATCACAAGCGAAGAACATAAAACTGAAGTTCTTGAATACAAAAATTCGATAAAATCACTAACTGAAATTGAAAGAACATCAACCGTAAAAGAAAAAACAGGTGTATTTACAGGTGCTTATTCAATTAATCCTGTCACCAATAAAAAAATTCCCATCTGGATTGCAGATTATGTTTTAGTTACTTACGGAACCGGTGCAATAATGGCTGTGCCCGGGCAGGATGAGCGGGATTGGGAGTTTGCAGAAAAGTTTGATCTGCCGATAATCAGAACTGTTCAGCCGCCGGAAGGATTTGAAGGCAAAGCATATATAGGAGATGGTCCGGCAATCAACAGTTATTTTCTAAATGGATTAAATGTTGAAGATGCAATAAAGATGATTAATAGCTGGCTCGAAGAAAAAGGCATAGGCAAAGCAACAGTTAGCTATCGTTTACGAGATTGGCTTATATCGCGACAAAGGTACTGGGGAACACCAATACCGATCATTCATTGTGAAAAATGTGGCGAAGTTCCCATTGATGATAATGAACTTCCGGTTGAGCTTCCTTACGATGTTGATTTTAAACTGGGGGGTGAATCACCTCTGGCAAGGAACGAAAGTTTCATTAATGTTAATTGCCCGAAGTGCAATGGAAATGCCAAACGTGATCCTGACACGATGGATACATTTGTTGATTCATCATGGTACTATTTCAGATTTTTGAATCCGAGTTTTGAAGAAGGAATTTTTGATAAATCAGTCGCGGATAACTGGGTGCCAGTTGATATGTACGTCGGCGGGGCGGAACATGCAACAATGCATTTGCTCTATGCGAGATTTGTTCACAAATTTTTAAGAGACCTGGGATTAGCAAAAGGTGACGAGCCCTTCCTCCATCTTATTCACCAGGGAACAATTACAAACCAGGGTGCAAAGATGTCAAAATCAAAAGGCAATGTTGTTAATCCCGATTCATTTACGTCAAAATACGGTTCCGATATTTACCGTTTGTATTTGATGTTTATGGGTCCATACGATATGGGTAGCGACTGGAGCGATAAAGGAATTACCGGCACAGAACGTTTTGTAAACAGGATTTATGATTTGTTCAATGATTATGAAGATTTGAAAAATCATACTTTAGTAAAAGAAAGGTATGATCTAAATGCAATTTCTGATACAGAAAAAAACATATACAGAAAAACAAATCAAAC
>JABDPB010000023.1 GCA_013042995.1 Ignavibacteriaceae bacterium | reverse complement strand
AGTTCTGTTTTTGCTTTCTCAAAGATGTTTTGTGATGGGGGATAGTCTTCCTCCGCTACAGATTCAAACGGCTTTTGATCTTTTAAGTTGCTTACAAGAGTCCCTAATATCACCGGAACATTTTTTTTCTTAGTCATTAATAAAATGTCTCGCAAGTTTCCTTCAAACTGGTTTATGCCCGCATTATATTTTTCTGAATTATAAATAATTATTTGTCTTTTGGACATACGTGACATTAATGTACCTTCAACTTTATCAGCTGAAGAAAATAAACCTGTAATTGAATTAATTACATCACGTAACAGCTCAAATGTTTTGAACCTGTTTAGCCAAATTACTGTGTTAACTAAAAAACGGGTATCGCCTAAAGTTTCAACTGATCCGACACCAAGTGCCCCATAATATTCATTATGTCCAGCATAGATAATGATTAAATCTGCCTTCTGGTTCAATACTCCCGGAACCATATCTCTTATTGCATAGGAGTTTATAGCAGACATGGCAATGTTTACAACTTCAATTTTTTTATGGGGATAGACTAATTCAAATCTTTTTTTAATATACCTTCCAAAAGAGCCATTAGGGGAATAAGGGAAACCTGCAGCGCTGCTTCCACCCATTATAAAAATTCTGAATGCATTTTCGTTTTTAATTGCATCGAAATAATTATGCCCTGCAGCAGGTATATTTTTTGTTGTATAAAAATATCTGTACGCAATATCAGGATTTAACATTAGCTTATCTTCTCCCATTGGTATCCACTGATCATAGAGCCTGCCGTAATTTAGCAACCTCAGGCTGACCTCCAGCAATATAATTAATACGATAGGAATTAAAACTAAAACAATATAAAACCATCGTGGAGTTTTTTTGCTTTCTAATACATGAACTTTCTCATCTTGCTTTTGAGTTTTTTGATCTTCAGGGATTGGCAATTAACGACCTAATAAATCTTTATTGATATTAAAATAAACTTGAACTAATTATTCCTGAAAAAATATGAAAATCTTGAGCAAATTTTGACGATTAAATATTTATTTAATTCTTATAACCGAGATTAAAATGTCTCTAATTCTACGTCTGCGAATCAATTTTACCTTACCGATTTATTATAATATAGCTATTTTGAGGGCACTTTATTAATATTTAATGCATCAGATTTTTGAAATTATTTATTAATAAAGTTGAAATATTAATCGTGTAAATAATTACGAGATGTATCTTCACAAGGTTACTTACATATCTACTATTGTTGTTTTAATGTTCAATGCCTCTTTTGCTCAAACAATTGGACAAAATATTGTTGCCAAGATAGGTGCTTACGAAATTACAGAGGAAGAATTTTTAGAACGATTTGAACTAACTCCCCAGATAAAGGCCTCAATAACGGGGATTAGTGCATCCTTAAAAAATGAGGTGCTGTATTCACTGGTAGCCGAGAAACTTTGGGCTCTTGAAGCCGAAGAATTAAGATTGACCAACTCTGGACTTCTGCAGTCCACTTTTAAGGCCATTGAGAAAATGTTTGTGCGTGATGCTCTTTATCGCGAAGAGATTCTAGGCAAAGTAAATTTCTCTGATGAATATTTACAAGAAGCGTTCTCTAGAAACAGCAAAACTTTACAGCTATACTATTTGTTTAGTGAAAGCAAAGATGAAATCTTACAGTTGCATCGAAAAATAAAAGATGGCGCATATTTCGAATCTCTGTTAGTACAGCGTTCAGAATTTTCCCTACAGGATGAGCCTTATAGTGTAAATTACGGTCAGATGGATAAGGGAGTTGAGGCCAGCCTTTATAGTATGTTACCCGGGGAAGTTTCAACACCAATTCAATCACCAAATGGCTGGTATATTTTTAAATTAGTTTCTATTGAAGAAAAAATAATTAGTGACTCAAAACAAGCTGAAGCAGAAAAAAAGAATGTATTAACGATTGCTTCAGCTAATGTTACTGATAGCATATTTAAAGAGTTTTATGAAGAATTTTTTTCTGACGTTCGTGCGGAAACTAACGCGGAACTATTTTTTGAATTAGCTGAATTAGTTGTAAAATTAATAAATAAAAGATATGATATTGGTTATAAATCTGTTTCTAAACCTTACTACTTAATGCCCGAAGACCTATATACAATTGAATCGGATTTCGGGGAAAAGAAACTTAATGCAGAATTTATTAGATTAAATGATGAACTGACAACACTGGACAATTTTCTACAGCAATTAGCTTTCGAAAAGTTTTCAGTTGATACTCTTGACTCTGATTTAATTAAAGCAAAATTAAACTCATTTGTTAAAAAATTTATTGAGTATGAACTCTTAGCCCGGGAGGGATACAAGCGTGGTTTACAAAACAAAGCTGATGTAAAAAAATATTTAAATATGTGGCGAACTTATTATTTAAGTGAGGCATTTAGAAAAAATCTCGCAGAACAAATTTCAATTAGCGATGAAGAGGTAAATACTTATGTTGGTGAGAGTTTAGATGCGAACAAATTAATAATAAAAATTAAAATTTTAGAATTACTTACGGAAGACCTGAAGATTATCAGTAATACAATTAATGAACTTGAAAGAGGGGCAGACTTCAGGGATTTAGCAGTAAAATATACAATCCGGGAAGAAGCTAAAGAAAACAACGGTGAAATCGGGTACTTTTCACTCAGAGATTTCGGTGAAATCGGAAGGATTGCTGCGACTATGGAGATAGGAGAAATGTACGGACCGGTTCAGGTGCCAGAAGGATACTCTCTCTTTAAAGTAATAGATAAAAAAGTAGAAACTTTTCCTGAAGAATCATCGTTTAGTAGTGTTAAAAATAAAATTAAAATTGAGCTGAAATACAATAAATTCAGTGAAGAAATAATAGAGAAAACCGTAGAGCTTGCAAATAAGTACGGTGTGAAAGTGAATCAGGAAATTTTAGAATCTATTGAAGTGCTAAACACAACCACAGTAGTCTATCGCTATTTTGGATTCGGCGGAAGATTGCTTGCTGTTCCAATGACAACACCCAATTACCTTTGGGTAAAGCAATGGCAGGAAAAAGAAACTCTGTCACCTTAAAGCTTAAAGATAATTTGAATACCAAAAACATTTACATACTTGGCATATCGGCATATTACCACGACAGCGCTGCCTGTATAATTAAGGACGGTGAAATTATAGCAGCAGCACAGGAAGAAAGGTTCACTAGAAAAAAACACGATCATCGCTTTCCAAAATATGCAATTGATTTCAGTTTAAGATACGCAGGCATTAGGAGCTCCGATCTTGATCTTGTTGCATTTTATGATAAACCATTTCTTAAGTTTGAACGCCTGCTTGAAACTTATCTTACCTTTGCTCCGGTAGGAATTAAATCCTTTATAAAAGCAATGCCATTGTGGATAAAAGAAAAATTATGGATTAAAGATTTAATTCAGAAACAACTTGATTACAAGGGAATAATAATTTTTCCTGAACATCACGAATCACATGCCGCTTCTGCATTTTATCCATCACCTTTTGATGAAGCTGCTATTCTTACAATGGACGGAGTAGGTGAGTGGACAACTTCTAGTTTTGGAATTGGAAAAGGAAATTCAATTGATCTTTTAGCAGACATTAAATTTCCTCATTCGCTTGGGCTCCTTTACTCTGCATTTACATACTATACAGGTTTTAAAGTAAATTCTGGGGAATATAAAGTTATGGGGCTTGCACCTTATGGCGAGCCAAAATACAAAAAATTAATTTACGATCACTTAATTGATGTTAAAGATGACGGCTCATTCAGAATGAATATGGAGTACTTTAACTACTGTGCTGGATTAACTATGACTAACAGTAATTTCAATAGGCTTTTTGGTGGTCCACCAAGAGTGCCCGAATCAAAATTAACTCAAAAAGACATGGACTTAGCACGTTCACTGCAGGATGTTACTGAAGAGATTGTAATGAAAATGGGAAATCATGTTTACAAAGAAACCCGCTGCAATAATCTTACGCTAGCTGGCGGAGTAGCTTTAAATTGTGTGGCAAGCGGAAAACTGCTTCGCGAAGGACCCTTTGAAAATATCTGGATTCAGCCTGCGGCTGGGGATGCAGGCGGTTCGTTAGGAGCTGCTTTTGTTGGATGGTACAACTATTTGGGCAACAGCAGAACATTAGATAGCAACTCCGATTCTCAAAAAGGTTCCTATCTTGGTCCTACTTTTAGTGATGATGAAATCCATTCATTCATTCAATCAAGAACCCTTGCAGCAAATAAATTAAACGATGACAATCTGATTAAAAAAGTTGCAGAATTATTAGCCAGTGAAAAAGTGATAGGCTGGTTTGATGGCAGAATGGAATTCGGTCCGCGTGCACTCGGAGCAAGATCAATTATTGGAGATGCGCGTTCTCCTAAAATGCAGGCACAGATGAATATTAAAATCAAATTTCGAGAAGGTTTTCGTCCATTTGCGCCTTCTGTACTCTTTGAAAAAGTAAGTGACTATTTTGAAATTGAAGCAGAGAGTCCGTATATGCTACTTGTTGCAGATATTAGAAAAGAAAAACGGAGACCGATGACATCAGAAGAGGAGAAACTTTGGGGAATTGAGAAACTAAACATTGTACGTTCTGAAATTCCTGCAATTACTCACGTTGATTATTCAGCACGCCTTCAAACAGTACATAAAGAAACAAATCCCCGCTACCACAAATTAATCGAGCAGTTTGAAAAAGATACTGGCTGTGCTATTATTATTAACACATCATTTAATGTTCGAGGCGAACCAATTGTTTGCACACCTGAAGATGCATACAAATGTTTTATGCGAACAGATATGGACTATCTTGTTTTAGGTAGCTATCTGCTTGCAAAAGAGGATCAGAAGCTGTTGAAAGATGATGTTGATTGGAAAAAAGAATTTGTTCTGGACTGACAAATGCTTACAGAAGAATTAAGACATATAAAAGAAACGAAGAAAGATCTTCGAAATTTTGGATTATCTGTTGGTATTGTTTTAGTTATTATTGCTGCCGTACTTTTTTATTCTGGAAAATCCTCTGCTACTTATTTTGCAATAATTGGCGCAGTACTGATTTTAGCTGCTGTTATTTATTCTAAAATTCTCAAGCCGCTAAATAAAATTTGGATGAGCCTGGCAATCGTACTTGGATTTTTTATGTCAAGGGTTATTCTTACAATTTTATTTTATTTAGTTTTAACTCCAATTGGATTGCTAGCAAAATTATTTGGTAAAAAATTTATGAAATTGGAATATGATAAATCTGTTGATACTTATTGGGAAAAACGTCAGGTTAAAGAAAAAAATAAATTAGATTACAAAAGACAATTTTAAGGATTTTAAATGGGAAAGCTTTCTATAGTTGCAGAGCTCTGGCAATTTTTAAAAGTAAGAAAAAAATGGTGGCTGGCACCAATTCTCATTTTGCTTCTGCTACTTGGTGGATTAATAATTGTTACGCAGGGTTCTGCACTTGCGCCATTCATCTATGCAATATTTTAAGCGGCTATTCGCAAATAGAAATTTATAGCTCAGTGGCAAAGAAAGGCAAAGTAAAAATAAAAAAGAAAAAGAAACGGATCCCAGTTCCTAAAAAACCGCCCAAAGTCGAAAAGAATCCCAAAGCTTATGATAGAAAAAAGAGCAAGCGAAAATTAAGAAAAAAGCTTAAAGAGGAACTTCCAAAAGATGATTAAGGCATCAGTTATTGCGGCGTTCTATAACCGATTAGATTACCTTAAGTTTGTGCTCGCCGGACTTGAAAGACAGACAGAAAAAAAATTTGAATTGATAATAGCCGACGATGGTTCACAAAAAGAGATCTCGAATGAAATTAAAAAGATATCTAACTACTATTCTTTTCAAATAAAACAAGTCTGGCATGAAGATAAGGGCTTTCGAAAAAATAAGATTCTAAATAGTGCAATTCGTAATTCAAGAGCAGATTATTTAATTTTTATTGATGCTGACTGCGTTCCTCACAGAGCATTCATAGAAGCACATTTAAATTTTTCCAAACCTAATACATCATTGACCGGCAGGAGAGTGAACCTTTCTCAAAAAATTACAAGTCAGCTTACTGAAGGAAAAGTGCGTGATGGTATTCTTGAAAATAGCTCCTTAAAATTATTGTTGGACAGTGTTTTCGGGAAAACAAATTATTTAGAAAAAGGAATCTACTTTAAAAATAGATTCCTTTTAAATTTTTTTAACAGAAAAACCAGGGGATTGCTTGGCTGCAATTTTTCTCTATTCAAAGAGGATATCTTTAAAGTAAACGGCTTTGACGAACGTTATGGTCTACCTTCAATTGGTGAAGATTCCGATATTCAGTTCAGATTGGAACTTGCAGGGCTAAAAATAAAATCTGTGAATCATTCCGCTATTCAGTATCACCTTTACCATGAACCGCAAACTAGGAGTGCTGAAAATCTTAAACTGTTTGAACAGTTAAAGAAAAATAAAATCTGTTATACTCCTGATGGCTTAAATAAATAAAATCAAATCTCATTCTGGCGCACTACACCCGCGTATTTTTTATAAATTCCCAAATAATATTTGGAATAATTATTGTTTAACCTTATATTTGAATGTATTAACTACTAAATACCTAATATATTAAGGTTAAAAATGCTAGATACAACAGATTTAAAAATACTACGTCTGCTGCAAAAGAACGGCAGAACAAAGCGGAACGTTCTTGCTGAAGAGGTTGGATTATCTGTTCCATCTGTAAGCGAAAGATTAAAAAAACTGGAAGAGAAAGGAATAATTGAAGGCTACTATGCAAAAGTTAAACGGCAGGCATTTGGATTTGATATTTTAGCTTTCATTCTAGTTATGATGGATTCCTCCAAGCATTATAAAGATTTAATTAAGCATGTAGAAAAGCATCCTAATATTATTGAGTGCTATTCTGTTTTAGGTGATGGATCACATTTAATTAAAGTTACGGTTAAAAACACAGAAGCACTTGAAAAGCTGCTAAGTGAAATTCAAACTTGGACAGGTGTTACAAGTACAAAAACCACATATGTTCTCTCTACCATAAAAGAAACAACGTCAATTAATATTTAAAAAATAAAGGTTAATAATATGGCTAAAACAGCTACACCTGTAGATAAGGTACTGAGCTTTATCAAAAGCAAAAAAATTAAATTCATTGATTTGAAGTTTATGGATTTCCCCGGCCAATGGCAGCATTTTACAGTGCCCGCCACCCAATTCAATGCTGATTCATTTGTAAATGGCTATGGATTTGATGGTTCTTCAATTAGAGGTTGGAAAGCTATAAACGAAAGTGACATGTTGATTATTCCCGATCCGGCTTCTCTTTTTTTCGATCCCTTTATCGAAGCGCCAACTGCAAGTTTAATTTGCGATGTCTATGAACCTTCAACAAAGGAAAAATATTCCCGTTGTCCAAGAAATATTGCACAAAAGGCAGAAGCTCATCTTAAATCAACAGGCATTGCAGATACTGTTTATTTTGGGCCAGAAGCAGAGTTTTTTGTTTTTGATGATGTAAAATTCGATTCGCGGCCAAACAGTTGCTTTTATCATGTTGACTCGCAAGAAGGGAGATGGAATACAGGAAAGGATGAAAACCCAAACTTAGCTTACAAACCGCGTTATAAAGAAGGTTACTTTCCAGTTCCTCCAAGTGACTCTTTAAATGACCTCAGAAATGAAATGGTAATGGAATTAATGGAATGCGGAATTGACGTTGAAGCGCAGCATCATGAAGTAGCTAGTGGGGGACAGTGTGAAATTGATTTAAAGTTCGCCCCATTGGTAAAAGCCTCTGATGAGCTATTGCTGTTTAAGTACATTGTGAAAAATACTGCGCGCAAAAGAAATAAAACAGTAACTTACATGCCTAAACCGATTCAGGGAGATAACGGAAGTGGTATGCATGTGCATACAAGCCTGTGGAAAAAAGGAAAACCACTTTTTGCAGGCGGCGGTTATGCTGGATTGAGTGAGGATGCATTGTACTTTATTGGTGGAATTTTAAAGCATGCTGCATCTCTATGTGCGTTTACAAATCCAACCACAAATTCTTACAAAAGATTAGTCCCGGGATTTGAAGCACCTGTTAATCTTGCTTACTCACAGCGTAACAGAAGTGCAGCAGTTAGAATTCCGATGTATTCTACCAGTCCAAAATCAAAACGAGTTGAATTTCGCTGTCCCGATCCTTCTGCTAATCCCTACCTTGCGTTTTCTGCAATGTTGATGGCAGGTTTGGATGGCATTATTAATCGAATAGACCCTGGTGAACCATTGGATAAAGATATATATGATATGCCACCGGAAGAATTGCAGAATGTTCCCTCTACTCCGGGTTCCTTGGAAGAAGCAATAAAAGCACTTGCAAACGATCACGAATTTTTACTGAAAGGTGATGTATTTACTGAAGACGTTATCGAAACGTGGATAAAATACAAATTAGAAAAAGAAATTAAACCAATGGCATTACAACCACATCCGTACGAGTTTGGTTTATATTATGATGTTTAAATAAGAGATTTAAGGATCAAGTGCCAGTCATTTAAAAAGTGGCTGGCAGTTCTATTAAATAGTAACCTGAAATCCAAACACAACAGTTCTTCTTCCGAAGTAACTATCAACTTTAAACCTTTGTGTATAATCTCTGTTATAACTGTAACCGAATATGTTATTTATATCAAGTATGTTTAATCCTTCTACATAAAGCACAGTGAAGTAATTATCGAAAAATTGAGTTAGATAAGTTAGACGAATATCCAACCTCTGATAAGTAGGGTGGCGATCTGAGTTATCGTTTCCATAAACCGGTTCGAAAACATCAAGTTCGGGGATGTAATTTGAATTAACAACAGGAGTGAAGGGTCTCCCCGTTGCATATTTGTAATTTATGCCAACCTGAAAGGCAGGTGTAATATTATATTTAGCTATTACGGTAAGGTTATGAGTTATATCAAAACTACTTGAAGAGAGTTCTTCATAATCCATCCATTTTCTTTTTGTGTTGATAAATCCGTATGATATCCAGCCATCAATTATTCCAAACAAATCTCCCTTTATCATAAAATCTATTCCTTGCGCAAAGCCATAACCCTTGTTGTTGTAATTGAACAAATCATCTTCTAAAGGAAGATTGTTGTACTCTTTATGATAACCTTCTATGCGCATACTTGAAAAGTTGCTAATTTTATAGTCCAATGAAGCAATGAAATGGGTTGCTTTCATCGCCTGCAAATTAGGATTACCATCTGAAGAAGAGTACAATCTTGGATCGGGATGCTGATGGAAGATACCCCAGCCAAGATTAAATGTTATATCATTTGTAATCTTGTAACCAATACCTGCTCGTGGATCAATCCAGCTTAGTGATAGTGGCGAGACAAAATCTGCACGAATTCCAGCAATCATAAACAATCCGTTTGCTCCAAACAAATTCGTTAACTCCGCCTCAGCATAACTGCCTATACGGGAAACATCAAACTTTGCATTTATATCTTCTCCCTCAGCCTCATTTCGAATATCGTAATCTTCTGTGGGAATAACACCTTTAAAATGAGCATCGCGGTATTCCCATTCTCCACCAAACAAAAATTTAATTGACGGTGATAAAACTGTTTCGGCATCACCACGAAGTTTTAATCCATTATCCTTACGATTGATATCCAGTATTCCTAGTTTCCAATTACTGTCGTATCCGGTTTTTGAAACACTTCCCTTTATTACTGTGTTATAAAAAACCACGTCGGTTAACTGAAGGTTAATAATATTGTTAGCTGAATTACCATTGAATTGGTCAGTGTATCCAGGAAGTTTAACGTTTACACCCTGTTTATCGCTTGCATAGGATCCAAAAAGTTTTATCCGTCCTGTATTCGAATATTTATAGGTTAGAGTTGCATTAGCATCTGAAGAAACAGGTGTTATAGTAAAATCATCGACTCCACCGTTTAACCAAAAGATAGGTTTTGTAAAGCTTTGTCTCCCGCTAAATCTCAATCCAAGTTTTGAGTAAGAGAGAGGAACTTGTCCTGATATATCAACATTGGCAAGTGATAGGCCGATTAAAAACCGCTGAATATCAGGCTCATTTTTAGTTTCAAGATCGAGCACGCCTGATAGCGCATTACCATACTTTGTTGAAAAACCACCACTAGAAAAATACATTCCCTTTATTGTTTCAGTATTAATATTTGAGAATAAACCGCCGTATGCAGATTCATAAGTGAAAGGATGATAGAGTGATGCCTGATCAAGCAAAGTAATTGTTTCATTAGGATCTCCTCCGCGAACATACAATTGTGCACTTTCAGAAACCTGTGTAATTCCCGGTAATGTTTTTAAAGATTGAAAAATATCTGCAGCGCCACCGGGAGTTGTCATAACATCCATCGATGTCATAACAACTCCGTTATCTTCTGCTGTTCCATAGGAACTTGCTGTAACAATAACTTCGTCTGTTGTGATTGAAGTATTTTTCAAAGTTAAATGAAGTGGACTATTTGAAAGCGTATCAAGTTCAATAGTTTGTTGAAATTTTTCAAAACTAATCAAACTGGCAACAAGTTCAATTTCGCCAGACTGAATTGTGGTGAATGAGAATTTTCCTTCTTCATCACTCATTGCACCATCAAAAGAATCAAGAATATAAACATTAACATATGCAAGAGGTCCATTTGCATCATCTGTTATGATTCCTTTAATTATTTTACTTGCATCTTGTGCTGATAAAAACGATGAACCAATTATTATCAGTAGAAATGATAAAAATATTCTAATTATTAATCTCATTGCCAACCTATCTTCGATTTAGTTTGATGATGTTAGTTTTTCTTCAGCTTTAGGAAGCAGCTCATATTTTATCCAGGCAAAATCAGGTTCAACTTCCAGTGCTTTGTTGTAAGCAGTTATTGCAGATTCAAAATCTCCCAGGCTGGAATGAGCTATGCCAAGCCAAGCCAGCGCATCAAGGTATCCCCAATCAATTTTTGTTTCCTTTTCAGCCGTGTTTCCAAACGCTTCTACAGATTGAGAGAAATATTTTAATGCTTCTTTTTTACTTCCGCCGACAAATTCGGGGGAGTTAAATTTTGATATACCTTTTTGCAACAGCACGCGAGGGTTGTCGGGTTCGATACCAAGTGCTTTGGATGTAAGCGAAATGTTTTGCGATCCGAGTATAGAGCCCAATTCAGGATTCATTGCCACTTTAATTCCATATAGAGCGCCTAATAATGAAACTACTTCGGCATCAGTTCTATTCTCATTCAAAAGTTTCTTTAAAGTATTCTCTGATGAATTAGAGAATTTCTCAAATTGCTTTTTTTCTTTTTTCTGCATGAGGTAAACAGCAAGATAATAATCTGTAAAAGCTAGATAATATTGAGCAAGATAATTTTCCTCATCATTTGCTAATGCGCGTTCAAATAGTCCTCTTGCTTTAATCATTTCGGATTTATCGAAATGAACATAACCGCTGTACAGAGTTTCTTTTCCCTTTTGAATTAGAGAAGTAACCGGTTGTGCGTGTTGTATTGAGATACAACCTAATATACACGTTAAAATAATTAGGACTGTTTTTTTCATTTTTCCTCCATTGTTTATTAGTATTAAAAGAACTTTGTAAAACAAAGTATATGATTAAAATTTTTTATTTTTTAATTAATTTCTCTAAACGCTCAACATAAATTTCTAAAGCTTTCTTTCCTTTTTGTGT
>JABDPB010000013.1 GCA_013042995.1 Ignavibacteriaceae bacterium | reverse complement strand
TCGCTTACAGAACTACCAAGGGTAAAACCGAACTGGTTTCTTTGTTTAAAGGAATCGAACAAACCGTTGAGAGTAATTTCATCAATAAAAAGGGTTCCATAAAGATGAGTGTTCTTTAAATGTCCCTTTGAACTTACAGATGCAAACAGTTGTGCGTTACCGCCCGCAGCATTGTACTGTCTGCTTAAATAGTGATCTGCAATTCTGAAAAAGGTGATAGGAATCAAATATAAAATTTCCAGCTTATCTGCATAAATAATTGATTCGCCGATTGAAATGTCCAATCCTTTTGTCGGTTTTAAGGTTAAGGTGTGTGATGCAATATACTTTTCACGAAATTGAAAACGTTTGTCCCCTTCTTCCGAATAATAAATTAATGATGAATCAATTACATCCGATGAAAGCCATGCATGAAAATAATTAAACTGCAGCCACTCAACAGGATTAATATCCAATCGGATAAAAGGAAAAGAAGGTGCCTTTTGTGAAAGGACGATTAGTCCGTTATCCGAGTAACCCCATTCAATAAATTCTTTACCAACAGCAGCACTGCCCCAACTCCAATCTGTTGCAAGCACGCCTTTAGCTTCGCTGTACTCAATTTTATCTGAGGGATATACTAAATTCAGACGATCACTTTTTTCATTTACTCCTGTAATTGGTGAAAACTTTTTTTGCTTATCAATTGTGTTTCCTTTTTCAGTATTATCTCTAAAATCAAAACTAAAGCCTAAAATATTTGAGATGTAACCGTAAGCGTAAGCACCGTTCCAAAAATGTGTTCTTTTTGATTTGTCCAATGAACCTATTTCTCCGCCTAAAATTATACCTGCATTCATTTTAAATGCATCACTTCCATAAGAAAAAAAGCGCCATCTGTTTGCAGGATCATAGCTTACGAAATCAATATGATCTTCATAATGGGAATTTTCTTCTAAAAGCCATTTTTCATGATAAAAATCTTTTATGAAAAACTCCAACTCTTCTTTTTCAAGCAAAGTTAATTTCGAAGAGAGTGAATCGGCTTGAAATAATTTTTCAGCAATGTACGTACGCGGCAAAGGTCTTATTAAGTCGTTAAATTCAACCATTCCTTTTTGACTTAATCTTCTTAAATAATTATAAACATCACGATGAAGTGGTTCATAAACAACCTGCGAAAATAGGTGGGGTGTAGAAATACAAACAAAAAATAGAATGAGAAATATTTTTCTCTTAAAATGATTCATCTACCAAGCTAATCTTTAAGGAATTCATTAATTTTTTCTACTACAAACTGCTGCTGTTCGTTTGTCAATTCAGGATAGATAGGCAACGCTAAAGATTTTTCACCAGCCATTTCAGCAATTGGAAAATCGCCTTTTCTATATCCTAAATTTGAAAAACACTCCTGCATGTGAAATGGAACAGGATAATAAATTTCTGTTCCGATTTCATTTTTTGATAGAAAATCCCTCAGTTCATCGCGCTTTTCAACTCTGATTATATACTGATTATAAATATGATAGTTAATTACGTCAGCATTATTATACACTGCTTTTGGAAGTAGAACTTTATTTTTTTCATCGAATTCAGTTTTACCTGTGTCTTCTGCTAATTCCGAATCAATGAATAGCTTGCTATAAGAATCTGCATTCTTTCTTCTTTGTTTTGACCAACTGTCTAGATGCAGAAGTTTTACTCTCAACACTGCTGCCTGCAAAGCATCCAATCTGAAATTTCCTCCGATGACTTTATGATAATATTTTGGCTCTCCACCATGCACTCTTTTTATTTTAATCATGTGGGCAAGGTCTTGATCATTAGTAACAACTAAACCACCATCTCCAAAACATCCAAGATTCTTACTCGGAAAAAATGAGTAGCAACCAATGTGTCCAATTGTTCCGACAGATTTACCATCTTTGTACTGTGTGCCAATCGCCTGTGCTGCATCCTCAATCACAATAATATTATTTGCATTTGCAATTTCCATTATTGTATTCATATCAGCACTTTGCCCATAAAGATGGACAGGAAGCACAGCCTTAGTTTTTGATGTAATTTTTTTTCTGAAATCTTCAGGATCAATATTAAAGGTAACAGGATCAACATCTGTTAATACCGGTTTGGCATTTAAGCGTGATACAACTCCAGCAGTAGCGAAAAAAGAATAAGTTGGAACAATGACCTCATCGTTTGGTTGCAAATCAATTGCCATTAGTGCAAGTAAAAGCGCATCTGTTCCGGATGAAACTCCAATTGCATATTTGCATCCTAAATATTCACAAAATTCTTTCTCCATATGTTCTACCTCGGGACCAAGAATAAAATACTGTGACTCTGCAACACGAAGCATAGCTGCATCTAGTTCTTTTTTAAGCGATTGATACTGAGGTTTTAAATCAAGGAGTGGTACTTTCATAAATAAGCCGCTTTTTAATTTTAAATTTATTTAGAAACGAAAGTAAAAATTATTAAAGACGTGAATCACTTTGCAGTGTATATAAAGTCCTTTTCAATGTCTTTAAATTTTACTGCATTCAAATCTTTTTCAGAAACAATCGGATCATTTACCTTCCAATTAATATTTAATTCAGCATCATTATAAAGAATTGTTCTTTCGTGTTCTTTGCTGTAATAACTGGTGCACTTGTATGCGAACAATGCATCTTCGGAAAGAACAGAAAAACCATGTGCTAATCCCGGCGGAACCCAAATTTGCATAAGCTTATCTGAATTTAAAACATGTGTATAGTGATTTCCAAAAGTTGGTGAGCCAAATCTGATATCCACAGCCACATCTAATACTTTTCCAATTAAGACCTGGCATAACTTGCCCTGCGCCATTCCACCAGCTTGATAGTGTAATCCCCGAATAGTGTTTTTAACTGATTTAGAAATATTATCCTGCACAAATTCAAAATTTAAACCGTGTTTTTGATAATCTATTTTGTTAAATGATTCGAGAAAAAAACCTCTGTCGTCACTGAAAACATCAGGTTCAATAATAAGTAATCCATCTATTTTTGTTTTTATAACTTTCAAAACAATTACTCTTCCTTTAAAATCTTTTCAAGGTATTCTTTGTAAAGAGAAGCTGGCATTGATTTAATTAAAGACATTAATTGTTTTTTATTAATAAGATCTCTGTAATAGGCTATTTCTTCAATGCATGCAACTTTCAAACCTTGCCTGTCTTCGATTACTCCGAAAAAGTTTGAAGCAGCTAAAAGTGCTTCAGGAGTTCCAGTATCAAGCCAGGCAACTCCTCTTCCTATTTTTTCAACACTTAGCTCACCTCTATATAAATATTCGCGATTAACATCTGTAATTTCCAGTTCGCCTCTTTTAGATGGTTTTAGTGCTTTTGAAATTTCGATGACTTTACTATCGTAAACATACAAACCGGGCACTGCATAATGCGATTTTGGTTCTGATGGTTTTTCTTCAATTGAAATTGCTTTTCCATTCTTACCAAATTCAACTATTCCGTATCTTTCAGGATCGTTAACCTGATAGCCAAAAATTGTTGCGCCGCTTTCTTTCTGTAACGATTTGTAAAAAAAATCCAGACTGCCGTAGAAAATGTTATCCCCCAAAATAAGGCAGACAGAGTTTTTACCAATAAATTCTTCTCCCAAAATAAATGCCTCAGCAATTCCTTTGGGTTCAGGCTGAACAACATAATTAAATTTTAAGCCTATCTGATCGCCATCGCCAAAGAGCTGTTTATAAAGGGGAATTGTTTCTTCATTAGAAATAATTAGTATCTCTTTTATTCCCCCAAGTATTAGAATTGAAAGCGGATAGTAAATTAATGGTTTGTCGTAAATAAGCGTTAACTGCTTACTGTAGACTTTTGTTATCGGGTAAAGTCTGGAGCCGGAACCGCCAGCCAAAATTATCCCTTTAACATTGTTATTATTTTTAACTGGTTTTCTATTAAGATTTATCATTTAAGTGTAAATATAAAAAGATTCTAAATGATTTTTATTTGAAAGAAGGGTAACAATACGGTGCTAATTTATAAAAGTGTTCCTTTAAGTATAATAATTGCAACTGTAAAGTAAATAATCAGACCGGTAACGTCTACCATCGTAGTTACTAATGGCCCCGATGATGTAGCAGGATCAGCGCCCATTTTTTTAAGTATGAAGGGAAGCATTGAACCAGATAAAGTGCCCCAGATTACAATGCCAACTATCGAGAAAAATACTGTTAATCCAATTAGAACCCAGTACTGCTGAAGTGCTTCCGAAAAATTAGCTAGAAAAGAAACCTGTAAGAACCCAATTACTCCAAGGATTCCACCAAGCACTAGGCCCGATATGATTTCCCTGCGCATTATCAACCACCAATCATTTAGAGATATTTCACCAAGTGCCATTGCTCTTATTACTAGTGTGGCAGCTTGCGAGCCCGAATTACCACCGCTGGAAATTATGAGTGGAATGAAGATAGTTAATGCAATTGCTTTACCTAACTGATTTTCAAAAAAACCTAATACAAAAGCTGTAAGTATTTGTGCAATAAACAGAATGGTAAGCCAGAATGCTCTCTTTTTAATTAATTGAAGAAGAGGAATTGTAGGATACGGTTCTTCCAGCACTCCTGCTGCTGCAATTTTCTGAATATCTTCAGTTGCTTCTTCTTCAGCTACATCAAGCACGTCATCCACAGTTACTATTCCGATTAAAACACCATATTGATCTGTAGCTGGAAGTGCAATTCTATCATATTTTTTAAACTGTTCAACTGCAAGTTCCTGATCATCGGCAACATTAAGCGATACAAAAATTTCATCCATCAATTCGCTGATTTTTTTATCAGGTGAAGCAAGAATGATTTCTCTTATTCTTATATCATCAATCAAGACTCCTTTATCATTAATAACATAAATAACATTTAATGTTTCACTGTCCTCGGCATTTTCTCTTACGTATTTAAGAGTTTCTGTAATTGTCCAATCAGGTTTTACGGCAATGTAGTCTGGAGTCATTAGTCTGCCGACACTATTTTCAGGGTAACCCAAAAGTGTTCGGGCTACTTTTCTTTCTTCAGCAGATAATAATTGAATTAATTGTTTTGCAGCGGAACTTGGTAATTCCTCGAGTAATGCAGTGCGATCATCAGGAGACATATCGTTTAGTATGGCTGTAACCTCTCCTTTTCCCATTGCTTTTAGTAAATCCATCTGGGTTTCAAATTCTAGATGCTCGAATGTATCTGTTGCTAATTCAATAGGAAGTAATCGAAAAACTATGACTTGTTCTTTTTCAGTTAACTGAATAATAAGGTCTGCAATATCGGCAGGAGTCCAGTCGTTAAGGATTTCTTTTAATATGCTAAGCTTTCTCTCAGCAATAAGAGATTCTATTTCAGGCATTAGTAACTTGCTTAGCATTGTAAATCCCTTCAAAGAGGTAAGTGGATATTTCTACATTTTTTATTTTTTTATTGAGTTTTGAAGTGAGACAAAAATAGCCCATTATGCCGGGAAAAACAATAATATTTGAGTTTGGTTTAAAGATGATGAACGACTTATTGATTAAGTTTGTATAAATAGCTAAATATTTTTTTTGCTGATGAAAATAGTAATTGATGATAATATAATTTTTGCAGAAGATGCATTTAGTATGCTTGGTTCAATAAGCTTATTAAACGGAAGACTGATTACCAACAAAATATTAAAAAATACAGACGCACTTATTGTCCGCTCTATTACCAGTGTTAATGAAGAACTTCTCAAAAAAACAAAAATTAAATTCATCGGAACCGCAACTATCGGCACTGATCATATTGATACTAATTATTTACAAAAAAATAAAATTGTATTTGCAGATGCGAAAAGCTGCAATGCTGATTCAGTAGCAGAATATGTTTTTACGGCACTTTTAAAAATTGCTGCAGATGAAAAAATCAGTCTTTCAAAAAAAACAATTGGAATCATTGGCGTAGGAATTATTGGGAGCAGAATTGAAAAACTTGCTAGAGCTTTGGGAATGAAAGTATTAAAGAACGATCCGCCAAAGGAACGAGAAGGAATTGGAAGTGGATATGTTTCTCTTAATGATATATTTGATGTTGATATTATTACATTACACGTTCCATTAAATAAAAAGGGTAAGGATAAAACGTTTCATCTTTTAGGTGATAAGAATCTTAAACATATAAAAGAAGGAACAATAATAATCAACACTTCCCGCGGAGAAGTAATTAAAAATTCGGCGCTTTTGAAGGAAAGCAGGACAAAAAGCTTTAAACTAGTTTTAGACGTCTGGGAAAATGAGCCTAATTTAAATACCGAGTTAATTAAGGAAGCACAAATTGGAACATCACACATTGCGGGTTATTCGTTTGAGGGGAAAACCAACGGTACAAAATTAATTTATGATGCACTGTGCAACCATTTAAATAAAAAACCCACATGGGAACCTTCACTTCCGGTATTAGAACATTCTGAGATTAGTTTGCCGGAAGGAAAAACAATTGAAGAAAGGCTTTTTAAATTGTTTTGTTCAATTTACAATATTGAAAAAGATAATGACGGGTTAAGAAACGTTTTACATTTGAAAACAAACAATTTACGGGAAGAATACTTTGATCTTTTAAGAAAATTATATCCTCTTAGAAGAGAATTCACTAACTACACAATCAGCTTGCAAGCTGAAGATTTAGCTTTAAAACCAATTTTGGAAGCATTTAGATTTAAAATAAAAAAATGATCTAATCTTCCTTTTCTAGTTTAAACTCAATTGGAATTTCCATCTGCACTTTTACTTTTTCCCCTCTAATTAAACCTGGTTTAAATCGGTGATAAAACACTGCAAGCCTAGCAGCCTCATCGCAGCCGTATCCAATGCTTTCAATTACTTTTGCGTCAAGTACTTCACCGTCTCTGTCAATCATCGCTAAAATTCTTACTGTTCCTTCAATTTCATTTTCTTTTGCTTCTTCGGGATAACCAATTTTTTTATATATGGCATCAATTCCTCCAATCGGTTTTGGCATCACTTCCACTGTTTTGTAAAATGCAGGATCGTCCTCATAGTTATGCTGCTCTTCAATATCCGGAGGAAGAGGATTGTTCGGATCAACATTTTTCTTTTTTATAATTTTCTTTTTAGGCTGCTTATTCTCCACAATCAAATTTGAAGTTGAGTAGTCTTCTTTCGGTCCCTCATCAAGAACAATTTTATCTACAACTAAAATTCCCTCTTGGTAGTAAATATCATCAACATAAGTTCCTGTAGTGTCAAAAAGAGATGTGGGACCTTCACGTTTGCCGTTTTCAATTGTAAACATTTTGCGTAGAATTCCATTTTCATTGTATCTTCTAACCAGCCCCCCCACTCTTCCGTTTATGTAAGTAAGCTGCTCTCTTAATTTTCCGTTCTCCCAGTAGAATTTAGCATCGCCGTCTCTTACATTATTATTATAATGAATTATAGATTTGATGTTGTTGTTATCGTAATAACTTACAAGCGAATCAATCTGGCTAAACAAATTAATTGAAAACGATAAAAAAGATATAAAAATTAATAGTATTTTAATCATAGGGGTTTGTTTTTTTACAGGTGCAAAAGATACAATTTAATCTCTAGTAATAAGAGGCATTAAAACTGCAATTATAAAAATGAGAATAGCAACACCGAAAAAAAAATATCCAACAATCTGATCCTGCTCAAGCAAATTTAGTTCACCAAGCATATAGTGCCAGTCGTGGTAGACTTTGTTGCCACCAAGCAAGGGAAGATTCCGTGCCCTTGCATCCGCAGCATAAACACTTATGTTTATGAAATTCTGCCCAAGCCAAAGAAGGGAAAATTGAACACCGGTTCTATAATTATTTCTTAGAAAGAAACCAGCAATAATTGAAGGTAAAATAATTTGCATCAACGTGCCACCAAGTGTGTAGATAAATTTTCCGAAAAAACTGAAGAAAAAATGGCCTGCTTCGTGAATAACCAGATCAATATTATCCATCAATCCAAATTCGCCTCTGTTTAAGCACCATAATAGTGCAATCGAGAAGATCACGATAGATGGCACCCATTTTTTAAGCGCATCCCACTTTGAATAGGGTTTTGCTTTCTTTAAACTTTTTACAACTTCTTTTTCAGTAGAATTTTGCATGCATCTTGTTTAATAATAAAATGCTGATTAACTTCACATTAAAATTAAAACTAAACCAACCTGATTCAAACAATTAATAAGGAGAGTACTATGATGAAAGTATTAATACTTTCGATAACATTGCTACTGTTATTTGGCATCACGGCTTTAGCGCAGGATTTCAGAACTCCACGTCCAAGTCCTGATGCAACAGTTTCACAGTATGTTGGAGTAACAGAAATAACAATTGATTACAGTTCACCTGGTGTTAAAGGAAGAAAAATCTGGGATGGACTTGTTCCTTACGGTGAAGTGTGGCGTACGGGCGCAAATGAAGTAACTTCCATTACATTCAGCGATCTCGTAAAAATTAATGGAAACCAACTCAATGCCGGAACTTATGGCATTCACACAATCCCAGGTGCAAACGAATGGGAAATTATTTTTAGTGATGATACTGAGGTGGACGACGGTTCAAATTATGATGAAACTAAAGATGCATTAAGATTAAAAGTAAAACCAGAAGAACATCATTACCAGGAAAGAATGACTTTTCTTTTTACCGATGTCACTGATAATACAGTGAATGTAAGTCTAGT
Organism: Ignavibacteriaceae bacterium; assembly: GCA_013042995.1. Lineage (GTDB taxonomy): Bacteria > Bacteroidota > Ignavibacteria > Ignavibacteriales > Ignavibacteriaceae > IGN2. The sequence goes on along the minus strand of JABDPB010000013.1, from coordinate 20,709 downwards.
TTGGGAAAACCTTAAGGTTTCCTTCGGGGTGGAAGTTGCAACAGCAGATTTAACTCTGGAAAAAGCACGCTCAAATTTATCCTGGGTACCATCTTTTCAAGCGGCACAATACTGTCTCCAAAATGATGTTAATCTAAAAGAAGCAATGAATTGGATTCAAGCTTCCACTCTTCTTAAAGAAGTGTATTGGAATACGAGAATTAAAGCACAGTTGCAGCATAAGTTAGGAATGACTGATGATGCAATTGCAACAATGGAAAAAGCAATAGAATTAGGAACTAATATGGATAGCGCTCCATTTGATTTTGACAGGATGAAAAATATGCTTGCTGATTGGAGGAAGTAAACCAAACTTTCCAGCGTCTTTGCGGTATTAATATTATCGCAAAGACGTTAAGTTTCTTAATCTAACCGTGATAAACTTTTCTTTTGTGCTCACTTTTTCTGCATTCATCTGAGCAGCAGTATTCATTTTTAATCTTACAATCGTGGCAGGATACAATTATTCTATCGCAGTTTACATTGTGGCAATTTATGTAATAGCTAGTTGGTTTGTCGCAGAATTCACAATTTGCAATGTGCTGTAACTCATCTTTGGTGTTTGGGTTTACAACTCTTCGTTCATCAAAAACAAACATACCGCCCTGCCAATAAGTATCCGGAAATTGTTTTGTGAAATTGTAAATTCCACCATTCAGTTGATAAACATCTTTAAAACCGTTTTCAATCATGTATGCTGAAGCTTTTTCGCATCGAATTCCGCCTGTACAATAAGTTACTACTGTTTTATTCTTATAGTTATTTAAATCCTCATCAACAACTTTTTTCCACTCTCTAAAATTTTTTATCTGAGGAGTAATTGCATCTTTAAATTTTCCTATTTTGCTTTCGTACCAATTACGTGCATCAACAATTACAAAGTCCTTTTCTTCTTTGTAGAATTTTAACAAATCCTCCGGGTTTAATCTTTTACCACCGTTTTCAATCGAAACATCTGTTAAATTGCCTCGAACAATTTCATTCTTCAAACGCACATGCATCTTTTTAAATGCATGCTCTTCTGCATCATCTTCTTTAAACCAAATATCTGAAAATTGAGGAAAACTGCTTAGATGAGCTTTATATTTTTCAATGTTTTTTAAAGTGCCTGAAACTGTGCCATTTACTCCTTCGGGGGCAAAGAATACTCTTCCTTTGATATTATTACTTAAGCACCAATCTAAATGCTTATTAACTATCTGCCCGGGATTAGAAACATTAATATATTTATAAAATAAAAGAACTTTAAACATCTTTTGCATATAAAGATTTTAGTGAAAATCACAAATCAGAAGGGACAAATATAGCTGTTTGGTTAAAATTTAGAAATGATGAAAACGAATGAAGTAATTTTCTAGTTAAGTTGTGTTTTTACTTCTTTTAATAAAATTTTGTCTTCTAATGGATTGGATGATAACACGCTCTTTTCAAAATGTACTGAAAAAACTGAGCCGACATTTTTTTCACTTTCAACAGAGATTTCACCTCTATTTATTTTTACGTATTCCTTAACAAGTGCAAGCCCAAGGCCGTTGCCTTCGTATTTTCTTGTTCGCCCCGTGTCTTCCTGCGAAAATGGAGAAAAGAGATTTTTCAAATATTTCGTACTTATTCCAATTCCTGAGTCTTCTATTTTAACTATTACTCCATTTTTTTGATAATCTTCAATAGAAACTGTTATCTGGCCATTGTGGGTATATTTAACTGCGTTACCAACAAGGTTTTGGAAAATTTGATTAATCGTATATCTATCTGCTGAAATTACCGGAGTTACTGTTTTGTTGATGAAGAAAAATTGTAATCCCTTTTCCTTTGTAATTGGAATAAATTCACTCGCTAAATTTTTTAAATCTTCGGCAAGATTAAAATTCTCGAATTTGGCTTTGTAACTTCCACTTTGAACTGCAGATAATGATAAGATCATGTCAATAGTATTTTGTAACCTTTTGCTCGCATTTGCCACAGAAGAAAGTACACTGAGCATCTCCTCATCTTTATTGCCAAGTTCCTCTGCTAATATTGGAATTGAGGGAAGGATTACATTTAATGGAGTACGAATTTCGTGCGACATTTGTGCAAGGAAGGCACTTTTCAATCTCTCCGACTCAGTTGCTTTATCTAAAGCAAATTCAAGTTCGTTCTGAGCTTTTTTAAATTCACTAATATCTAAAACCTGGATCAGAATATTCTTTAAATCACCCTTGTCATCAACTATTTTAGTTGATTTTAGTAATGCTGAAATATGAATACCATCCTTTCTAACCAAATTGCATTCTGTATCCAGACTTCCGTTTTCACGAATGAGTTGAAAAGTAGATTTTACATCACCCGACTTATTTCCATTAAAAATATATTTAATATTTGCATTAGCTATTTCAAACCATTCATAACCAATCGTATCGCAAAAAGCCTTATTAGATTTAATTGCTATTCCGTCTTCCGAAAGAATAATCATACCAATAGGTGCCGTTTCAAAAATTATCTTAAATAACTCTTCACTCTTTTTAAGATGAATTTCTGTTTTTTTACGTTGATTAACCTCATATCCAACTTCATATACTTTTTCTTTAAAGGCACCATTTAGCTTATCATTAAGCTTTTGAATCTTTTCGTTAGCCATTTCAAGCTCTTCTAAAATCTCATAAAATTTCCCAGCAAGTAAACCTATTTCATTATTCATTAATTTAGAAAGCAATTTTTTTTGCTGACTTCTATCACTCTTGTCTAACGCTGATAATAGTTTGTTTATTAAATCTTTCTGAACAGTTCTATCCTCTTTACTTAATGCAGTAATTAATTTAGTAAAAGGTCTAAATGAAATAGAACTTAAGAAATAAGTAAACACCATTCCTGCAAGCAAAATAGATAAACTGAAAAGTGCGGCTAACATTGTTCTCTTTTTTAAATCTACTGCCACTAATCCTGCTTCAAATCCTAGGTATGCTTTGCCCTTCTGAAAATGATTATCGTAAATAGGTACAACAACTTGATAAAGACTTTCATCGAACGAAATGGTATTTGTGTTTTTAATAGTGGTATAAGAATAGTATTCTGCTATATCAAAATTTACTGCATCAATCAGTTTACCATCATTATTTACAAGAACTAAATAAGTAATATCATTGAAGTACATTAATTGCAGCAACTGGCTTTTATCATCAAGCTCATGATTCCAAAAAACTCTAGGATTTTGTTCAATGTACTTTGTAATTACTTCAGCTTTAAATTTGAATTTTTCTAATACATCATCTTCAAATTTTTGACTGAAGTAAAAGTAAATGAATCCTGCTACAAGAATGAAAAAAGCAGCAAACTGTAAAGTGAGACTTAGCTGAAGTTTTTTTGGTTTATTTGTTTTCATCGAGCTGTTATGTTCTTCCCTATGTTTCTTTTGCTATTATGGGTCAATATCCTTGCCTTAAATTCTTTGGAAAACAAGCAAAAAACAAGCTTAGTTTGTTTTAAAAAGAAAAAAGCCTAATGAGTTGCATATTTTTGAGGCACTTTTTTCTAATCGAGTTTCTAATAATGAGTCATCTGTGGGCAATTGAAGTTATCGCATTATTAGCAAAATATTTTTATTAAAATACATTGGCATATAAATTCAACCAAATATTCATTATTAATTTTAATGTCAATTCTTGATAATTTTATTAAAAATCACTAACGTGTCTTGGTAATGTAAATATGTTATTCGACTTCTTATTTTGGATGAGGGTCATCAATTGATACGACACATATATCAGTAATTATACTTTCTTAGATATTATTTCTTTAACTAACTTATTTATTCAATTTAATTTAGGAGGGCTTATGTTAAAAAGGTCTTACATGGTAATCCTTACCATCCTTTTAACGCTTTCTTGGTCATTCTCTTTGCAGGCTCAGGATTTTGAAACAAAATTGTTGCTGGATGGTTATACACTCGGTAACAATAACAACGGAAATAATGTAACTTCCGATCTTCCTGAGGACGCACAAGATATTGAGGCATCTAACGAAGGACAGTTTCAATATCAAGTAGATCCTAATTGGGTTTACACCTCTGATGGTCCCGATGCATTGTTGTACGATAATGGTCCGGCATTAAATGTTCCGGGCGGCGGTCCTGTTGCTGGTTCAGATTTAAGTTTATTGGAAAACACCACCTTAGGAATGAGCACCCTTGGCTTTGGTCATCAGCTTACAGCTACAGCTAATAATAGAATAGCAGATCAATTTACTATTCCTTCTGGTGAAACCTGGACTATAGATTCACTTGCGTTCTATGCTTATCAGACAAATGGTGGTATTCCATCAACAATCACTGCAGTTAATGTTAGAATTTGGGATGGTGATCCCAGTGCTGGCGGAACTGTGGTTTGGGGTGATACTGCAACAAACGTATTGGCTAACACATACTTCTCCAATATTTACAGGCACTCAGAATCAAGTCCTGGTACTACAAGAGCAATGATGCGAAATGTTTGTGCTGTTGGCACTATGCTGAGTGAAGGTACTTATTGGGTTGACTGGCAGGCAGCTGGTTCAGCATCTTCAGGTCCCTGGGCACCTCCAATAGTAATTCTTGGCACAACTACGACTGGGGACGGGCTGCAATATCTTGGTTCATCTCAAACTTGGCAAGCTGCAATAGATAATGGAAGCGCGGCACCTCAAGGTTTTCCATTTGAAGTTTGGGGAACCAGCGGCGGCGGCGGTCCTGTTGCTATTTGGGAAGATGACTTTAATGACAGTACTGTTTCAGCAGGCAATTGGAATGCGGCAGCCTGGGGCGATGTTTGTGATTGGGGTTGGTACACAACATCAACATGGGTTAGCGGTCTTGCACCAGTATTTCCTCCTACAAGTATGGGCGGATTTGCAGGTGTAAGTTCAGATGCTTGTGGAACAGCTCAAGTAGTTAATGCTTATTTAACCGGCAATGTAGCATTAGATTTATCTGACTGGAGTATTGTTACTGTACATTTTGAGGGTGATATGCAAGTATTCTCTGCACCTGTTCCAGCAGATACTGGAGCTTTTGATATGAGTACTGATGGTGGAGCAACCTGGACAAGAATAATCGATTATTCAGCAAATTTAGATCTACCTGCTATCGATACCACATTTGATGTATCTAGTACTGCTGCTTTGCAATCGGATGTTAGGTTCAGATTCTGCTACTATGGTGATTTCTCATGGCATTTTGCAATAGATAACTTTGCCATATTTGTTGATGGCTTCATTCCTGTTGAATTAAGCTCATTCACAGCCTCTGTTAGTGAAAGAGACGTTACATTGAACTGGACCACATCAACTGAAACCAACAACCAGGGATTTGAAGTCGAAAGAAATTCCGGAAACGGATTTGAGAATATCGGCTATCTGCCCGGTTTTGGTACTACCACCGAGCCACGAAGTTATACGTTTACTGATGTCGGACTTAGTGCAGGTAGTTACACTTACAGATTAAAACAAATTGATTTCGATGGATCGTTCTCATATTCAGACGAAGTACAAACAGAAATTCTTACTCCTGATGTTTATGCTTTAGATCAGAACTATCCAAATCCGTTTAACCCGAGTACAAAAATTACATTCTCGCTTGCTGTAGACTCTAAAGTAAGCTTGAAGATTTTTGATGTTCTTGGGCAAGAAGTTTTAACTTTAGTAAATGAAGACCTTTCCGCTGGATCTTATAACTATGACTTTAATGCTACAAACATTAACAGCGGTATTTACTTCTACAAAATTGAAGCTGAAGGTATAAATGGATCCAAATTTGTAGACGTTAAGAAAATGACATTCTTGAAATAAAAACAATCTTTTTGTTTCTTGTTTTAATCCCCTCCCTTAATTGGAGGGGATTTTTTATCATTAAAATGATGGTAAATTATTGGGGATATAAACTATTGCTTTTGTTATTGGTAATTAAGTATTATTTTTTATGCCCCTTTAAATAAGGTAAGTAAGAATCTGTCTTTTTTGAATAATACCAAAATGAAAGGAGGTACTAAAAGAAAATAAGATTTTACTAGAGGGTTAATCAGATATAATCTTATCTGATCTATTTAGAAATTTTTTTCGGGAGGCATTTAATATGCGAAACTTTTCTTTTTTAACTCTGATTCTTGCAATCCTACTCTTTTCCTCTGTAAGTATTTACAGTCAAGCAATTCACGAATACGCACCAGGTACAACCCCAATTATTAGTTACGAAGGCGAGGGTGGAACTGTTACCGATGCTGACGGCGATTGGTCTTCAGTTGCTAGTCTGCCTGCAGGTACTTCAACCTCGGGAGCTGCTTGCGCTTACTTAAACGGAAAAGTTTATCACTTTGGCGGCAGCCCTGGTCCTTCTGCAGATTACCTTGAATGGGATGAAGTTGCCAACACTTGGACAAATTTGGGTCCAATGCCCGGTGGTGCCAACTACTATTTCAGTGCTGAAACTGTTGCGGGAAAAATCTATCTTATTGGTGGATCTGCCGGATGGCCTACCCCAACAGGAGCAGTTAATATTTTTGATGGAACAACCTGGACCACAGGCGCTCCAATGCCCGTTGCATTAAAGGATGTTGCTACAGGCGTATATATGGATCGTTACATTTATGCAGTAGGCGGAATGGTTGGCAGTTGGGCAGATTTTCGTGATGACGTTCAGGTTTATGATACACAAACAGATACCTGGTCTGCTTGTACTCCATTCCCATTACTGGCAGGATGTATGGCTGGTTGTGTTGTAGGTAATATTATTTGTGTGGCTGGCCCTTTTGATGCCACTCTAACAGCATCTAATGCAATCTATGAGGGTGAAATAAATCCCTCTGATCCTACACAAATTACCTGGACACTTTCTACCGCAACATTGCGTGATCCGGCTTACCGAAGCGGCGGTGGTTCACCTGGTGATTTGTATGTAAATAATTATGCTTTCTTTGTCGGTGGTCAATCACCATACAGCAACCAGGCTGCATGGTACGATCCTGCAACCGATACATACACTCTCTGGCCGAATAAACCAACTCCATTAGGAAATATTCCTAATTGGGTTCCTGGAATGAATGCAATGTATGTTATGGGCGGTTACGATGGCGGCTATAACCTTGCCTGTGAGGGTATGGAATATACAATGATTCCTATCCCAGTTGAGTTTACTGCATTTACCGGATCGGTTTATGAAAATACTGTTACCTTAAGCTGGGAAACTGCCACAGAAACAAATAACAGCGGTTTTGCAATAGAAAGAAAATCTGCAAATACAGAGTACACACAAATCGGTTTTCTAGCTGGTCACGGTACTACAACTGAACCTCAGGTCTATTCATTTGAAGATATAAACTTAATGCCGGATGCATATAGTTACAGGTTAAAACAAATAGACTTTGACGGAACATATAATTACTCAGCTATAGTTGAAGTGGAAGTATTAACACCGGGTAATTTTGTTCTTTCTCAAAACTATCCGAATCCGTTTAACCCAAGCACAAAAATAACATTTTCGCTTGCAGTTGATTCAAAAGTAAGCTTAAAAGTATTTGATGCTCTGGGACAGGATGTTACTACAATTGTAAATGAAAATCTTTCTGCAGGTGTATATAATTATGAATTTAATGCGGAAAGCTTCAATAGCGGTATTTATATCTACAAAATTGAGGCTGTGGGCGTAAATGGAAATGAGTTTGTAGATGTAAAGAAAATGATGTTCCTGAAATAATATAGAATTGTTTGAATTCTTATCAAAAAGGGCACAAAAAAGTGCCCTTTTTTTTGTTCAAATCTTGCATTTAAATAATTTTTTTTGCAATCTTGTGCTTGTTAAAATGATTTCAATTCAATTCACATCTATTCACTTATAAATAGGAGTAGCCTATGTTCAAATCAACACACTTTTTCTTTTTCGCTGTTCTGTTATTTGCAGGTTTAATATTTACCGCAAATGCACAAGACATTACCGTAAACCCAAATCCTGTTTATGAACAACAGGGACAAGTACCTCTCAACAATAATACAGATGCAATTACCATTACTCATTCTGCTACTCAGACTATAACTTCTGGTAACTCTGTATCCTGTAATGCAGGAGGTCTTCATACAGACAACAGTTACTTCAGAGCATTCGATTTAAATTCTTTTGGTATCACCAATGATTTTAATATTACTGAAGTATCAATTGGTATTGAAACCTGCACAGGTGCAGGTGGCACACAGCCAATAACAGTTAATCTCTGGACATCAAGCCAGCCTTTCCCGACTGGTTTCCCAGGTTCGGTAACTCAGATTGGAACAGCTACACTTAACGTGTCTGATCAAACATTAACAGTATTTCCAATTGCAGTAACGGGCACAGCCCCTGCAGGTTCTGAGCTTGTTGTTGAAATCTTTACACCGGACGGTCAGACAGCAGGAAACTCATTCTTTATAGGATCTAATGCAGATGGAGAAACAGGTCCTTCATATTTGTTAGCAGCAGATTGCGGTATAACAACTCCAACCACGACTGGTACAATTGGATTTCCTAATATGCACATTGTAATGAACGTTACCGGTGATGAAGCTGGCAGCGGCGGCGGTGCTTTCCCCGAGGTCATTTATTACCAATTTGATGAAACCGGTGGTACACAAACACCAAACCTTGCCGTTCCTGGCAGTGGTGGTGCCTTTGGAGTATTAGAGGGTGATGTTACTATGGGTGGTTCTGGACAATTTGGAGCTGCTCTTGTTGGCTCTGGAAGTAATGGAACAATCAATAATGTTAACACTGGTTGGGTTCCAGATCTTGGAACGAGTGACTGGACAATTAGTATGTACCTTAACAATTTACCAGCAGGAACTGCTTTAAATTATCTGTTCGGTGAAACCAATACTGGTTCAAACTTTAGGTGCTTTTATTCTGGTGCAGCAGGTGAATTTGCTGTTCTACTGAGAACAGGTACTCTTGGCGGAACAGACGTTACTGTCCCAGGTGTTGGACCTGGTCCATCAGTCTTAACATTTGTTTATGATCAAACTGGACCTAGTGTTCTTTCATATATAAATGGTGTCTTAGTTTTAACAACTCCTCAAGCAGGTACTCTAACTATGACTGGTTCTGGAACTGACTTCTTCCGTGTTGGTGGCCATAATGGCTCATCTTCCGGTGGATTACCAGTTGGCTCACTTATGGATGAGTTCCGTTTTTATAACAGAGCATTGGATTCTGCAGAAGTTGCTGATACATGGAATATTCCAATACCTGTTGAACTAACTTCATTCACAGCTTCTGTTGGTGGACAAGGCGTTACTCTAGATTGGGAAACTGCTACAGAAACTAATAACAGCGGATTTGCAATTGAAAGAAAATCTGTTACCTCTGACTTTGTTCAGATTGGATTTGTTGCTGGCTTTGGAACAACCACAGAGCCAAAAGCTTATACTTTTACTGACAACAGCTTAACACCTGGCACTTATTCCTACAGGTTAAAACAAATTGACTACGACGGAACTTATGAATATTCTGATGTAGTCGAAGTGGATGTTCTTGCACCTGATGTATATACATTGGCACAGAACTATCCTAACCCATTCAACCCAAGCACAAAAATAGCATTCTCACTTGCAGTTGATTCCAAAGTAAGTTTGAAAATATTTGACGTACTTGGACAGGAAGTTGCAACACTTGTTAACCAGGATCTTACTGCCGGAGTTTACAACTACGACTTTAATGCAACTGGAATTAACAGTGGTGTTTATTTCTATAAGATTGAGGCTGTTGGCGTAAATGGAAACGAATTTGTAGACATTAAAAAGATGATGTTACTGAAGTAATATTGAGAATATATTTTCTTCAAAGGGGCACATTCACTTGTGCCCTTTTTTTTAAATGACAGCAAATCAATTCAGCACCCACACATTGTAAGTAAGTATAGTAGCAAAACCAACCCACAATGAATAAGGAAATAAAAGACAGGCAGCAAGAGGGCAAAATCTCCAGATGAGAACAATTAGCAATACTACATTTGCTATTAAAAGAATTGCCTGAAAAAAAGCCAAACCTATTTGCTGCTGGGTAAAAAATAAAATATTCCATCCAACATTCAACAACGCATTTAAAACAAAAAGTGAGATTATCACTCCAAAACTTTTTTGTGATGGGTATTTATTCCAGACGATTAATATTGATACTGAGGTAAGTATGAATATTGTAACCCAAACAAGGACCATTATTGAATTTGAAGGAGTCCACTGCGGTAAGTTGATTGTTTTATACCATGCTCTTCCAACATCAGCAAAATAAGATGCTGCGGATGCTGTAATTACAACAAAAAGAGGTATAAATAGATAGTTTAATTTTATCTTTCCGGTCAATTCCATTTCAAAATCGTTTTCTATTTATAATGGAATTAATGAATAAAATGCACATGAGTCAAACACAATATTTCCCCCGCAGAAACATCAAGTTCTAATTACTCGCTTGGCTAAGTGCTTCGCTCACTTGCTCTACCGGGAGCTGGCAAACACGGTTTTCGCAGACATAAATTAGTGTTTTTCCCTCAACAAATCTATCGTTAAGAATTTCAAGCGTTGCTTTTTCATTAGTTCCAAAAAGTGAAATGTTTGGAAGATATTCTTTTGCGATTTCTTTTCTTTTTACAATTGATTCATTGCCAACAATTCCAATTTCGTAAAATGGATACGCTTGTCTTATTGCAGAAGTAAGCCAGTAAGAATTAAAGGCGGGATTTTTCAACGATGGTTCTTTCATTATCTTTATCAATGTCGCAGTTATTTCTTCATAACCATTGCTGTAAAAATATTTTGATAACTTCTGCAATCCTGCTACCATAGAAGAGTTTGAAGATGGAGTTACATTATCAGAAAAATCAATTCTCCGGGTTATCAACGGATCATCAATATCGGATGTAAAGAAAAACATTCCAGACTTTTTATCAGCAAAGTGTTCGATCGCATAATCCGCAAGTTTTTTGGCAGAGTAAATCCACTTTTCATCAAAAGTTGATTCGTATAAATATATAAATGCTTCTATAGTGTAAGCGTAATCATCCAAGAAAGCATTGATTGTGCTTTTACCATTTTTATAGTTGCGATCAAGTTTGCCATCTTTATCCATCATATTATTTAAAAAGAATTCGCCATTCGAAATTGCTGCAACAAGATATTCCTCTTCGCCAAATGTGTTATAAGCATCTGTGTATCCTGCAATCATAAGTGCATTCCACGAGGTCAATATTTTATCATCCAATCCGGGTCTAATTCTTTTACTTCTTTCTTCAAACAACACTTTTTTCGATTCGAAAATTATCTTATCGAATTCAACTTCCTTTAAGTTATGTTTTTTTAGAAGCTGCGATTTATCAATTGTAATGAATGGAATATTTTTCCCCTCCCAGTTTCCCGTTTCAGAAATATTGTAGTATTCACAAAACAATTCAGCATTGCTGCCAAGTAAATCGATAACTTCTTTCCTTTTCCAAACATAAAATTTGCCCTCTTCTCCTTCCGAATCAGCATCGAGCGAAGAATAAAATCCACCGCTTTCATCCGTCATCTCACGCTTTATATAGTCCAAAGTTTCGTAAACGACATTTTTGTAATGTTTATTGCCTGTGACTTTGTATGCGTTTGAGTAAAGACTAACTAACTGTGCATTATCATAAAGCATTTTTTCGAAGTGCGGAACTTTCCAAATATCATCAGTAGAGTAGCGTGCAAATCCTCCGCCAATGTGATCGTAAATTCCGCCGTTTGCAATTTTATCAAGTGTGATTTTAACTGCCTCAAGTGCGTTGTTGTCTTTTGTGTGAAAGTAATATTGAAGCAGAAACTCGTAAATATCCGGCATTGGAAATTTGGGGGCACCTCTCGTTCCGCCGTTTACAAAATCAATTAAATTAGTAATTCCTTCGAATGCTTTTTTAATTTCATTTATTGAAAAAATCGAATCATCAACAGATACGTCAGGAATTTTGATCGAGTTTAGAGCATCTGTTAATTTATCTGCCTGCTCATTAAATTTTTCCGGTTCATCTTGATAGAGATCTTTAAAGTAGGTAAGAATTTTTAACCAATCCTCTTTTCTAAAGTAAGTTCCAGCATAAACAGGTTTTCCATTCGGCAAAGCAATTATATTTAAAGGCCAGCCGCCTCTTCCGGTAATTAAATATGCAGCATCCATATAGATCTGATCAATGTCCGGTCTTTCTTCCCTGTCAACCTTAATAGAGACATAAAAATCATTCATTACTTGCGCTACGGATGTATCTTCAAAAGATTCATGTTCCATCACGTGGCACCAGTGGCAGGCTGCGTAACCTATGCTGATAATAATAAGTTTGTTTTCTTCCTTTGCTTTTTGCAACGCTTCATTTCCCCACGGATACCAGTTTACAGGATTGTTTGCATGTTGTAAAAGATATGGGCTTGATTCGTTTGCAAGTTTATTTGTGAATTTCATTTTTTTATCCTCTTGTGCATTACAGCTAACTATTAGAAATATTAATAGAGATATGAAAATCCTCATAGATGAGATATTAATCATTCTAAATTTAATAAAGTGTATTAGAATTTTAGCTCAAGTTCAATCGGGCAGTGATCGGAGCCCATTACTGTTGAATGAATTGAGGCGGACTTGATGTTATTCTTTAAATTTTCACTTGCGTAGAAGTAATCGATTCTCCAGCCCACGTTTCTATCGCGTGCACGTGTAATCATATCCCACCACGTATAATTTTCCGGTTCTTTATTGAACATTCGGAATGTATCAATAAATCCTGCGGCAATAAATTTATCAATCCACTTTCTTTCTTCAGGAAGGAATCCTGAGGTATTGGAATTTTCTTTCGGCCGTGCAAGATCAATTTCTTCGTGCGCAGTATTCACATCACCGCATACAACTATTTTCTTCCCCTGTTTAAGCAATTTTTTACAGTGTTTCAAGAATGCATCATAAAAATCCATTTTATATTGAAGCCGTTCTTTGGAAGCTTTGCCATTTGGAAAGTAAATGTTAAAAAGAATAAACTCTTTAAATTCAGTAATTATAAATCTTCCTTCACTGTCGAATTTTTTTATTCCAATTCCGTTTTTTGCATCCACAGGCATTTCCTTTGTGTAAGTAACAACCCCGCTGTATCCCTTTTTTTCTGCAGAAGAAAAATGGGATTCATATCCGTTTACATTTTTTAATTCATCCACAAGTTGATCTGGATGTGCTTTTGTTTCCTGTAAACATAACATATCAGGATTAAGCTTTTTGAACCAATCTAAAAAACCTTTTTTATAAATTGCACGAATGCCATTTACATTCCAAGATAGAAGCTTAACTTTGGGCATAAAAATTCCTTATAAGTTTTTTAATCTAATTGATATTCCCGAGCTCAAAAACCAAAACGATTCAATTCCGGAAATTCCTTTCCCGCCTGAAATATCAATTTGTAAATCGTTTGATAAAAGATATGTAAATCCTGCATCAAAATTATGAATCGGAGCAGACTTAGTTGTAAGGTTTCCATAGACTTCAGCAAACATGCTTAATTCATTTGCCAATGAAATTCCTAAGGATGCGGTGTAACGATAAATCAATTCTTCAATTGCGCTGCTATATAAACCTCCTATGTTGCCTGACAAGGACATTTTTTCTGTTAGTGATTTTGATATAGCGATAATTAATTGTGGATCAACTTTTTCCGGTTTGAAGGCAGCACTTCCAAGCGGAAGAAAGGCTTGAGCAAGTAAAGCAAGATTTACAGAGTTTGTTTCTTCACTTATAAAATTGACTTTAATACCCGTAAAAAAATTTCCCGGTCCATCTTTTGTGCTTTCAGCTTCGGTAACCAAATATGCCCCGCCAAGTCTTAATTCCAAAAAGTCAACTAATCCATATCGGATTAGTGTTCCAGCTATAGAATAATTTTTAATTGAAATGGAACTTTCCTTTAAACTTTCGTAAGCAATTCCTGTTTCTATTTGTAAGGAATTTAAAGGAACAGTAACAGCGGATTCTGTTTGATCAGGTCTATCAGTTATTAGCGATTGTGAGTAAGAATTAAGGCTGAATAGAATTATGCAGCCAGCCAAGGTAGTTTTAAATACTTGCAATTAACCTCCAAATTTGTGCAACAAAGAAGGTAACAATAATTCCCATCAATATTGGAAGGAAAGTGGAAACCAAGGTCCATTTTACGCTTTTTGTTTCTTTGAAAATTGTGTAAATAGTTGTTGAACAAGGATTATGAAGTAAACTGAATAACATAAGGTTTATACCTGTTAAAAGCGTCCATCCTCCGGCAACTAATATTTCTTCTGTAGCTGCAATTGAATCTAACTCAAACATAACTCCTGCTCCTTCACCAACGCCAGATAAACCTAAACTCATAACAGTCAACATCAGAATTGTAGGGATGACAATTTCATTCGCTGGAATTGCAATTATGTATGCAAGTAAAATCACTCCATTCAATCCTAATATAAAAGCGAAAGGGTTTGACCAATCAATAAAAATATTTGCAATCGTCTCGCCTCCAATTGTAATATTTCCAACGAGCCAGATAACTACTCCCGCAGGAATTGCAAAAATTATTGCGCGCCACAGCACAAAGATTGTTCTATCGATTAAAGAAGTATAAAGCGTCTGCAAAATTCTTGGTGGTCTGTACGGCGGCAATTCTAAACTGAATGCAGAAGCTTCGCCTTTTAAAACTGATTTTGATAATCCCCACGAAACTAAAAGGCTGAAAACAATACCAAGTACAGCAATAAAAACTACAGCTAGGGCAGAAACAATTCCCGCCAGATATGCAGGTACCGCTGCTCCGATAAAAATAACGGCAATTAAAATTTGAGTAGGCCATCTTCCATTGCAAAGAGAAAAATTATTGGTGATAATTGCAATCAGCTTTTCCCGCGGGCTGTCAATTACTCGAGTTGCAACAATACCAGCAGCATTACATCCAAAACCCATTGCCATTGTAAGTGCCTGTTTTCCGTGTGCACCAACTTTTCTGTAAAGACCATCCATGTTGAAGGAC
This sequence comes from Ignavibacteriaceae bacterium, assembly GCA_013042995.1. Taxonomy (GTDB): domain Bacteria; phylum Bacteroidota; class Ignavibacteria; order Ignavibacteriales; family Ignavibacteriaceae; genus IGN2. The sequence goes on along the minus strand of JABDPB010000013.1, from coordinate 5,662 downwards.
ACTCGCGGCAAATAACCAAAATCTTCCAGCAAAGTAAAAAGAGGGAAGAAGATGGCCATGGGAGGAAGCATAACGCTAATTACCCAAGCCATTGCAAGATATGCGCCATCAATTAAAACACCATCTGCCCAAAATGGTAAACCGATAGAAGCCGATAAACTCTTGAGTATGGGATGAATTGTATCAAGAAAAAAAGAAGCAATCATTGCCGATGGAACATTTGCCCCTTCGATAGTTAGCCAAAAAACAACACCAAGAATTAAAAACATAATTGGGAAACCGAGATAACGACTGGTTAAAATTTTATCAAGTGTTTTTTCCCAATTAATTGTTTCTTTTTGTGCAGGAAGAGTAACAGAGCGTTTTGCAATTGCAGACGCATTGGAATAAATGGATTCCATCAATGTATCATGAAAATTCTCACCAACCTCCCAGCGCTGATTGTTCGCAGTAGATAAAATTGCTTCTCTGTTTTTTATTTTTTCTTTTGCTACCATTTATACAACGGTTTCTAATTCTGTTTTGTTTTGTTCAACCGAATAGATTTTTCCTAATTCACCGTTTCTGATCGCATCTATTATACTTTGATCTCCTTCGAGTAAACGCAACGCAACCCATTGTGCATTTGGGAGATTTGGAAATTCTTCTGTTATTTGTCTTGTTAATTTTTCTACTGCAACATTTAGCTCTTTTGATTTGCTCTTTAACCTATAAGGTTTACATACATATTTTCCCGAAACTACTTCATAAATCGAAGCTAACAATTCATCCATTCCTTTATTGTAACGTGCGACAGAAGGAATAACAGGAATTCCCAAATCCTTTGAAAGCATTCTCTCATCAATTTTAATATTATGTCTCCCAGCTTCATCCATCAAATTTAAACAGAGAATAGCGCGGTCTGTTATTTCCAGAATCTGTAAAACAAGATTTAAGTTTCGTTCCAATCTTGTAGCATCTGCAACTATAACAGTTACATCAGGCTGCCCGAACAGAATAAAATTACGTGCAACTTCTTCATCGGTGCTAGTTGAAAGAAGTGAATAAGTCCCGGGTAAATCGACAAGTTTGAATTTATTATCGTTGTATTCAAATCCTCCCTCCGCACGTGTAACAGTTTTGCCCGGCCAGTTACCTGTGTGTTGTTTTAATCCTGTTAAATTGTTGAACACTGTACTTTTACCTGTGTTTGGATTACCGGCAAGAGCAACAACAAAATCGAAATTGCTCATGTCTATACCGAGTCGTTTCAGGTTTCCGGCATTATGCACCGGACAGTTTTCACAATTTTGCTTATTAATATTCACAATTAATTCATTTCACTTTTTTCAGAATGAAGATAAATACGCTCTGCCTGTTTTTTCCGCAGCGCAATTGAAGCTCCTTTAATTTTGTAAACCATTGGGTCTCCTCCAACGCTTTTTAGTTCTGCTGTAATTTCTGTTCCGGGAACAACACCTAAATCCATCAATCTTCTTCTTTGCTGACCCCTAAGAGCTTTTGAAATTCCAAGCACAGTTCCGCTTTCGCCAATTTTTAATGAAGATAGATTTTTAAATTTTCCTTCAATGGTTTTTTCAAGCTTGATCTGCTCCACGGTAATGTTCTTTGCAAATAACGGGGCAAGTACACACTCCTCGCCATTTGCAGTAAATCGTACTCTTTCCTTCGACTCTTCCAGCATCCTTACCTGCATTCCAGGATACAAACCTTCTGCTACCAGCTGCTGATAAATTGCATCGGGCTCATCTTCAACGTGGATAATACTTGCAAATTCGCCAAACTTAAGTGCGGTTAATGGCATTCCTTTCTTTTCGGGCAGATCACCTTCCGTTGATGGAATTGGATCACCGTGTGGATCAAAAACAGGATTACCTATTTGTGCAGCTAGTTCATCTGCATCGGAAGAACTCAGCTTGTGTTCAAATTCCTCTGCCGAGTGATGCCATTCGCGTTCATCAACACTCGTTTCATCTGCAAGATATTTTTCCCACAATCTGTGCACTCTTATTATTCGAAGTGCATAGGATCTTCCTTCATTTGAAAGCTGCAGTGAATCTCGCTGTGAGCTTAGCATACCCATTTCTTCCAGCTTTGCTACTAATTCAGCAGCATCGTCCTCTGAAATAGAAAGCTTGCCTGCAATGCTTTCAATACTGCATCCAACTCCGCTGTACTCGCAATGGTAGAGATGCTTTAATGCATCTTCAATTAGTATTTTTTTGGAAATAGTTCTAGTGCGCTTCATTCGTGCAAACAATCCTTTTTGGGGAAAGAATGAAACTACTGCAAGCAATAGTATTCCGGAACCAATTAATAAAGTAAATAAAGGATCATTCATATTTTTTAATTTACATTTGTTACAAAGATATTTGCAGCAACTTTGCTGCTGATGCTTGTTTGTTTTCTGTCAATTATAATTATTAATGAGTTATCGAAATCGAGTGCGTCAATTACATTCAGCTCTTTATTTAATTCAATTCCAATCTTAGAGATGTACTTTAAAAAACTACTGTCAAAATCATGCACGCGGTTTACGGTAACTTTGCTGCCGGGTTTTATTGTGCTTAAAGGAACACCTGTATTACTTTTTGGTAAGTTTCCATTTTTATCAGGGATTGGATCCCCATGCGGATCGAATTCCGGAAAGTCCAGCATCTCTTCCATTTTATTAATTAATTCATCCGACGAGCCATGTTCGAGTCTATGTGCTTCATCGTGTACTTTATCCCAAGGCATTCCAACAATCTGATGTAAAAAAAGCTCCCAAATTCTGTGACGTCTTACCATATTTCTTGCATAATCTTCACCGGTTTCTGTAAGACTAATTCCTTTGTAGCGTTCGTAATATACATACCCATCGATTGAAAGTCTGCGCAGCATATCTGTAACTGCAGCACGCGATACAGATAAACTCTCAGCAATCTGGTTTGCTTTTATTATTCCTGTGCCATCGGCAAATTTGTAAATGACACTTAAATAATCTTCTTTTGAAATATTTTTCATAATTAAGTGAACTATTTCAGAAAAGTTAAGTAAGCTTAATTGTAAAATCAAGTAGAATATCATTCCGATTGTCTTGTAAATGATTGAAAAATAAACTATCTTTAATCAGATATTTTTATCTGATTATAAAATACAGGGAATCAATGCTGAGAAAAATTGTAAAAATAGATGAAGAAAAATGTGATGGCTGCGGTGACTGTGTTCCGAATTGCCACGAAGGTGCATTACAAATAATTGATGATAAAGCAAGGTTAATTAGTGATTTATTTTGTGATGGTTTAGGTGCATGTATTGGACACTGCCCTCAAGGCGCAATTACAATTGAAGAAAGAGAAGCAGAGCCGTACGATGAGACAAAAGTAATGGAATACATTGTTAAGGGGGGAAGAAATGTAATCATCGCACATTTAAAACACTTAATAGAGCATAATGAAATGGACTATTACAAAGAGGCTGTTCAATATTTAAAAGATAATGATATTGAAAACCCTCTAAATGGAGAATCAGTTCAGCCACAACAGTTCAGCGGATGCCCGGGTTCAAAAGCAATGAGTTTTGAAAATAAAGAAGTAGTTAGTGATGAATCAGGTAAAAGAGAATCTCATTTAACCCAATGGCCGATTCAGCTTCATCTTGTTTCACCTTTTGCGCAATACTATAAAAATTCTAATCTATTACTTGCAGCAGATTGCGTTGGTTTTGCGTACGCGGACTTCCATAAAGATTTTATGAAAGAAAAAAGCATTGCTATTGCATGCCCAAAGCTAGACACTAACAAGCAGGTTTATTTAGATAAACTCACCGCAATGATAAATGAATCAAATATCCAATCAATTACAGTACTAATTATGCAAGTTCCCTGCTGTGGGGGACTATTGCAGCTTGCACAATTGGCTAATGATTCGGCAAACAGAAAAGTGCCAATCAATTCAGTAGTAATCGGAGTTAACGGAGAAGTTTTAGAGAAAACATTAGTAGCTTAAATAGCTGTTATCTTTTTTAATCCACTATCCTTTCACAACACCCAGAGGTTTCAACTTCACAACCGGTTTAATAAGATCCAATTCGGATTTTATAACTTCATCGATATCTTTATAAGCTAGCGGAGATTCTCCTAGATCAAATAAGTTTTTTGCCTTATTTATTTTGCCAAACTTTTTAAGTTTACTCCAGCGATCGAAAACAATTCCTTCCATTGCTTCATTGCATTCTTCTGTTGTAAGACTTCTACAAGCTTCCATTCTTCCCATCTTTCTCCCTGCTCCATGTGAACACGACTGAAATGATTCTGCATTCCCAAACCCTTCAACAATATACGACGAGGTTCCCATTGACCCAGGGATAATTCCTTTTTCACCTAACTTTGCCGAAGTTGCACCTTTTCTGTGCACCCAAACCATTTTTTCAAAATGATTTTCCAGTGCAGCATAATTGTGGTGAATATTTGTTTCTTCAAGAGACTCAATATCACCAAGTATATAAATAATAGCTTGTTTAAATGCTTCCATCATTAATCTTCTATTCTCTTTTGCATATTCCATTGCAAAATTCATATCTCTGATATAGTCATTTCCTTCTGCTGAATTAGTTCTAAAGAATGCAAGATCTCTATCCGGTAAATCATCATTGTACTGTTCGTTTAATTGTTGCGCTAATTTATGATAGTAGGATGCAATTTTATTACCAAGATGTCTTGATCCTGAATGAAGCATTAACCATAAATGTCCATCCTGTGCTTCTTGCATTTCAATAAAATGATTTCCACCCCCAAGCGTACCAAGATTTTTAAATGCTAAATTCCAAGTAGCTTTATCAAACCATGCTGGTAATTTGGGATTGTTGTAATCATCGACTTCTTCACCAACTCCTATACTTTTTAGATATGCAGAAAAACCATCCCACCTCTGTGGGGATTTATGGGAGTTGCCTTCTCCAACAGGTACTTTATCCTTAACGTTATTAAGAATTTCTCTGATAGTGGTTTTATCACCAATATCATTTGCATGGAAATCTGTTTTGATAGCACCCATACCACATCCAATATCAACTCCCACAGCGTTTGGAAGTATTGCATTTTCTGCAGCAATAACTCCACCTATCGGCATTCCATAACCAACATGAGCATCAGGCATTAATGCAACATGATTCTGAGTAACAGGATGATTAGCTAAGTTTTTTGCCTGCTCCAAAGCACCCGGCTCAATTTCCTCACACCAGGATTTTATTGGAATCTTTAACGATTTATCTTCTTTTATCCATTTCATAACATACCTACAATAGTATTATGTCAAATTTAATTAGTCTGCGTGGTAGGACTCGAACCTACATTTTCCCGGCTCCTAACCGGCACGGATATCCATTTCCCGTCACACACAGATATATAAAACTTAAGGTAATAAAATTATATTCCAAACTAAATATTTATAACCTATTTGTACCGTCAATGGGACTCGAACCCATATTGCCCAGATTGAAATTCTGGCTTCCTATTCCAGTTAGAAGATAACGGTATTGCGTGACATGTGGGATTCGAACCCCTTCTCCTGATAGACAGTCAGGTGTGTTACCGTTACACCGCATATCACTTTGCGGAAGACAAAGGAATCGAACCTTCGTAACCCCTATTCAGGTTAAGTTGTTTAGCAGACAACCCCTA
>JABDPB010000005.1 GCA_013042995.1 Ignavibacteriaceae bacterium | reverse complement strand
CTATCGGGAATTATGTCATTTTGCAATGCAAGTGAAATTCCAGGTCTTGCACTTCCCGCAGCACAGCCACAAACAGAATTTATCATCACTAAAACAGTTTCATTATTATTTTGTTTTATTGCTTCATCAACTTCTTTTGCATTTAGTAATTCAGTAAAACCTACAGCTTTTAGTTCATCTCGCATTGGCTGTACTGCATTTTGATCATACATAGGTGTTCTTGATGAAATATTGAACATTATCACTCCTTTTTTATTTATATTTATTACATAAAACCAAGTGTAACTTTTGCCTCTTCAGACATCATATCCTTATCCCAGGGTGGACTCCATACTAATTCTATTTTTGCATCATTCACTTCTGGCATTTCTCTTACCTTAGCTTCAACTTCTGGCGGAAGCGAGCCTGCAACAGGACATGCAGGTGAAGTTAGAGTCATTTTAATGTTTACATTTGCCTCATCGTCAATTCCGATTTCATAAATCAATCCTAATTCAAAAATATCAACAGGTATTTCGGGATCGTAACAGGTTTTAAGTGTTTGGATTATTTTTTCTTCTAATTCTTGTTTGTTTATTTCTGCCATTTATTCTGTTGTTACCTTTTCGTCATTATTGTGTAATGCATTCATCATTGTGTGCCACGCAAGTGATGCACATTTAACTCTAACAGGAAATTCCTGCACTCCAGCAAACACTGCAAGTTTTCCAAGCTCATCCAGATCAGGACTTTCACCAAGCTTACCAGTAACTAAGTCGTGAAAGCTTTCAAACATTTTTTCAACCTCATCAATTTTTTTTCCTTTTAAGAGTGATGTCATCACAGAAGCAGATGCTTTTGAAATTGCGCAGCCATCACCTTTAAATGAAACATCTTTTACAATTCCTTCTTCAACAATTAAATAAACATCCAAACGATCTCCACAAAGAGGATTGTAACCTTCGGCATGTTGGGTTGCATTATCTATCTCCCGAAAATTTCTCGGGCTTTTGTTGTGATCCAAAATTACCTGTTGGTAAAGTTCTTTTAATTCCTGATCCATTATCCGAAAACCTCAATTATTTTATTAAGCCCGTTAACTAAAACATCAACTTCTTCTTTTGAGTTGTACATTCCAAACGATGCCCTTGAAGTTGCAGGTATATTAAACCTTTGCATAACTGGCTGTGTGCAGTGGTGCCCGGTTCTGATTGCAACTCCTTCAAAATCTAAAAATGTTCCTATATCGTGCGGATGAATATTTTCTAAAACGAATGAAAGCACGCTCATTTTTTCTTTCGCGTTTCCAATTATTCTTAATCCCGGAACTTTTGCAACCTGTTCAGTTGCATAATTTAAAATTTCTTTTTCGTGTTCTTTAATATTTTCAATTCCGATTTTAGTAACATAGTCAATTGCAGCACCCAGACCTATTGCACCTGCAATATCAGGCGTTCCTGCTTCAAATTTGTGGGGCAACTCGTTGTAAGTTGTATCTTCGAACGTAACTTTCAAAATCATATCTCCGCCACCCTGATAAGGAGGCATCTTATCTAAAATATCGATCTTGCCGTAAAGTGCACCAATTCCGGTTGGTCCGTAAATTTTATGCCCGCTGAATGCAAGAAAATCACAATCAAGTTTTTGCACATCTACCGTTAAATGATTTACGGCTTGTGCTGCATCAACTAAAACCGGCACATCAAACTGATGTGCGTAATCAATAATTTGTTTAATAGGATTAACTGTTCCTAGTGAATTAGAAACATAAACGATCGAAACTAATTTTGTTTTTTCGTTTAGTAGTTGTTCAAACTCTTCGTAAATCAATTCACCGTTGTCGTCAATGGGAATTACCCGTAGCTTTGCATTTTTTTCGTTGCAAAGCATCTGCCATGGAACTATGTTAGAATGATGTTCCATGTGAGAGATAATAATTTCATCGCCTTCTTTTACATTAGCTTTTCCGTACGCTTGTGCAACAAGATTTATTGCTTCGGTTGTTCCCCTTGTAAATATGATCTGGTTTTTACCAAGTGCATTAATGAACTGTTTTATTTTTATCCTTGCACTTTCGAATGCATCAGTTGCATGCTGGCTTAAAGCATGAACACCTCTGTGAATATTTGCATTTGTTGTAGAATAATATTCTTCCAGCTTGTTTAAAACCTGAACAGGCTTTTGTGTAGTAGCAGCGTTATCCAAATAAACAAGATTTTTTCCGTGAACTTTTTTGTTGAGAATAGGAAAATCACCACGGATTTTCTTTAGATCATATTTTTTCTTGTTTACAGCAACCGCTGTTTCGACTTCTGTGTTCATCAAAT
>JABDPB010000169.1 GCA_013042995.1 Ignavibacteriaceae bacterium | reverse complement strand
TGATCATCGATTATAATCTTCGATCCCTTTATACCGGGGCAAGCGAACCCTATCCATCCAAGCCGATTCTTCTACAAGCGCTGGATTTGGGCATACCAGTCGTACCCGGTGATGATTCACACTCTGTTGGAACGGTTGGGCGATGTGTAGATGAAGAAATCAAAATACTGCAAAACCTCGGTTTTGATACCCGTTGGAAAAAACCCTGCTGATGATTAGCTCAAGATTGCGTCCTTTCATTTATTAAAGAAGTTAGACCGTAAAGATTTTAAAAAAATAATCCTTTACGTACTAATAGTACCAGAAATCAGGGATGGAAAATATAAGTTAATAAATAATCTTTTTCATCCATATTTTAACCGATCAGTATCCTGCCGAAAATCCTCAATTTATTTAATTTGTCCTAAAATCTAATAAAATTAATTCAAAAACAAAAGAAAATTAATGAAAACAGGAGATTTTAACAGAAAAAAATATGGTATGAAAATGTGACCATCAACGGAATTACCTAAAATACTTTAATAAAAATCCAGTTAAACAAAGGTTGTATTTTAACCGGTTTATAAGCATGTATAAATAAATATAAAATTAATTAAGATAGTTATAAATATTTATTATCAAATTTATCAGAGTTATAAAAAATCTGGGTAATCATGTTTGACACAAATAAATTGATATCATAAATTACGGCGAAATTTTATGATGGATCTATAATAGTAATAATTTCTGATAACATGCGCAGAAACTGGTTAATAGAGCATTTATCGATATATACCCGCTTATTAGGAGAAACAATTCTTCCACCGCGAAGCTATTAGAGATCCTGGAAAAATATTGACCGGAGTCCTTATAATAGAAACAAAATATACATCATATAGTATGATGATTTCGTTTGTACACAATATGTTGTTGACAAAGTGAAAAAAAACAGCTATATTATGTAACAAAAATTAATTTTTATAAATACCTTTAAGCGCAAAATTTGCAACAGGACAGTTTTTAAATGTCCGATGCACTCACAGTAACGAGGAAGAACCGTGTGCAAAATTCTGGTTATTGATGATGAAAAAGTGATCATAAACTTGCTACAACAAGTTTTGGAAATGCATGGACACGATGTTGATACAGCAGATGATGGAGGAGAAGGTATTCAAAAATTTGATAGCGACTGTTTTGACCTGGTCATCACGGATATATGCATGCCGGGTGTAGATGGTAACAGTGTTGCCAAGCACATCCGAAATTCCAATAAAAAATATGTTCCGGTTATAGGTATGTCAGGAACCCCCTGGACCTTTGAAGAAAGTCGCTTTGATACCATTTTTCAAAAACCTTTCCAATTAAAAACCCTGATCAGCTCTGTTGAAGGCCTTATTCTGGGACATTCAAAAGCAGCCGCCTTATGTTAAAATTTGGGGTGATTAGTTTACAAAGCGGCATCTCTGTCAATCCTTTAGAATTCTAAAATCAATATAAAAATTTTCCGTTTTCGTAAATGGCAATTGTTTCGCCTGATACAAGATGGGCTGAAACCCTTTTCTTTTCTGTGTTGACAAGATCCCAGTGAAGGGCAGAATCGTTGAATCCGAGTTTTTTCTTAAGCGCTGTTGACAGACGCTTTATATCTCCTGCATACGAGTCTGAATAGGAAGCGCCGACGGCTATATGGCAGTTGCCGAATTTACCGCCATAGTTTTCATCAAAGAGTGTGTTGGCCATGAATACATTAATCTTTGAGAATCTTTTATCCGTAAGGGAAAATTCACCCAGTTTGTTAGCACCCTTATCCATTGATAACTGTTTTTTTACAAAATCTTCTCCCTTTTTTGCAGTGATTTTAACAACTGAACCTTTGCTAAACTCAAGCCTTACACCTTTAACATAATTACCACTTCGATAGGAAGGCTGATCTGCAAAATAGACTCCTGTGGTTCCTCTCCAGTCAGGAGAAAGAAATAATTCAAAACTTGGTATATTATGCCCTGACAGTCCAATCCATCTTCTATTCTCACCGGGGGATACTTTAAGATCAATATTTTCCGATTCGATATGATAAAATTTTGCGTTTAAACTGTTAAGCCATTTTTTAATCGAAACAGCGTTTTTAAATATTTGTTCCCACTGCGTTATAGGAGATATTCTATTAAGAAAACACGAATTGATTATCTGGCGCGTATACTCTTTCATAGTAAGGCCGGCATGCTTTGCAAGCTTCTTTGTAGGAAAGACACACAATGTCCACCCGAAAAGACCCTGCTCCTCACGCTTATTAAGAATGTCACGGAAGATCTTTCGTGAGATGGCAAATTTGCCAATTATTTTTGGATCGATATCTCTAAGGTGGGTAATCGATTCAGGGGCATGTAGAAAAATTGACCCGTTCAGATTTTTATAGAGCTCCGGTTCGCCAGGTGGAATAAAAACAAGCTGTTTGTGATTGGAAAGTTTAAAATGATTTCTCTCCATAGAGGGGGTGGGCATTATTCGAAGAACCGGATTCATTCCAATTCGAAGAAGTTTTGCATAAAGTATTTCCGCAAGTCTTATTGAAGGAGCATTATAGCGGATTGCAACGATGTCGTTTTTTTTAAATTTTCCGGTTCTGGCTTTTTTTAATGCCCACAGGAGGACATCGGCATACCTATCAAGCTGTTTTTCAGTAAACATGGTTTCTCCTTATCTTGATTTATTTTTCCGCTCCATTCATTGATAATATTCTAACTTGGCTGATTTGTAACATTATAACATTCTAAAATAAAGGAAAATTCGGAGAAATATCCAGGTTTTGCTATTTTATAAAAATTGGGATATAAGCCATTTCAGCGTTTTTTCATATGTATGTTTTATATTATCGTGGGGATTATGTTTTGTATATGAGCATAAAGCATGAAAAATCAGGGGTGATCCCAACGATCTTTTTCTTATTGGCAACAATAATTTTACAAACGGCAATTGTTGCATCAGCTGAATCATTAACTAAAAAAACGATCAGGTTTCCAAGTAATATTGAAAAGGTAAAGAAAGAAATGAAGCCTTTAAATTTTTTGCAGGATCCTTTGCATACGCCTTTGGAAGTTAGCTATTTTCGTTATTATGATTTTGATTTGAAAGAAACTAGCCACTTTTGGGGAACCTTTAATAGTGGTAATAAAAAAATTGCGGCCCATATATTAATGCCTGCCGATTCCAAAGGGAGTGTTTTCTTATTACATGGGTTTTTCGACCATAGCGGTATTATGAAAAATCTAATTCGACATTGTCTGGACCGGCATTATGCAGTTGCAGTTTATGATCTTCCGGGTCATGGTTTTTCTTCAGAACAAGGTTTGGCCATAAATGATTTTTCAGAATACGTCGCAGTGCTGGAAGATTTTATAAAAATTTGCAAGGCTTATCTTCCCAGGCCGTTTCATCTGATAGGGCACAGC
>JABDPB010000004.1 GCA_013042995.1 Ignavibacteriaceae bacterium | reverse complement strand
TTTTTTTATTCGTTCATTCATTTTTTATCCGCCAATTTTTACTTTGCAGTTTAATTCACTAAAAAATTGTTTTGTGTTTTCTAAGCTTGCTGATTCGGGAGATTCGACATCACCCATTTTATTTTCTTTATCATATTTAGTGTACTTTCCTTCACCCACACGATGAAAGGGGAGAAGGTCTATTTCCATCACATTTTTGAGGTCGGAGATGAAACCCCGAAGAGCAAAAAGATTTTCGTTTGTGTTTGTTATATCCGGTACGATTGGATTTCGAATAATAATTTTTTTCCCTAGCTGATCTAATGACACAAGATTTTTTAAAGTAACCTGATTTGACACTCCAGTGTATTTTTCATGATCATCATCGTTCATTAATTTCAAGTCATATAGAAATAGATCAGTATAAGGAGCAACCTCATTAATTATTTCTGAAGAAGCATAACCGCACGTATCAACTACTGAATGAACTCCATTTGATTTGCATTCCTTTAAAGATTCGATAAGAAATTCCGGTTGCATTAATGGTTCACCACCGGAAAATGTAGCTCCTCCCGATGATTCATCAAAAAACATTCTATCCTTAACAATTTCATTTACTAATTCATCGACAGAAATTTCTTTTCCAATTTCATCCTTTTCCATAGAAAATGATTGATCAAATCCACGCCTTAAGTTGCATCCATCGAATTTTTCGGGCAGGATTTTATGACTTTCAGGATTGTGACACCACCAGCATCGGAGAGGACATCCTTTAAAGAAAACAGTAGTCCGGATGCCGGGTCCATCGTGAATAGCAAATCGTTGAATGTTAAATATTATTCCTCTGTGAGAGTTATTTTGCATTCTGAAAATAATTAATAATAATTCAATAAAATTAAAGAAAAATTAATCGTATTTAGAATACTGAAGTACTGAAAGAATGGAATTATAACTTGAAAACTTGTACACCCGTAGGGATTCGAACCCCAAACCTTCTGATCCGTAGTCAGATGCTCTATCCAATTGAGCTACGGGTGCATATTTTAATTGCAAATATATCTTTTCATCATCTGATAAACAATTTAATATATTAGAGTTAGCTCAATTTTTTTCATATTTTTATACCATTACTTTATCCAGAAAAAGGAAGCAAAATGTTTAAAGGAGCAGGTACAGCACTAATTACACCATTCGCTCAGGATCAGTCAGTCGATCTGAATGCGCTAATAAAAATTATCCAAAACCAGCTTCAGAATAAAATAGATGCACTTATTGTACTTGGAACAACTGGTGAATCACCTGTAATAGATTACGATGAACGAAGAAAGCTTATTTCTGTTGTAGTTGAAGAATCAATTGGAAAAGTTCCAGTAATTGTCGGTACAGGATCAAACAACACAAAAAAAGTAATCGAAAATAACCAGCAGGCAGAAGATTTGAAAGCTGATGGTTTGCTGATAGTTAATCCTTACTACAATAAAGGAACTCAGGAAAGTCTGGTTGAGCACTACAAATTAATTTCAGAAAAAACAAAGTTGCCAATAATTTTATATAATGTTCCTTCGCGCACCGGAATGAATATACTGCCGGAAACAGCAATCAGAATTCATAAAGAATGTAAAAACGTCGTTGCTATTAAAGAAGCAAGCGGTAACATTTCGCAAATTGCGAAATTAATTGCAATGAAACCCAGCAAGCTGTCTGTCTTTTCAGGAAATGATGATCAAACACTTCCGATAATGGCACTAGGTGGTGATGGAGTAATTTCAGTTTTTTCAAATCCGTATCCGGCACAGATGAAAAAAATAACTGATGCTGTGCTTGAAAAAAATCTAGCAGTCGCCCAAAAATATAGTAACCAGTATCTTGAAATGATGAACGCACTTTTTGTTGAAACAAGTCCGGCACCTGTAAAATACGTGATGAATAAACTTGGTTTTTGCGAAAATGTATTGAGGCTTCCGTTAACCCGTGCAAGCAGAAGGGCAATGGACATTATTGATAAAGAATTAAGCAGATTTAGTTAAGGGATAAAAATGAAATACGGATTAATTGGTGCATCCGGTAAACTTGGTAAAGAAGTAATTAATGTTTTTGCTGATAATAATCACGAGCTTGTATTTACATTCGATTTAACTGGTGAGTGGTTTCAGTCGGAACCGGAAGTTTTAATTGATTGCTCTTTGCCAGAAGCATTTGATGAAGTGCTTTCTCTTGCAACAAAATTTAGCTCACCATTAGTCGTTGCAACTACAGGATTAAAAGAGAGCAACTTTAAAAAGTTAAAAGAACTTTCAAATAAAATTTGTGTTGTTCAGAGCTATAATTTTTCATTGGGTATTCAAATACTCTTGCAGCTAACAAAAAAAGCAAATGAACTTCTAACTGATTGGGATGTTGAAATAAGCGAAACTCATCATCGTTTCAAAAAAGATAAACCCTCCGGCACAGCAAAAATGCTGCAGGAAATATTTAAAGATAGGAATATTAATACTTCATCCTTCAGATTAGGAAATGTTCCTGGCGATCACTCTATAAGTTTTGCTGGAATGGGTGAAGTTATTAAACTTGAGCACCGTGCATTATCCCGCAGAACATTTGCAGAAGGAATTCTCCTTTCAGCAGGATTTGCTCTAAAACAAGAAAAAGGTTTTTACACTTTTACAGATGTTGTTTTCAATAAAAAAACTTTATAATTATGGATTCATACGAAGTAATCAGAAAAATTTCAGAAGCAAAAAAGAAAACACCTGCAAAAGTATATCTGCAAGGTGAGTTGGATAAAATTGATTTTGGTGATTTAGATTTTTTCGGTTCTTCTGTTTCAGGAATTCTATTCTGCGAGAATTCAGAGTATCAGGATTTCATAAAGAAGAATAAAAAGTTTATTTCTAAACACAAAGTTGAAATTGATCGACGAAATTCTGCCATTCCGATGGCGGATTTATCCAAATATAATTGCAGAATAGAGCCTGGTGCAATTATTCGCGATATGGTTGAAATTGGAGATAACTGTGTTATTATGATGGGCGCTGTATTAAATATTGGTGCTGTAATTGGTGAGCGGACTATGATTGATATGAATGTTGTAGTAGGAGGCAGGGCAATTGTTGGAAAGAACTGCCACATTGGTGCAGGAACTGTTTTAGCAGGTGTAATTGAACCGCCAAGTGCTGATCCAGTAATTATTGAAGATGATGTAATGACAGGAGCCAACGTTGTTATTCTTGAAGGAGTAAAAGTAGGGAAGGGTGCTGTAATTGCTGCAGGATCTGTAGTGATAAAAAATGTTGAACCCTATTCAGTTATGGTTGGAATTCCAGCTAAACTATTAAAGAAGGTAGATTTTAAAACTAAAAGTAAGACTCAGTTGATGGAGGAATTGCGAAAACTCTGATGAGTATAATAGTTCAAAAATATGGTGGAAGCAGCGTTGCTGATGTTGAAAAACTAAAAAAGATTTCAGAAATGATTGCTGCAGTTCAAAATACGGGTAATAATGTTGTTGCTGTTGTTTCTGCAATGGGTAAAACCACTAATTCACTTATCGAGATGGCAAAAGAAATTTCAAATAATCCATCACGCAGAGAATTGGATATGCTCCTGAGTACAGGCGAAAGAACTACAATGGCATTGCTATGCATCGCATTGAACGAATTGGGAGTTGAAGCGATTTCACTAACGGGATCACAAGCTGGAATTATTACCAATGATCATCATAATGACGCACGGGTAATTGAAGTTAGACCTATTCGAGTACAAGATGAACTGGACAAGGGTAAAGTAGTTGTAATAGGTGGATTTCAGGGTGTTAGTTACAAAAGAGATATAACTACTTTGGGGCGTGGTGGATCAGATACTTCTGCCGTGGCTTTAGCTGCTGCGTTAAATGCAAAAAGGTGTGAAATATATTCAGATGTTGATGGAGTTTATACAACAGATCCGAATATTTTAAAAGAGGCAAATCATCTACCTGAAATCTCATATCAACAGATACAGGAAATGGCAGAAGCGGGAGCAAAGGTGTTAAATGCACAGGCAGTTCAATTTGCAAAAGAAGCAAAGATAGCTTTGTATGCTCGTAGCACTTTTAATTCTGGAAAAGAGACCATTATAAAAAACATTTCAAAAAAAGAACTTGCAGGAGTGCTTGCAGTTGTTTATGAAAAAGAAATAATTCGTGTTTACGTTCATGATGCTGATAAAATTGGGTGGGTATTAAATTTTCTTGAAGAAAATCAAATTGCAATCAAAGAATTTCAGCAGACCGGATTAGCAGGGGATAAAGGATATAAATGTTCTTTTATTGTATCAGCAACTAATGTTTACGATTGGACAAAAGTAAAAGAATCTTTGGAAAATAAATTGAGAGATGGCATTTATATAAATGAGAGCCTGGGAACAGTTTCAATAATTGGAGAAGGCTTTAGCCGAAATAATAAAGTATTAAAAGAAATTTTTAATCTTCTTAAGAAGAGTAACATAGACTTTTATGGAATTAATACAACGTCCTTCCGTATTTCAATTTTAGTTGAAAGAGATTTGGTTGAAGTAGCTGTAAAAGTCTGCCACGATTATTGGATTGGGTAAGATAACCTATGAAGTTCATGGAGAAAATAACCTGATAAAATAGTATTTCTTTTTAACCGGAATTCAAACGATATTTCCCGCCTGATTATTAAACTATTTTAACTATTTTATTGTTTAATATAAATAACCATCTTTATTTAAAGTAACTAATGAAAAAACTCTTAAAAATTGTAATTCTTATTAGCATCCTTTCATCTTTTGCGCTAGCACAGGAAAGAGGAAATGGGAATTTTCCCGGAGGCAGTATTTCGGGTAAAGTTCTAGATTCTTCAACTAAACATACAATTGAGTATGCTAATGTTGTTGTTTTCTCTCAAAAGGATTCATCGATGATAACCGGCGGTGTAACTGATGTAAATGGATTATTCAATTTAAAAATTCAAAGACCGGGGCAATTCTATATTGAAATACGTTTTATTGGATATGATACTGAAATACTTGAAACAACGATAAACCGCAAGAATTTAAATATTAGTCTGGGAGAAATATTTATTCATCCGTCATCTGTCCTGTTGGAAAATGTTGTAGTAGAAGGAGAAAGAGCTCCGGTAACATATCAAATAGATAAAAAAGTAATAAACCCTGATCAAATGCAAACAGTAATTTCAGGTAATGCATCAGATGTGCTGGCAAATGTTCCTTCTGTGCAGGTAGATATTGAGGGAAATGTTAGTCTTAGAGGAAGCCAGAGTTTTACTGTTTTAATTGATGGAAGACCTTCAATTCTTGATGCACAAGATGCTTTACAACAAGTCGCTGCAAGTTCAATTGATAAAATTGAAATAATAACAAATCCATCCGCAAAATACGATCCTGAAGGAACTGCCGGAATAATCA
>JABDPB010000167.1 GCA_013042995.1 Ignavibacteriaceae bacterium | reverse complement strand
CAGTAAGGGCTTTACAAATTTGCATACAAGGGTTTACGAAAATATTCTGGATGGAAACGGGTATGGAATTGAAGATGCGCGCGCATCCATAGAGCTCGCTCATAAAATAAGGAACGCCGCTCCCGGTAATAATTTTGATTATCTTCATCCTATCGTAAAAAAAATACTCAAAAAATAAGTAAGCTAAAATTAGCGGAGAATTACATGAGTTTTTACAGGCATGAATCAGCATACGTAGATGAAAAAACTGAAATTGGAGATGGAACAAAGATCTGGCATTTCAGTCACGTTCAGAGCGGTGCAAAAATTGGGAGTAACTGTGTGCTTGGACAGAATGTAAACATCGGTAACAACGTGATTGTTGGTAATCATTGTAAGATCCAGAATAATGTTTCAGTTTATGAAGGGGTAACTTTAGAAGATTATGTTTTTTGCGGTCCCTCGATGGTTTTTACAAACGTAATAGATCCGCGATGCAAGTACCCGCAAGTCGGCTCTCATTTCTATGTTAAAACTTTAGTAAAAGAAGGTGCATCTATCGGTGCTAATGCTACCATCCTCTGTGGAAATACACTTGGTAAGCATTGCCTTGTAGGAGCAGCTGCTTTAGTTACAAAAGAGGTACCCGATTATGCTCTGGTAGTTGGCACTCCTGCAAAGATTATTGGCTGGGTAAGCGAAGCAGGTAAAAGACTAAATTTTGACAAAGACGGTTTTGCATTTTGTAAAAAATCCAATAAAAAATATCAACTTAAAAATGAAAAAGTTACGGAGTTATTAAGTTAAAATTATTTGTGCCTGATGCTTGGTTCTTGGTTAATTAATCTGATTTTTTGTTCTGTCTTAAATATTGTATTGTTAACGGCATCAAAAACGAAGCGCCCGGAAAATTGTTGAGTGAATTGCTAAACGAAAAATTTTTAGGGAGGCTATTAGAGCAGGATATTTTATTTTTCGTAATGAAACGAAAACAATTTTCAGCCGAGATTTTGCAGTTTTGATTCTTTGTTACTTACTTAGCAGGAAGAAAGTTGGCAAAAAATAAAAATAAATATTATATGGAGATAGGTTGAAGTTTTTAGTGACCCAGTTAAATAGTTGCTATGCAAATTTCACTTGGCAGGCAGGTTGCGCGGGATTCACCCAGTGGAATTGGCGAAGCCAATATTCCACCGGACAAGTCGGCACTAAAAATTATTCGTTCGCAGAAAATGAAAGGATTATTACGTGAAATTCCTTGTGACCGGAGGTACGGGGTTCATCCTGTGGAATGATTTTAGGTTTTAGTAATGACTTTTTTCTATACTTATGTATTACAAAGCTTGAAAGATTACAATTTCTACTACGGATACACAAACGATCTAAAATCAAGAATTGATCGACATAAACTTTTAATCTAACTTTTCTTGGCGCAAGAAAAGTTACAAAAGAAACATTCACTGAAAAAGAATCACTAAAATTTACTTAAACTAAACTAAAATAAATGAACTCCCTCTCTTCGTTCGCTCAGACAGCATTTATTTTTTTAAGTTTCATTTCATTAAATTTCTAAACGCGATTCTTTTAATGTGAGTAATTATTTTATCACAAAACGATATCAAATAAATTCCTAAAATGACCTAAAAAATTTTGCGTATAAAAAATGAGTGATCTGAGCGTGTAAAAATAAAATCTGTTTGAGTTACGGAAACGTAACGAGTTATTTTATTTTAGCGAAGTAAACATCATTTTTAGCAAAAGTTTTTCAGTCTTGATCTTTTGGTGCTTTTCTATCAAGAGAAAAGCTCGTTGAAATAAAGGAGAAACATATTTTGAAATTCCTGGTTACCGGCGGAGCCGGATTCATTCAGTGGAATTGGCGAAGCCAATATTCCATTGGACAAGTCGGCACTGGAAATTATATTTTTGCGGAATATGAAAGGATTATCATTTGAAATTCCTTGTGACCGGAGGTGCTGGGTTCATCCTGTGGAATGATTTTAGGTTTTAGTAATGACTATTTTCTATACTTATGTATTACAAAGCTTGAAAGATTATAATTTCTACTACGGATACACAAACGATCTAAAATCAAGAATTGAGCTGCATAATAAAGGAAGAGTTGAGTCAACGAGATATAGACGTCCTTTAAAATTAATTTATTACGAAGCTTGTCTAAATAAAGATGACGC
>JABDPB010000156.1 GCA_013042995.1 Ignavibacteriaceae bacterium | reverse complement strand
CCCATCCAATCAATTGCATCAGGATCGCCGTGGACGAGTATTATTTCACCCGGATTCAATTTATCAACAATTGAAAGCAATCCTTCTCTGTTTGAGTGAGCAGAAAATTTGAAATTTTTAATCTCGCATTTAACTTCCAATCTTTTATCTATATCTGTAAGTTGAATTTTGTCCCCTCGTTTTGCATTTGCAATTATGTATCCGGGCGTTGAAGGATCCATATAACCTACAGTGAATATCGCAAAATCTTTTTTAAGAAGAAATGTTTTTGCAAGCTCAAAGGATTTTGTGAATTCAACTATCATTCCGCTCGATGCTAAAACTATTGAAGGATATTTAAATAATTTTTGAAGGCCCTCTTCTTTATTTAAATCTTTTTGGGGGATATCGTGAAGAATAAGTTCCTGTTCATTTCTATTTATAACAAAGCGATTATAATCGTAAATGCGATTTATTTTGTTACCAATTCCCCCAGTGTATATATCAACTTTCGTTACTATGTTTTTTTGCATCTGCAGCCAGATAGCAGCAAGCATTTCCTGCAATTTTCCTAAGGCAAAAACAGGAATAAGAACCGAACCACCACGGTTTAGTACAGTATTAATCGAAGATGTAAATCGTTCAGTTTCTTTATGCCATTCGCTAGATAATGAAGAATTGGTTGCACCGTATGTGGTTTCTGTAAATAGAATATCAATTTTTTCTTTTGGAAGAATTGCACCTTTCAGCAGCGTTTGGCTTGAACGATTAATATCACCGGTAAAGAATATTTTTTTGCTTTTATGATTTAACAGGATGCCTGCAGAGCCTATTATATGTCCCGCATCAAAGAATTCAGCATCTATTTCTGTATTGCTGTTTAATGATTTCAAGATAAACTTTTCGTTGTAAGCTTTGTAATCAATTGATTTAATTAATAAATCAACTTCTTCACGGGTGTAAACTTCAAAGCTTTCATCATCAATTCTTCTTTTCAAAATAGAAATTGCATTGTGCAAAGTGAGTTCTGCAACAGCTCTTGTTTGTGGTGTGGTAATAATTTTTAAAAATGGGAATCTTTTAATTAGAAAAGGAAGAGCATTAAGGTGATCTTGATGTGCGTGAGAAATTAAGACATAATCAGTTGGTTCATTATTTAGAAGATCAAAATATGGGAGTGATTCAAAGCCATTTTTTTGTGGGTGCATCCCACAATCTAGAATTATTCCCAGGCCTTCAATATTCAGGTAATAGCAGTTGGCACCTATTTCGCCCGCACCACCAAGAGGAAGAAATTTAATCATCTAAAAAACAGATTATTATTGAAGTAATAAGATAAGTTTTTAACTTATTTGCAGAAAGCTGTTTTAGCAGGCACTAAATTTCCCCTCCCAAAGAGGGAGGGGAAAAATGATTGGATTCTAAATAATAAAATCAAAAAGGCGATTCAATTACTTCTATATTTGCACCGGTTGGGACCAATAGTACAGAGGGATCAAAATCAGCACCTTCCTTAAACATATTAACTTCTTCATAAACATTCACTATATCACTTTCACTAAGCGTTTTCATATTAAATTTTTTATAGCTCCATGTAGTGGTGATAGTTTGCATACCCATCATATCTGTAACGGCCTTTATAATATTACACATAACTCCAGCAACTTCGCCTGTGCCTTCTTCAGTCACTTCTGTGTTTGTTGCCTCACCCATCTGCTCTGCAAATTGTTGTGCTTGTTGATCAGACATCCCTGCAAATGTGTTCATCATGTCTATAGTTACACTCGTACCTTCCATTGTTTCAGGATCGTAAGTTGTTACAACATTACCTTCTGTTATAACCACTCTTTTGGTTTCTTCTACCAAATTTGCCATACTTATTTCTCTTTTCTCGGTTTCGAAACTTGCCATATTGTTTCCGTAATTGTCAATAAATATTTCTTTAGATATTGTGGTTTTAACACCCTGTGCATCTGTAGTTCCATCCATCTTGAGATGAGCTTTTTTGAAATCGAACCTCTTAATCGGATCCTGTGCGATAATATTTACTGATGCAATTAAAATGATTAATAAAACAGTGCTTTTTATAAAGTTCATTTTTCTATCCCTGATTTGTTGTTAGAAAATTACTTTATTTTTGGAAATGGCAATTAGCCTCAAGATGATTTTCAAATTAATGAAGTAATTCTGATTTGGCAAATGTGAATGTGATGAAAACTAATTGGAATGATGATTTAATTAATAAAAAATGCCATCCTTAAGAGAAAGGATGGCATTTTAATAATATACTATTTAATTAAGGTCATTTTAATGGTATTCGTATAATTACCTGCGTTTATTTTTGCAATATATAATCCACTTGCTAAATCGCTGCCGCTGAAATCTGCTTCGTAAACCCCAGCATTTTGTTCTTCATTTACCAATGTTGCAACTTCATTTCCTAAAACATCATAGACTTTTAATTCTACGAAGGATGCTTCTGGAATACTGTATTGAATATTAGTATTTGGATTAAATGGATTAGGGTAATTCTGGTTAAGTGTAAAACCATTTGGTATTTCATTTATTTGTTCTACCGAACTAACTAACCCATCATAATAAGTTGTTCCATCGACAGAAATCATTCCACTATTGGGTGGATTTGAGCTGACTGCATTAACATTAACCTGGGCACCGTTTTTTGATATAAATGAAAAATTGACACTTGTTATTCCAGAAATGGTTAGTTCTTCCCTAATTCTCAGAGCTTCATAACTTGCCCCGCCAGGAATAGTCATGGTGCCATATGCATCAACAAGTGTACTAATAGTAACGCTCGATGAATTTACCGGTGTACCATTAACACTTATTGTTTGAGTATATGTATCTGACCATTGCGAATTAAAGGTAAATGGATGTTCATACTGTCGTCTGTATGGAGTATAGGATATTTCAGTTACAAAACCCGGAAGAGCATTTGATATTGCTGCATTACCCAAAACATCAAACTGTCCATTCAGTTTTGAGTATGTCCAGATTTCTGAAATTTGCCCACCGATTGTACTCATACTATAATTACAAATATTAGCTGTTGGGAAATCACTTATGTAAGGCGATGTCGCAGGATCAATACTTTCCAGTGTAACCATTAAATTAGATTGAAGATTTGTAAAATCCCAGTTATTGCCTCCACCAGGTGAGCCAATATCGAAATTTGATTGTAAAGTATCTTCATGGATTGTTGCTGTGTTGCCTATAGCAAACATATTTGCCACATCACTACTGTTAATAGTAATTTGTGCTAATGCTGTGCAGCTCGCTACTGCAAAAAGCAGAAGAATTTTTTTCATTTTTTTTCTCCTAAAGTAGTTATTGAATAAAGAATTAAAAAACTTAGTTAAGAATTTCTATTTTGTAAGCATTTAAATTTTTATAAACTCAACTCTTCGGTTGTTAGCTTTACCTTCCGGTGTAGAGTTCTCACTTACTGGTTTGCTTTCTCCCCATCCTTTTGATTGCAGTCGTGAGGCATCAATTCCTAATTGACCTAACATAGACTTTACCGAGGCAGCTCGGTCTTCTGATAATTTTTGGTTAAAAGATTCTTCGCCATCGCTATCTGTATGTCCTTCAATAATAAATTTTAAATCGGAGTGCTTATTCATCAGCTTAACAATTGCATTTATTGTTCCCATTGATTCACCATTTATGGTGGCTTTGTTAACCTCGAACAAAATTCCACGTGTAATAAATTTACCCTCCTCCATAATTCTATCGTACAACTTTTTACCGCCCTCATTTACTCTAATATTTTTTATTGAGCTCATTTTTATAAAACGATCGTCGTAATGCGCTCCGATAGAGAACATCTTCGGTTTAAAACCAAGGTTCGGAATGTTTAAAATCCGTTCTTCATCCATATACAGCTTTAGAGATCTTTTGTTGAATGAAACCGCGATGTGTTTCCACTTCGGCTGCCAGTTCTTTTTCTCCTCCGTGAAGGATTTGGTCTTGCCCCCAAATTGTCCCATCTTCACTTCATTCCATTTAATATCTAAAGTTGATATACTTTTCCCATCAATCTTTGCATAATTGCTTGTTCCCTCAAAAAATCTGACTTTGTAATAATCTGATCTAAAAGTCGCGTCTTCTTCAAAAAACAAATCAAACTCTATCGTAAAAACCTCCGGAAGAAAATCCTTTTTATCCATTAGAGGAAGAATAATAGAATTATTGTTGATATAATGAATAACATTTTCGCCGCCAAGTGAAGCTATTTCCGCACTGCCGCTAAGCAGATCCCAACGACTTGGGAATTCACCGCTTTCTTCACCGGATAGATCATCTTCAAAAATTACTTTTTCACCAGCAACAAAATCGTACTTAGACCATAGTTTAAGTTCTTCTTTATTTTCGCTATTTGATAGAACCGGGGTATTACTATCCGAATCAGTGTCGGGCTCATTATTTGTTTCTTTTGGAGGAGTTTTCGTATTGTCATTCTTATCTTCAACCTCACCTCCCTTTTTTATAGTCTCGGAAGTTTCATCTATCTTATCATCAACTGCTTCATTTACCTCTTTATTAACCTTGTCCTCAATTTTTTTACCTAAGTCCAAATCAAATTGAGCAAAAGTAGTTGGCGACAAAATGTTAATTGCTGTAAATAAAATGATGAACAGAAAAGCACTTTTTATGAATTTCATATTTGAATCCTGTGTTTGTTTTTGACCATTTTTTTTGATTAGAACAGTGAAAAGCAATGCCATCCTAAAAAAGAATGGATTTTATATAGGACTATTTCATCAGAGTCATTTTAATGGATTCAGAAAAATTACCTGCAGATATTCTAGCGATATAAAATCCACTGGTTAACCCAACAGCATTAAAATCTGCCCTGTATACACCGGCAGCTTGTTCCTCACTTACTAATGTTTCAATTTCGTTTCCAAGAACATCATATATTTTCAAATCAACAAATGACCCCTCGGGAATGCTGTATTCTATATTTGTGGTGGGATTGAACGGATTGGGATAATTTTGCGTCAGCTCAAACTGATCTGGTACCAAACCATTTTCGATTGGCTCAACACTACTTGCACTACCGAATGATAGATCATCCACAACAGCTTGTGCACCAGTACTACTTACATTTATTCCTATAATTATTATTATTGAGCACCAATCAGGAGTTCCAGGATCGTTGTAGTTTATCGGTGCAGAAAATTGTGTATAATCGGTTGTGCCGGTTGATGTAGAGAAATTACCGACGCCAATTAATGTCCCTCCAGGTCCGCCTGACCACATTGAGACTAAGACATCGAAGAACTCCCCTGTTAGGGGGGTAAACTCGAACCATCCATTTAAAGCTTCGTGACGCTGAGTTACAGGGAATCCTGTACCATCTGCACCGGCTGATAGAGTTGGCAGTAATGGAAACCCACTCACATCTAATACTCTGAGGGCAGCAGAAAACATTCCACTATGGGAATTCAAACTTGCAAATACTGTTGTAGGCCCGGTTGGTGGATTGTTAGCGAACCAACCTTCTGGTGAGTTGTTGTTGGTTCCTGGCCAACTTTCAAAGCCCGGAAAGGGAATTTCCTGTGCGTTTAAAGCAGTTACAAGTAGAAGTATAATTGGAATTGTAAGTAATCGCTTCATCATTGATGCCTCCTTTAGTTAATTAATTGATTAAGGTTAATTAAAAATCATTGTGGTAAACGCGTATTGGATTTTAGAAGCAGGACGAATTGACTTTCTCTGCATTCTTACTTCCTTACAAAATAATAATTGTCTACAAACTCACATATCTAGGTTGAATTTAATAAACCAATTTACATTTGGCAAGTATTAATATTTATTTATTATTTGCTATTATGAAGTGTATTGAAGCGAGAATTATTCTTTTACAGCCCAAATAACATCTGCAAGTGTGTAGTGTCCTTTTTCCAATTGAAACTTTAGAAGATAATGTGGATTAAAACCTTCCATATATTTTTCAATCCTTTCTTTCAACCAGCTGATTTCAGATTTCAGTTTCCAGTGCTCACCATTTGGAGAATAAAGTACTATAAACAGTCTGTTTTTTAAATGTTTACGTTGCTGCTGGGATTGATGTTTGTAAAGCCATTTAATTAATTCATCGGTTTTTTTTATTGATTCCTTGATAACATAAGGAAAGTTTTTGGGGAAGATTGAAGTTTTATGATCGAATGTGACACCATGAATTGTAAAGTCAACCAACCTGTCTTTACTATCAAGAGCAGGTTTAACATTTGGGAGAGAGCAGAAAATATTCTCAACAGCTTGTGCAGACCAGAAGTTGTACCATCTGTTTAGTGCATAGTTGGAAATATTTTTATGTTCCTTATCATTTTTAAATCTGCTATTTATTTCTTTTAGTACTTCATCAAATTCTGATTTCTTATATATAAAGTTGGTGAGCTTATCAAAATAATCGGTTTGCTTTCTTCCCCACTTATAAGGGTAACTCAATCTTTTTTTTAATTCTATTTCTATTTGAAGTAGATTTAATTCTTTCAACGTTAGCAATCAATCAATTTTTCTGAATACCATTCTTTCAACTTCTCCCTCCAATAAAAATAAACGCATTTTTCCGAATTTATAATTATCCACCTTATCAATAGCTGAGAGGAATCTTTGCTCAAGATCATTGGGGCAAGCTATTTCTGTAGCAATAATCTTGGAGAAGGAGATGTGATTTTCATCCATCTCCGCTTTTCCGTTGAAGCTGTTGCAGCTTGTGTTGCCGTACACCCTTTCTTCTTCAACATATATTTCAATCTTCGGCAGGTTCTTTATGCTTTCATCAATTACAACTTTTTCGCCATCAATTGATTCCAGCGCCCAGATATCATGTAGGCGCATCATATCAATTTTCTCAGTTTCTTTTGATGAACAACTTAAAAGCAATACAAATAATAGAAGAATGCAGTATTGAATTATTCTCACTTGGAATCCTCACTTCTGAAATAAAAAAATGTACTCATGTTTGAAAATATAAAAACCACCTGCTAATGCTCTGAAACGCCATAAATCTTTTTGATTTCTTTTAGCCGTTGTCTGATCAAAATTTTTTACAATTGTTGATTTTAATTTGTAGCCTACTTTCATCATTTCCTGCATTACATAAAAACCCAAAGGTATCCATTCACCTGACGAATATTTATCCCCTATTACAACAGCGCAATATCTTCCTTTATCTAAAACAGAATATGTTTTTTCAGCTACCTTTACGAACATTTTTACAAATTCATTTAAAGATTGTGCATTGGACAAATCGTTCTTTTTACCGCTGAATTTAATTATATCCCAATATGGCGGATGCATTAGGATAAATTGTACTGATTTAGTCCCAAGTTTTTTTAGTTGAGCTTTATAATTCATCGTGCTGCTGTCATTATTTAAAATTTTAATTTTTACCTTGTTCCCCCTTGGTTCTTTGTCCACGTTTGATTTTGCCATTTCAGCAACTTGCTTGTTTAGCTCTAATCCTAAACCATTTCTGCCAAGACGTTTACACTCGATTAATGTTGTACCGCTGCCAACAAAAGGATCCAGCACCCAGTCACCTTTTTTTGTGTATCTTTTCAAAAACTGATTGGGAATTTGCGGAACAAAATTTCCCCAGTAGTCAGCTTTGTGAGCACCAGACTGATCCCGCTTGCCAATTATCCATAAGCTGTCGGTAATTATATCACTGTATTCTTTCCATCTGTTTAAATTGAGATCATTTACTTTGCCTGTTTTTTCTTCTGAAAGACTTTTGATTAATCTTTTTATGTAATAATTGGTTCTTTCCAGAGTTTTAGTTCCGGAAATTTGTTTCAGCTCTCCAACTAAATAATCTTTGCTGATTGTTTGTTCATCTCCATTTAATTTAAAGTGCAAAGTTTTATCCGCAGTAACAGCATAACTTGTAAGCAGACTTTCAATCTCATCTTTTATTTTTTCAAGATTTTTACTTGATTCTAATTTTTTGAGAAACG
>JABDPB010000041.1 GCA_013042995.1 Ignavibacteriaceae bacterium | reverse complement strand
GTTTTCTGTTTTAAAAATCTTCCCTGTTCGCAATTGATTTTTACATAATCGTCTTGTGCTTCAATCCATTTTATTGTTTCAACTGGAATGATTGAAATTTTACTGCCTTCTTTAATAACAACTCTTTCTAAGAATTCTATTTTCTTTTCGTTGTGATCAATTATGTTTTTAATTACTGAATCGTGTTCAAATTTATCCTGTAAATGAGCAAAAGATTTTTTAAGTGCATCGTTAAATCTCTCTTCTGAAAAAGGCTTTAAAAGATAATCAGCAGCATTTACTTCAAACGCTTTTATTGCGTAGTGATCAAATGCAGTTGTGAAAATTATAACAGGAGGTTCTTCTAAAAGCTCCAGCATTTCAAAGCCACTAATTTTTGGCATTTGAATATCGAGAAAAATTAAATCGGGTTTAAGCGCGTTTATTTTTTTTATCGCATCGAATCCGTTCGAGCACTCGGCTACAATTTCGACTTCAGAATTCTTGTTTAAATAGCCTTTAGTAATTTCTCTTGCTAGTTTTTCATCATCAATTATTACAGCGCTTATTTTACTTTTTTTCATTTGATTATTTTTTGTTTGTTGAGTTGTCTTCGCAGGGTATAAATAATGTAACACTAAAAATACCTTTTTCTTTTTTAACTACCATCAGATCAATGCGATGATAAATTAAACTTAATCTATCATTTATGTTTTTGAGTCCAACACCCGTTCCTATTTGCGGTTTTGAAGTTTCATCAAAATTATTTTGAAGATGAATTTTCAAATATCCTTCATCAAGACTGCATTTAAGCTGTAAATGAACTTTATCTAATGTTTCATAAACAGCATGCTTAATAACATTTTCAAACAACGGCTGCAAAAGCATATTTGGAATTTCAACTATACTACAACCATCATCAATCTCTTCTGTGTAATCAAATTTTTCTTCAAAACGGATTTTTTCTATTTCAAGATATAGCCTGATGTTTTTTAACTCTTCGCTCAGTTTATTCTTTTCTTGTTCAGTTGTTGCAAGAATATAGCGCAGAAAATCAGCAAGCTTAATTATCATCTCCTTAGCTTTTTTAGGATCAATTTCAGTGAGCGCACTCATCGAGTTTAAACTATTAAAAATAAAATGAGGATTAATCTGAAATTTTAAAGATCGAAGCTCAGCCTGAGTAATTAAACTTTTTAGTTCCGATTCTTTTACAGCTCTGTCTTTCGATTCAGTATAGTAGGAAACCAAATAATAAAATGATACTACCAGTGCATACAAAATCCATCCAACTAAAAAACGCCAAAGTAATGTGTTGTAAAAAAAAGATTCGTACTTATCGCCAAAACCAATTATTGCAACCATAATAATGTATGTGAGCAGTATCCAGAGTGCAGAAGAAATTATAGCACTTATTTCGTGGCTTATTATAACTTTTAAGATTTTATTTTGCTCAATTGAAATGTACTTTGCAGGGTAGAACCAGATAATTGTAAATCCGCATAGTAATACTGTAGAAACCAGGCTGTCGGCGATTGATGTTTTAAAATCCACATCGAGCCCGATCTGAAGAATTAAAAAACTGACAATAGCAAACGATAAACAATAGGCGAGCAGTATTGCAAAATTTCTAAAACTCCGTAAAATCGGGTTGTCGTGCATTTCGGGAAACTCTTACAAGTATGTTTTTATTTCACCGCCGCCAAACATTGCCAATCCTTTAATGTAAAGAGTTCGTGATTGATCGATTACTATGCTGGGATTGCGAACAGATTTATTTGAAAATCCTCCAAGGATTGAAGTTACATTTACAACAACATTCCATTCTTTAGGAACAATGATAGTTGTTCCGCCAAAGAGACAAAGCACATCGATTACGTTATCTCCTTCTGCAAGATTGCAGTTCATAAAATTTAGCTCTGAACCACCAAAAATTGCAGTTACATTTCCACCCTGAAAATTGCCAGAGGAAATTAGTTTTGTCCCGCCTCCAAAAATTGAAACATCATCAATTTTATCTTTATTTATTTTCGATGTGCCGTACGGATCTTCCATTTCGGCGTCTTTTCTTTTCTTACGAAGTATAATAAAAACACCAAGAGTGATTAATAGAATTGGAATGATTATTCCAGCGTCGTAATCTACTTGCGGAAAAATTCGCGGGACAAGAAACAGACCTCCAATTCCTGTTAGAATTCCCCCCAGAAATTTTTTTTCTGTATTTATTAGAATAAACACTCCAATTACAAGCATTATAAACTGCCAAGAAAATACAACACGGGAAAAGCGGAAGTTGAGAACGTCCAATGTGTTTAGTAAAAAAATTCCCCCGAAGAATATTAATATTCCCCCAAGTAAAATCCTTTTGTCAATTCCATTTTTGTTGTCTGACATTTTTAGCTCCTGTTATTAAATCTCAGTCAAAACCTATGTAAAATGATGAATTAAATAAAGAAAAAATCGGTGAGTGGGTGAAAAAGCTCGGTGAAATAGGATATATGATACTATGGCTGAAAGTGTGTATGTTTTGGCATTCTCATACATCCATATTTCCATAAAAAAAGAAGTAGCTATGTATTTAAACTACTTCTTCAATAAGATTTGCTTGATTTACTTTTTCAAGTGCTTGTTCTAAATCAACAATTAAATCATTAGCATTTTCAATTCCTACAGAAATTCGTACAAGTCCATCAGTTATTCCACCGGAAAGTCGTGCTTCTTTTCCCATCGAAAAATGTGTCATGCTAGCAGGATGTTGAATTAAAGATTCAACGCCGCCAAGGCTAACTGCAAGTTGACATAGCTTAACTGAATTCATTAAAATTTTTCCTGCTTCCAGACCGCCCTCAACTTCAAATGTAATCATTCCGCCAGAACCCTTTTGTTGCTTCTTTCCTATGTTGTAATGTGGATGACTTTTTAGTCCCGGATAGCGAATAGATTTTACTAAAGGATGCTTTTCAAGCCACTCTGCAACTTTTTGTGCGTTCTCGCAATGCTTTTGCATTCGTAGTCCAAGTGTTTTTAATCCCCTGTGTACTAAAAATGAATTAAAAGGATCAATCACTCCGCCCAGCTGGTTTAAAGTCTTTCTAAAATGTTTATAAGTATCCTCATCTTTCACGACAATAATTCCGCCAACAACATCTGCATGACCATTTAGAAATTTTGTTAAGCTGTGCATTACAACATCTGCTCCGAACGCAATAGGGTTTTGTAATGCAGGACTCATAAAAGTATTATCGACAACAACTTTAGCACCGTGATTATGTGCAATTTTAGAAATTGCTTCAAGATCAGAAATGCACAACGTTGGATTACCGGGTGTTTCAACATAAACGACTTTTGTATTTTCTTTTATAGCACTATGTACATTTTCATTTACCGCACTGTCAACAAAAGTGGTTTCAACTCCAAATCTTTTCATTACCGTGTTTAATAATGTTGTTGTAGGTCCGTAAACTGCAGCAGAACAGACAACGTGATCGCAAGTGTTTAATAAACTTGAAAAAATTGTATGAGTTGCAGCCATTCCGCTTGCACACCCGAGTGCTTTGTGTCCGCCTTCGAGTTCTGCAATTGCATTTTCCATCGCCTCAATTGTAGGATTAAGCATACGTGTGTAAATGTAACCCTTTTCTTCGCCTGCAAATAATGATGCGCCGTGCTGTGCAGATTTAAATTTAAAAGTTGATGTTTGATAAATAGGTGGAACAACCGAACCGTATTCGTATTCATCAATTCCTGAGTGAACACATTTTGTATTAAAATCTAGTTTGGAATGGTCTTTCATTTTACTTCTCCCTTAATGCACCTTTTTATAAGGCAATAAGCTTTTCAATATTTTCTGAATTTTCTATTACAAAATTAAGAAATTAAATTGAAGTTTGTACCGAACACTATTATTACTCTTTATTGTAAATTATGAATAAACGAAATTCACTTCAGAATTGATAAACCTATTTCCCCTCATTTTCTTTATATTTCTGCCTCAAATAATGTAAATTCATTCAATTAGCAAAAGTTTTGGCAAAAGAAAAAGTTTTAGTTACCTCAGCTCTGCCTTATGCTAATGGTCCCATTCATTTAGGGCACTTAAGCGGTGCTTACCTGCCTGCGGATATTTATGTTCGTTATAAAAGATTGAACGGCGATGACGTGTTATACATTTGTGGCTCTGATGAACACGGTGTTCCTATTACTATAAGTGCTGATAAAGAGGGCGTTTCACCAAAAGTAATTATTGACCGCTTTCACGAAATAAATAAAAAAGCATTTGAAAAATTCGGGATGAGCTTTGATAATTACTCACGTACCAGTCTTCCGATTCATCATGATACTGCAAAAGAATTCTTTTTGGAATTTTACAACAGGGGAATACTTAAAGAAAAAAAATCACACCAGTTTTATGATGAAAAAGCAAAAATGTTTTTACCGGATAGATATGTTGAAGGGACATGTCCGAATTGCGAATCCGAAGACGCACGCGGAGATGAGTGTGAAAATTGTGGTGCCCTGTACGATCCTTCTGATTTAATAAATCCGAAAAGTAAAATCTCCGGAGAAACACCGGTTCTAAAAGAAACTTCACACTGGTTTTTCCCACTTGGCGATTACCAGCCAAATCTTGAAAAGTATGTAAATGTAATGAATGAAAAGTATGGCTGGAAAGAAAATGTAATGCAGTACAACCGAAGCTGGTTTAAAGATGGCTTGAAAGACCGTGCCGTTACCCGAGATCTTGATTGGGGTGTTAAAGTGCCGCTTGATGAAGCTCAGACCAAAGTGATTTACGTCTGGTTCGAAGCAGTGCTTGGATATATTTCTTCGACAAAAGAATATTCTGAAAATGTTGGCGAACCGGATTTATGGAAAAAATATTGGCAGGATTCTGAAACCAAATACATTGCCTTTATCGGTAAAGATAATGTTGTATTCCACTGCATTATTTTTCCGGCAATGCTAATGGCTTGGAATAATGGCGAGCAAAAAGAAAAGTACTGCTTGCCCCAAAATGTTCCTGCAAATGAATTTTTAAATTTTGAAGGTAAGAAATTTTCTAAGAGCCGAAACTGGGGAATTGATGCAGATAAGTTTTTAGAACTTTTTCCTGCTGATCCGCTGCGTTACACTCTTGCAGCTAATCTGCCAGAAAACAGGGATACAGATTTTTATTGGAAAGAGTTTCAGCTTCGTAACAACAGCGAGCTTGCTGATATTTTGGGCAACTTTATCAATCGAACTTTTACTTTTGTGTTTAAACATTTTGAAGGTAAAGTTCCTGTTTTGGGTAAACTTGAAAAGATTGATGAAGAAATGCTAAACGAAATAAGTGAGTATCCAAAGCGTACGGGAGATCTTTTTGAAAGATACAAAGTAAAAGATTGCACAAATGAAATTATGAATCTTGCACGGGATGGCAATAAATATTTTAATGACTCAGAACCATGGAAGACAATAAAAAGTAACAAGGAAAAATGTGCAACAACCCTGCATGTTTGCATGCAGGCAATTTATACTTTAGCTGAACTTTTCAGTCCGGTTATACCTTATACAAGTGAAAAGTTATTTAATATGCTTGATGCTAAACCAGTTGCATGGGCTAAATGTGGCGAACCGCAATTGAACGCGGGACATCAAATGAATAAAGCTGAAATATTATTCCCAAAAATTGAGGATGAAGTGATTGAAGAACAAATTTCTAAATTGAACAGTGAAAAATCTGAACTGCCAAAAGAAAAAGATGAACTTATTTCTTACGATGAATTTATGAAAACAAAATTGAAAGTAGCTGAAATAATCAGTGCAGAAAAAATTGAAAAAAGTAAAAAATTGATTAAGCTGAAAGTAAAATTAGATGACGGCGAGAGACAACTTGTTGCTGGTATAGCAGAGCACCATCAACCGGAAGATTTACCGGGTAAAAAAGTTGTTATTGTGGCAAATCTTCAACCTGCAAAGCTTATGGGTGAAGAATCTCAAGGTATGATTTTAGCTGTTGAAAAAAAGGATGGAGCTCTGCAAATTATCACCGTAGATAATTCAGTAAAAAACGGAACCAGAGTTAAATAGAAATAATGTTTAATTGAAATAAATTGGGAATAACATGAGAATTATATTTTTTTCTTTAATTGCATTTATGTCGCTTAGTTTTGCACAATCGACAATGGATAAAGTTACTAATCAACTTAACAGTGTAATCGAAAGGACAGATTCAGATGAAGAATTACTCGTTTGGGTGTTCTTTAAGGATAAAGGCAATACAGCGCAGCAATATTTGGAAAAACCCACTTCTGTTGTCAGTGAAAAATCATTAAAACGTCGTTCAAAAGTTTTAAGTGAAGATAAACTTATAACAGAAACTGACCTTCCTGTTAATTTAAATTACATTGAGCAAGTGCAAACATTGGGTCTTAAATTAAAACAAAAGACTAAATGGTTTAATGGAATTAGTGGATGGGCTACAAAACAGCAAATAGTTAATATTTCTAATCTTCAAATTGTTGAAGAACTTGATATTGTTCACAAGTTTAAAAAGGATTACATAATTGAAGAGGATGATGGCTCACATCAAATCAATCAAAACAACAATAATTTGAACAAAGTAAATTCATTCAATTACGGTCAATCCTTAACACAATTGAATGTCATAAATGTTCCCCCTGTTCACAATTTAGGTTACACAGGCGAAGGCGTTACGATTTGCATGATGGATGCAGGATTTGATTTACTCTCACACCAGGTTTTTAGCTCTATGAATATTATTGCTACGTGGGATTTTGTAAATGGTGATGCTAATGTAGAAAACCATGGCGATATGGGAAATGGAGCGCACGGAACATCAACTCTTTCACTTATCGGTGGTTTTTATGAGGGTGAATTGATTGGGCCGGCTTTTGGTGCCGATTTTATTCTTGCAAAAACTGAAAATACTGAAAGTGAAACTCCCGTTGAAGAAGATAACTGGATAGCAGCTTTGGAATGGGCAGACAGCATTGGAGTTGATGTAACTTCAACTTCTCTTTCCTACACTGATTTTGATCCGCCGTTTCAAGGCTATACTTGGCAGGATATGGATGGAAACACTGCACGTATTACAATTGGTGCTGATTTAGCAGTTAAATTAGGAATTTTTGTAGTTAATTCCGCCGGTAATTATGGCTATAATCCAGACCACAATACATTAGGTGCTCCTGCAGATGGCGACAGTGTAATTGCTGTTGGTTCTGTTACTAGTGGCGGAGGACGATCGAGTTTTAGCAGTGTCGGACCAAGCGCAGACGGCAGAATAAAACCTGATTTGATGGCTATGGGTTCAAACAATTATGTTGCATGTAATTGGTTTACTAATTGTTACAGTAATAACGGGAGCGGAACATCGTGGAGCTGTCCCATGTTAGCAGGAGCTGCGGCATTACTATTAGAATTAGATCCAAGCCTTACACCCATGGAATTAAGAGATGTTTTAAGAAACACCGCCTCGCGAAGTACTAACCCAGACAATCTGTACGGGTGGGGAATTATTAATACAAATGCTGCAGTTCAATCTTTATTAACTTCTGTTGATAATCAAAATGTGCCTGAAAATTTTGTGTTGTTACGGAATTATCCTAATCCTTTCAATCCATCTACAAAAATTCAATTTAGTATTCCTTTTCAATCAAATGTAAAAATAACTTTACATGATTTACTTGGCAGGGAAATGAAAGAAATGTTTAACAGCGAAGTTGAAGCTGGAACACACGAAATGTTACTTGATGGAAGTGAACTTTCCAGTGGTGTGTATTTAGTCAGAATGATTACCGAGAACATTCATAAGACAATTAAAATATCCCTTCTCAAATAAATTTCAAAGCCTGATCAGAGCAATAAAGTTATATGGTCAGGCTTTATTTCTCTTGATTTTCAAGCCATCTATACATAAAATTCCAGACTCAATTCTAAAGATTATTGTAGGAGAATAACAAAATGCAATTGCAATACACATTAGTACGTCCAATTTTTCTAATTTTATTTATTACTTTGGTTTCAATTCCAGCTTTTCCGCAGGAAGTAGTTGCAGAATACGGTAAATATAAAATTACCTTAGAAGAATTTGAAAATTCCTATTCTAAAAATGCTGGAGGCTGGGATAAAGCTGCCGAAGACAGTGTAACAGATTATGAGAGTTTTTTAGATCTTTATCTTAAATTTAAAATGAAGTTGAGAGATGCACAGGTTAGAGGTTACGATAAAGATGAAGATTTGATGAATGAATTAAACGATTATCAGAAGCAGGTTGGTGTATCTTATATTTTAGAAAAAGATTTAAATGATCCTGGATTACGCAGACTTTATGATAGAAGAAAAGAAGAACTCAGAGTAAGTCACATAATGATTAGACCAGATACCCTTAGTGATGAAGAAGCCTCCCAAAAAGCTGCTTCTATGTTGGATAGTATTAAAAATGGTGCATCTTTTGAAAAGACTGCTGAAATCTTCTCTGACGATAAGTTTTCAGCAACTTCTGGCGGCGATATTTATTTTGTAACTGCCGGTCTTCTACCCTATGAGTTTGAAGATGCAATGTACGAATTGCAGGAAGGTGAAGTTTATCCAGAGCCAGTGAAAACCCAATATGGATATCATCTCATAAAAGTAACAAAAAGACAACCGAGGATTCCAAAAATACGTGCTAGGCATATTTTAATAAGTTACATGAATGAAGATGGTGAGCTAGATTCTGCTGCCGCAAAAAGTACTGCTGATTCTGTTCTGGCTTTAATTAATGAAGGGCAGGATTTTGATGCACTCGTAAAAAGATTTACCGATGACACAGGCACTAAAGATAAAGTAGGCGATCTTGGATTTTTTGAAAGAAGAATGATGGTAAAAGAATTTGATGAAGTTGCATTCAGTTTAGAAGTAGGTGAAATTTCCGGTCTAGTTCAATCAAATTTTGGATACCATATTATTAAGTTAATGGAAAAAGCACAAATGCCAACTTTCGAAGAGGATAAAGAGAATTTAAAGAATCTTTATGCAAAACAGAGAGCACAAGCAGATCGCGATCAGCTTGTAAACTCATATAAACAAAAGTTTAACTATAAGTTGAATGAAGATGTAGTAGATTATTTGATAGAAAACAGCGATTCTATAAGGTTTGGACAAGTACATCCAAATCTTTCTGAAATCGGAGACAGGACTCTGTTCAGCTATTCAGATAAAGAAGTAAATATCGCTTCATTTTTAGAAAAAGCAAATCAAAACTCAAAAGTTACGGCGCGGCTTATGGATAAGAAGGAAGATGTCAAACTTGCAATTAATGCAGTTACTGAAGATATCATTTTAGAAGAAGCTGCATTCCATCTGCCGGAAACCAATAGCGAGTTTGCTGCACTGATGAATGATTACAGAGATGGAATTTTTATTTTCAAAATACAGGAAGAAGAAGTTTGGGATAAGTTAAAAATTGATAGCGTTGATGTTTATAATTTTTGGGAAGAAAACAAAGATAATTACTCCTGGCCCGAGAGAATAAGTTTTAGTGAAATTTTCTCAACTAAGGATTCGATAATTAATAAATACTACAATATGCTGGAAGATGGTGCCGAATTTGATTCACTAGCAGCTCTTTATACTGAGCGTCCGGGTAAAAAGGAAGCGAAAGGATTTTACGAACTTCAGGATGTTAACTTTTCCGATTTTTCAAAAGAAGCAAATAAAATTGAAACTGTCAGCAAATATTCCAAACCCGTTCCCTTTGCAGGCGGCTACTCAATATTCAAATTGAACGATAGGCAGCCCGCTAGACTTAAATCTTTTGAAGAAGCAAAAGCGGAAGCTTCCGGTGAATATCAGGAAATGATGAGTAAAAAATTAGAAAGTGATTATATCAAGAGCCTTGAAAAAAGATACGAACCTGAAATGGACTATGATGTTTTGGAAAAAGCTTTTTCTACAGATTCTGAAAGTTGAGGGGATTCTATTTTCCCTCTTCTTTTTGTGTGCCTGTGTTGAATCAAGCGCTCCAGAAAAATATGTGGCACGCGTTAATGATTCCTTTCTTACCGAAGAAATGCTTTCGGAATTAACGGATACCAGTATAACAAACCAAGTTCAGATTAAGCAAATAATAAATAACTGGGTACACAGTGAACTGCTTTATCAGCATGCTGAGAAAAATGGTATATTTAGCGACAGGGAGTATAAACGTATTATAAATAATTCGAAGAGGCAGCTTGCTGGTGCTTTGCTTTTGAAAAAAATCACATCAGAAAGTGAAGTTAATGTTTTACCCAAAGAGCTGGAAAAATATTACCTCAAAAATAAAAATAGCTTTATTTTATCTTCAAATTATTTTCTTCTAAACAGAATAAAATTTAACGATTACATTAAAGCTGTGCAGTTTAGGAGTGAAATGATTTCGGGTGGATGGGAAAATGTGCTTTCAAAATTTGAAAATGATACTTCAGTTACAAAATACTGGAACAAAACCCTAATTAGTGAGTTTGAAATTTATCCAAAACAAATTTTACGTGTGCTTGAAGGCTTATACCCACTCGAAATTAGCATTGTAATTTCGGATGAGCCTGGATATTATGCAGTTGTTGAAGTGCTTAACAGATTCAATAAAGGAAGCGTTCCTCCATTTGAAGTAATGAAGCCTTTAGTTGAGAAACGATATACGGCGGAACTTGAAAAACTAGCAATTGAAAAATACATTGAAGGCTTATACACAAAAAGCAAAATAGAAATAAACCATTAGTGAATTATGTTAATTAAAAATTTTATTCTTTTTATTTTTTTAGCTGCAGCCATTCTTCCTCAGGAAGAAGTAATCGATAAAATTGTTGCTGTGGTTGATAATGAAATAATTCTACAAAGTGAATTGGATTTTCAAGCGGCAATGTACGCCTCGCAAAGAGGTGTTGACCCGGATAATCCCGAACTGAAAAGACAATTGCTCAATTCTATGATTGATGAAAAACTTGTTTATGCTCAGTCGGAGATCGATTCAATAATTATTACAGATGAAGAAGTAGTGCAGAGAATCGACTATCAAATAAGCGTTTTGCAGCAACAGTACGGCACAATTGCCAATATAGAGCAGATGTATGGAATGAGCATAGAAAAAATTAAAAGGGAACTTCGTGAAGATGTAAGGAAAAATTTAATGGTACAACGGCTGCGTGAAAAGAATTTTACTTTTCTGGAAGCATCGCGAAGAGAAGTGGAAGAGTTTTTTAGCAATTATAAAGACAGCCTCGGAATGATTCCTGAAAAACTCACGATCTTTCACATTTTTAGAAATCCCAAAACAACCGACAGGTTAAAAAAGAGATATAGAGATTTTGCTCAAGCAGTTTTAGACTCCATAAAACAAGGTGGCAGCTTTGAAGAGTTTGCAAAAAAATATTCCGAAGATCCCGGCAGTAAAGCTTACGGTGGAGATTTGGGCTTTGTTAAACGCGGTGTGTTCTACCCCGAGTTTGAAGCAGCTGCATTTTCATTGAATGAAGGTGAGCTTTCGGGTGTTGTTGAATCGCCAGTGGGTTATCATATAATTGAATTAATTGAAAGACGGGGAGAATCAATCCACACGCGGCATATACTTATAAAATTTAAAACGGATGAAAACGCTGATCTAGAAACGATAGAATTTTTAACTGATGTAAGAGATAGTATTATTAATAGTAATGGAAATTTTCGAGAATTTGCCAAAATTTACAGTGAAGATAAAGAGACTGCACCTTATGGCGGTGAACTAGGGACATTTTTTGTTAACCAGGTGGATAAACAGCTACTTGATGCAGTTTCAAAATTAGAAGAAGGTGAAATAAGTTTTCCGAGAAGAATTGAGTACGGACAGGATACATACGGCTACCATATTGTTTTTCTTAAATCGCGCATTCCTCAGCATCCGCCAAGTTTAGATGATGATTATAGTGAAATAAAAAGACTTGCAGATGAATTTAAGAAGCAAAAAGAATACGAAGAGTGGATTAATGAATTGAAAACAAAAATTTACTGGGAAGTTAGAATTTAACTTTGGATTTATAACTCATCTAAGGAATACATTTTGAAAGAAACCACACCCAATCCAAAAGACGTAGAACTTGTTGATGAACTTTCCGATAAGATAAATCATGTAAAGCTGGAGATTGCTAAGGTAATAGTTGGTCAGGAGGCAATTATTGATCAATTATTATTCTCACTTTTTGCACGAGGGCATTGTCTGCTTGTTGGAGTACCAGGCCTTGCAAAAACACTTCTAATTAAAACGGTTGCAGAAGTAATGGATTTAAAATTCAGCCGGATACAGTTTACACCTGATTTAATGCCAAGTGATATAACCGGAACTGAAATTATTGAGGAAGATGCGGTTACAAAGAAAAGAGACTTTAAATTTATTTCGGGACCTATTTTTGCAAACATAATTCTTGCAGATGAAATAAATCGAACTCCACCAAAAACTCAGGCGGCATTATTGGAAGCCATGCAGGAGTATAAAGTAACTGCAGCGGGAGTAACATATCAGCTTCCGCAACCTTTCTTCGTACTTGCAACTCAAAACCCAATTGAGCAGGAGGGAACGTATCCTTTACCCGAAGCACAGCTCGACAGGTTTATGTTTAATCTTTGGCTTGAATATCCATCGTACAAAGAAGAGATAAAAATTGTAGAAACAACGACAAGCCAATACAAAGCTAAGTTAGAAAAAGTTTTATCTGCTAATGAAATTATTCAATTTCAAGGTCTTGTTCGGAAAGTTCCTGTTGCAGATAACGTTATTGAGTTTGCTGTAAAAGTAGCTAACATGACCCGACCAACAAACGGGAACTCACCACAATTTATTAAAGATTGGATTACATGGGGTGCTGGACCTCGTGCCTCTCAGTATATGATTCTAGCGGCAAAAACACGTGCAGTAATAAATGGAAGATACACTCCAAGCATTGAAGATGTTAAACTTGCGATGCTGCCGGTTTTACGTCATCGCATAATAACAAATTTTAGTGCAGAAGCGGAAGGAATAAAATCTGTTGATGTAATTGACAGGTTGGGGCAAGAGTTTTAATTTAAACCCGGGCAATCTTATAGTTCTTAAGTGCAAAGTAAATTTCTTTTGTAAAAGTTATTAAAACTGTCGCAACCGGAACGGCAAGAAGCATTCCTATTACTCCAAATAAAGTTCCGCCGCTGATTATTAAAAGTATTATTACAATCGGATGCATGTCTACACTCTTTCCAAAAACATAAGGTTGTACAAAGCCATTATCAAATGCATACGTAATTAATACAATGAATGTAATCAAAGGAACCTGTGAAAAATCTCCATACTGAACAATTGAAACAATTGCAGCGGGCACTCCTCCGATAACAGGACCAAAATAAGGGATTAAGTGCCCTAGTCCCGCAATTACACCTAAAGGCAGTGCATTTGGTACTCCAATAATGTAGAATCCAAATCCGATCACGACTCCTACAAACGTTGCATCAAAAATCCACGCACGCACAAACAATCCAAGCTTTAGTGAAACTTTCTTTAATACGTAATATGACATTTCAAAATATTTGTTGGGGATAATGTGCAAAATCCCTTGAAGAATTTTTCTGCTATCTTTTAATAAAAAGAATGTAACGAAAGGAACAATTACAAGTATTGCAACTATAGAAACTATGCTGCTCAACACCTCCGAAATTCTGTCTAAGAAGTTCACAAGCTGTGATGAAATTAATTCCTCGGCCTTGTTTGTTAACTCTCCAGGTTCTAAAAAGGGAAGATATTGTGAAACAGATCGTTCAAACGCCGCAATTTCTTGGGCAAAGGAAAATCCTTCCAAAGCGGCGATCAACTGGTTCATCTGGAATACAAGCTTGGGAATTATTATTGAGAGGCTGAAATAAATTAGTAGTGCTAAAACAATAAACGCAATTAGTGTTGATGATAACCTGTTGAATCCTCTGCCCTCTAGCATAGCTATAAAAGGTGCAAAAATGAATGCAAGCAAAATTGATATCGCTGCAATGAGTATGATTTCAACTAAAGCATAAATTAAATATATGAGCAGAAGAAAGCCTGCAATTCCGAGAATCGCTTTTATAATTTTTTTATAAGGGGTCTCAAGCATTTTATTTTAGGTTACTGCTTCAATTCTCTTAATTGAGGGAATCTGGCGCATCAGGGCTCTTTCTATTCCTGCTCTTAAAGTCATTACTGACATGGGACAGTTTTCACATTCGCCTGTTAATTTTACTTTAACAATTCCAGCATCGCTTATTTCTACAAGCTCAACATCTCCATTATCAGCTTGCAAAAATGGTCTGATCGATTCAAGTGCTTTGAGTATTTCTTTTTCCATTTTAAATAAATTCAGGAATTCTCACTTCAAAGAAAATTAATCTTTATCGCCTAAAAGTATTTCAACTTTTCCGGGAGAGGATTGATTTTTAATTTTAACCTGCGCTATTAGTTTTCTGGAAATATCCAAAATTATACCGGCTTCATCGGAATTGGGGTTATCATAAATAACCGGCTTGCCTTTATCGCCACCTTCACGTATTCGAGGATCAATAGGAATGCCACCCAGAAAAGGCAGTTTTAATTCATTAGAAACTTTTTCACCGCCGCCAGTTCCAAAAATTTCGTAGCGATTGCCTGTATCAGGTGCAATAAAGTAACTCATATTTTCAACAACAC
This sequence comes from Ignavibacteriaceae bacterium, assembly GCA_013042995.1. GTDB lineage: Bacteria > Bacteroidota > Ignavibacteria > Ignavibacteriales > Ignavibacteriaceae > IGN2. The sequence goes on along the minus strand of JABDPB010000041.1, from coordinate 27,039 downwards.
CTAATACTGGAACATTTACACGCTCAAACATTTTTAGTGCTTTTCGTGCATCCACCAACGATACTTCCTGTGGTGTTGTTACAATCACTGCACCTGTAAGCGGAATTGTTTGGACAAGTGTAAGTTGAATGTCGCCTGTTCCCGGTGGAAGATCGAATACAAGATAGTCGAGATTCTCCCATTCGACATCACTCATAAATTGTTTTATTGCACCGCTTGCCATTGGTCCGCGCCAAATAATTGGTGCCTGATCATCAACAAGCAAACCGATTGAAATTACTTTTATACCGAAAGCTTTTAATGGAACCAAGCGCGCACCCTTTTCAGTTTTAATAATTTTGGGCTGCTCTTTTAGCCCTAACATTAATGGTATGCTGGGTCCGTATATATCGGCATCAATTAAGCCTACTTTTGCACCATCTTTTGCAAGTGCCACTGCAAGATTAACGGCGACAGTACTTTTCCCGACACCACCTTTTCCGCTTGCAACAGCTATTGTATTTTTAACTCCCGGTAAAATTGTTTCTTTACTTTGGGTTTGATCAGCTGATGGAGTTTTAGTTTGAATGTTAAGATGAATTTCTTCTAATGATGGATATTCCTTTTTAATTGCACCGGTAATTATGTTTTTGTCGAATCCGCCGTCTGCTGGAATTTCAGGAATTGAGAGATCAACAGTTAAAGAGTTTTCAGAGTGTTCAATTTTTTTTATAGAATTAAGAGTTAGTGAATTAAGATTGAAGTTCTTATCACTTATACTTTTTATCGTACTCAAAATATTGCTTTTAGTAATATCAGCCATAGTAAAAATAGAATGTAATTTTTGTGAATAATAATATTTGCAAAGATAAAGATTTTTTAAGTGCGGAAAAGTTCAGGAATTGAGAACGTATTTAAGTTTTGATTAATTCGCCGTGATTTTTAACAGCATGTTTCATAAGCCATTCTTGACTGTTTACATTTTTTTCTCCGTCGGTAGAAACAATCATTTTGTAACTCATATCAGGTAGCAATTCCCTCGCTTTTAGATTATCTTTTAGTGAAACCTTCATAAGAGTTTTCATAAGCTCTTTTCTTAAATTTTCATCTTCAACAGGAAACATAGTTTCAACTCTTCCATTCAAATTTCTCTGCATCATATCAGCACTGCCTAAAATTACTTCTTCGTTTCCATTGTTATAGAAGTAAAATACCCTGCTGTGTTCCAAATATCTTCCAACGATGCTTCGCACCTTAATATTTTTACTTAATCCTTCAATTCCTGGAACCAGACAGCAAATTCCTCTTACAATCAAATCAATTTTTACCCCTGAATTTGATGCTTCATAGAGAGCACTGATTATTGCCGGATCAACAAGTGAATTCATTTTCCATATAATTTTTCCCTCACTGCCTGCTTTTACATTTTCAATTTCCCGGAAAACCTTATCTAACATTTTTTCTCGCATATTAACAGGCGATACAATAAGCTTTTTGTAGTCTTTTTGTTTTGAATAACCTGTTAAATAATTAAACACATCCGAAACGTCGCCACAGATGTCTTCATCATTGGTGAATAAACCAATATCTGTATAAAGTTTTGCAGTAATTGCGTTATAATTACCAGTTGCCAGATGCACGTATCTTTTAACTCCTTCAAACTCTTTACGAACGACCAAAGTCATTTTAGCATGGGTTTTCAATCCAACCAGCCCATAAACTACATGGGCACCAACCTTTTCCAATTCTCTTGCCCAAAAAATATTATTTTCTTCGTCGAAGCGCGCTTTTAACTCCACTAAAACAGCGACTTGTTTGCCTCTTTCGGCAGCTTCGATTAATGCTTTAACAATCGGTGAATCTGCACCAACTCTGTAAAGTGTTTGTTTAATGGCTAGTACGTCTGGATCGCGTGCCGACTGTTTTATAAACTCAATTACAGGTGTAAATGAATGATAAGGATGATGAAGTAAAATATCTTTTTGTTTTATTATTGTAAAAATGTCTTCATCAGTCTCAAAAGTTTTAGGAAGCACGGGGTAAAAAGGTTTTTCTTTTAACTGATGAACCGGAAGCTTGTACAATTCCATTACATCACTTAACCCAATTGGTCCATCGGCGATATGAACATCGTTTGGAGTAATTCGTAAGTTTTCAATCAATGTTTCCAGCATATAATCTGGCATCGCGCTCTCAACCTCCAGCCTAATAACCTGTCCAAATCTTCTTTGGCGAATGTTTTCTTCTATCACACTTAGTAAATCATCTGCTTCATCTTCCTGCACTTCAATATCAGTATCGCGGGTAATACGAAATATGTGTGCCTCAACAACCTCCATTCCTGAGAACAGCATTGAGAGGTTAGCTTCAATAAAATCTCCCATCCAGATAAACTTAGCCTGAAAACTACCATTTGTTAAAACTTTTTTGTCGGGATCAATTATATCATCAATTTGTAGAAGCCTCGGCAAAGTGCTTGGAACTTTAACACGTGCAAAATGACTTTCGCCCTTCGGGTTTCGGATAAGTACTGCTAAACTTAAGCTGAGATTTGAAATATAAGGAAATGGTCTGCCCGGGTCGAATGCAAGCGGAGTTAGAATGGGATAAATTTCTTTTTGAAAATAATCTCTTAACTTTTTCTGCTCATCAGGATTGAGTTCATTAAATCTAAAGAGAAAAATATTATTTTTTTTCAATTCCGGTGAAATTTCATTTACCCAGCAATCGGATAACTGCTTAACCAAGGGTTTAACCGCCAGGTCTATCTTTTGGATTTGCTCAAGAGGGGTAAGTCCATCAATTGTCGGTTCTAAAATGTTTGCAGCAACCTGTTCCTTCAATCCGGAAACGCGGATCATATAAAATTCATCTAAGTTAGAGAAGAAAATGGAAATGAATTTAATTTTTTCTAACAATGGAAGTTCGGAATTCATAGCCTCTTCCATTACTCTGCGGTTAAATTCAACCCAGCTTAAATCGCGGTTAAAAAAGTTCTTTGGATCTTTGTATTTTTTTAGAATTTCTTTAGCTGTCATCTTAATTTCTCGAAGAATCGGCCAAATATAACATATTTTAGCCTGACATTCTCAGCAAATGATGTACCTGGTAAAAAATGCAGGTTTGCTTAAGATTTCCAGTAAAAAGGCGAAAAGATAATAAGTACTGTAAATAATTCCAGCCTGCCCAGCAGCATTAATAATGTTAAAATCCACTTTACCAATTCCGGTAGTTCAGCGAAGTTGTTAATTGGCCCAACTGCACCAATTCCAGGTCCTACGTTTCCTATGCAGGTTGCTGCTGCTCCCGCAGCTGTAATAAAATCTAAACCAAATAAGGAAAGAACAATTGAGCTGAGAATAAAGATCATAATGTAAAAAATAAAAAATGCCTGAACGTTTGAAATGATTTCAGCATCAACGGGTTTTTTATTGAATCGAACAGGAATAATTGCACGAGGATGTATTAATCTTTTTAGCTCAAGTACACTGTTTTTGAAAAGCAAAATATGCCGTACAAATTTAATTCCGCCTCCAGTTGAACCAGCGCATCCGCCTATAAATAAAAGTGCGAAAAATATCATTCGTGAAAAAGGAGCCCAGCTTTCATAATCAGAAGCTACATAACCTGTGGTAGTAGTAAGTGAGACCACGTGAAAAATTGATTGCCTGAATGCTTCCTCTAAATGAAAATCAACTTTTGGTAAATGCACAATTAGAATAAAAAGTGTTGCTGCAATTGTAAATGTAAGATAAAATTTAAATTCAGTGTTAAGCTTAAAAAAACTAAAATTACGATGCAGTGCTAAGTAGTGCAGTGTAAAATTAGTGCCTGCAAAAAACATAAAAATTACAATTACGTACTGAACAAAAGGCGATGTGTAATAAGCAATACTTGCATTTTTTGTTGAAAAACCACCAGTTGCCATGGTCGTGAATGCATGGTTAATCGCATCAAAGAAATTTAATCCGCCAAACATCAACAAAGCAGTTTCAGCACCTGTTAATATTACATAAATACCCCATAGACGTTTCGCCGTTTCTTTTACGCGAGGGTGAAGTTTATCTTTTGTAACACCGGGAACTTCGGCAGCAAATAACTGCATTCCTCCAATTCCTAATAGAGGAAGAATTGCAAGTGATAGAACAATAATTCCCATCCCACCTAGCCATTGAGTTAAGCTTCTCCAAAAAAGTAAACCGGGTGGAAGTGCTTCAATATCTTGCAGAATTGTTGCACCGGTTGTGGTGAAGCCGGACATCGTTTCAAAAAATGCATTGGTGTAATTTGGTATGGCACCATAAACAATAAAAGGAATCGCTCCGAACAGAGCCATAGAGATCCAGCCAAGCGAAACTATTAAATAACCCTCGCGTTTTCCTAAATCAGGTGTTTCCTTCTGTTTAGTAAAAAGCCACAGAACCAAACCAAAAAGAGAAGTAACTATTCCTGAAATAAGTAGCGCAGAAATATCATCTGATCCATAGTAAACTGAGAATCCGATGCCCAGCATCATAAATAATCCGTTGAGAATGAGCAGGAAACCTATGATGTTGAAGATTAATCTGAATCTCATTACTTAAATAGCTTCTCTATTTTTTTCATACCACCGGGCAGGCTAAATACTACTACCTTATCGCCGGGAGAAACTTGAGTATCACCCATTGCAATAAAACTTTCCTCGCCTCTAACTATGCCGCCTACAATTGCTTCTTTCGGAAAGTCTAAATCTTTGATGGGTTTTTTTGTTATTGAAGAATTTTGATCGGCAATGTATTCTAATACATCGGCATCAATCCCTTCCAGCGAAGCAAGTGCAACAATATTTCCTTTACGAATAAATCTAGAAATGTTGTTTGCAGCAATCAGTTTTTTGTTGATTAGCGAATCTAGACCAATAGTCTGAGTTAAAGGAATGTATTCAACTTTATCTACCAGTGCAATTGTTTTTTTAACTCCAAGATGTTTTGCCATTAAACAGGAAATGACGTTTGTTTCTGCGTCTTCAGTTAAAGCTACGTAAGCATCTACATCAATTATTCCTTCCTGTGCTAGCAGATCAATATCCCTTCCATCGCCTCTAATAACCAGTGTGTTAGTTAATACGCCCGCAAGTTCAACACTTTTTTCATTATCGGATTCAATAAGCTTCACTTTCATTTCGTTTTCCAATTGACCTGCTACTCTTCTCCCGATTTTTCCTCCACCAAGAATCATTACGTTTTCAAAATTTACGTTTTCTTTGCCAGATAATTCAAGAATTCTTTCATGTCCATCAGGTTTAGTAATAATAAAAACCTGGTCGTTAGGTAAAAACCTGTCATTTCCTTTTGGTATAATAGTCCTAAAATTCCTTTGAACTGCAACAATTCGAAAGCTTACATTAGAAAACTCTTCTGCTACATCTCTGAGTGTTTTCCGAATTACCGGAGCATTTTTATCCAACCTCATTCCAAGCACTGAAAGCTTTCCCTCTTCAAATTCTAGCACGTCCGTTGCAGATGATCTGTGAATAAGATTAACGACTTCACGCGCTGCAAGTTCTTCGGGGTAAATCATAAAATCTATACCCAAATCAGTAAAATTGGTTGAAGTTTCCTGCTCTAAATATTCTGCGTTGGCGATTCGCGCAATTGATTTTTTAGCACCCAGCTTTTTTGCTAATATCGCACTTGTAACATTTACTTCCTCTAAAGATGTGACTGCCACGAATAGATCTGCTTTATCTACGTTTGCACTTTTTAAAATCTCAACCGAAGTAGCGGAACCATTTATAGTTAGTATATCTGTCATTGAATCAGTGTAGGAAAGCCTCTTGTTGTCTTTATCGATTGCAATTATGTCGTGTGATTCGTAGGAAAGTTCGCGGGCTAACTGGTAACCAACATCTCCCATACCCGCAATAATTATTCTCATATCTGATTTATACCTTAACTCTTCTTTATTTAGTTAACAAATTTCAAACATTATTCAGCGAAATACAATTAGTAATTTGATTAAATAAAAAGTCACATTAAAACTCATATTAACGTGACTTAAAGTGCTTCTTCTATTTTGGTTACAACTAGACAACTATTAATTTTTAAGCTAAGGTTTCTTTAGTTGAATACAACTTCTGAAATTCTTTTCCTTTTCTTTTTTCCCAGTTTCCTTTATGATAAGCATAACCGGCAATTAAAGGCATTGCAATTGTTGCTTCTGCATATACCATTTGCTCGTAAGTAGTCTCTACTTTACCCCACGAGCTTGCCTCTTTCAACGTTGAGCCCGAAAGTGCACCGTCTCTTTCATCTGCAACAGTGATTTGAATGGCATACTTATGCATTGGTGCATCTTCCTTCAGAATATCTGCTGCTACAACTATATCCTGTGTAAAGTTTTTAGGAACGCCGCCGCCAATCATAAAAATGCCCGTTTCTTTAGAGGCAAGTTTAATTTTTGTCAGCTCAACAAAATCTTTTGCAGAATCAACTGAAACGTGTTTATCCGGATTTTCTGTTTGATGAACCACAAATCCAAAGCCTGCTGAGCAATCGGAAAAAGCTGGAACAAATATCGGAACGTTCTTTTTATAAGCTGCCCAAACAACCGAGTCATCTACTTTTGGTCCACCGTTTTGCTCTAAAAATTTTCCAAATTCTAAAATGAATTCCCGTGAAGAATATGGTTTAGGTTCCATTCTGTTGAAAATTTTAGCGCAGGTGTCATCGCATATTCTTAGTTCATCCTCATCAATGTAAGTATCGTAAATTCTGTCAATGTGTAAATCACGGAGTTCATTATCGTCAATGAATTTTGTTCCCTTGTAATGTTTAAAACCGAGTGCTTCAAAAAAATCCTGGTCAACAATTATAGCACCTGTAGAAACAATCGCATCAACCATGTTATTCATAATCATATCGTAAACAACTTTCTTCAAACCGGCGCTGAAAATACTTCCGGCAAGTGTTAGAATTATTCCGCAGTTTATATCCTTGATCATCATATTGTAAATATTTGCTGCACGATTTAAATCGCGTGCTGAAAATGCCATATGTTCCATTGCATCAACAAGCGGAACAACGTTATGCTGTTTTATATCAATATGCTGAATAACTTTTGTTAAATAATCTTTTTTCTCAGGCAAAACATCCTCCGAAATTTTTCTATTAAAATACCAACTCTTTCCTTAAAAGAAAATTTTTGCCACTCTTAAAATTCCCTGTTTCCAGGGAACCCTGTGCGATATGCCGGACTTGTTCTTAAATTTCTCATGATTATCAACGTACCATTTATAATTTCTAATCAATGCATCTTTGTTGGAATATTTTGGTTTGTAGTTTAATTGCTTCTCAGCCTTTTCAATTGAAACAAATGAGTCCTTTGAAGCAGTTTCGTAAACCCATTTATAAAGCGGTGAAATTTTTAATGCTTCTAGAAATTTTAAAATTAAAATTATTGGTTTCTCTGGTAAACCTTTTATTTTTTTTCCGTGACCCGCATAGTCAAGCACAGCCTGATAATCCTCTTTCATTGTAGTGTACTCTTTCGCACCGATATTAAAAATATCATTGACTTTTTCTTTTACGAGTGTGCAGCAAGAATAAATAGCTTCACAAAGATCTTCAACATCCAAAAGCTGGTAACGGTTATTTCCTTTCCCAATCATCGGGAAAGCTCGCCCGTCTTTTGCCCAGTCGAAAAGCAGATCGAAAACGCCAAGTCTCTCAGGACCAACAAATGATTTAGGACGAATGATAGAAACACAAATTCCTTTGTCCCTGTAGTTTAAACATTTTTCTTCAGCTTGAATTTTTGCTTTTCCGTAAGGACCGACTCCGTCCAGTTTATCATCTTCGTAAAGTGGATGATGATCCGGGATGCCGTAAACAGCAGTTGATGAAATGTGAATGAAGCGATCAACATTAAATTTGTCTGCTGCATCAAGAAGGTTTTTGGTGCCATCAATATCGGTTGAAAAAATTTCTTCGGGTGTGTAAAGCGGTAAGGCTGCGGCTGAATGAATAACTATATCAACACCATCTACTGCTTTATCAACTGTATCTTTATTTCTTATGTCACCGGTTATAATTTCAATTTTGTCGTTCATATCAGCATAGTCAAATTCGACAATATCGAGCGACCTTATTTGGCAGTTTTTTGAGTGCAAATGACGGATAAGATTTATACCTAAAAATCCTGAGCCGCCTGTTACAAGAATTTTCATTTTGAATTATTTTCCTATAAAGTATTCTGAAATTGAAACATTAAAATTAAAGATTTTGCTCTGTGCTTCAAAAAGAACATATTGTTTTGAATTAATCTCCTAGAAGGTGCATTTGTAATAATTTCTCTTTGGTTTTCTATTTAACCGAATTCTTGACTTTTCAATCGAAGGGTATTATTTTTCCAAGCTTTCTAAAAAAGATTTTTGAACCGGAGGATTTTGTGAAACAGGAAAAAATGACGAAGTTTATCAAGAAAGAGGATGCCGATAAAAAGTGGTATCTGGTTGATGCTAAAGACCAGGTACTTGGAAGATTAGCATCAAAGATTGCTTCTATTATAAGGGGCAAAAATAAACCCATTTTTACACCAAATATGGACACAGGAGATTACGTTATAGTAATCAATGCAGAAAAAGTAAAAGTGACAGGTAAAAGGGAGCAGTTAAAACAATATATAAGGCATAGTGGTTACCCCGGTGGACAAAAAATTACTTCTCTGGAAGAAATGAGAACAAAAAAACCGGAATTTGTTGTTCAACAAGCTGTAAAAGGAATGCTACCTAAAAACAGACTTGGAAGAAAAATTATAACTAATCTAAAAGTTTATGCAGGTGAAAATCATCCGCATGCAGCTCAAAAACCTGAAACGTTAAGTTTATTGGAGAATAAATGATAGATAAGATTTATATCGGAAGAAGAAAAACCTCGGTTGCAAGAGTTATTTTAAGAAACGGCAACGGTAAGGTTACCATTAATAAAAAAGAATTTGAAAAAGCGTTTCCGCTTTTAGTCAATAGGAACGATATTACAAAACCATTGGAAGTTACGGAGGCACTTGGTAAATATGATGTAATGATTAACGTTAGAGGTGGTGGATTTACAGGACAAGCGCAGGCTATCAAGCTTGGAATAGCCAGAGCTCTTGTTGATCTGAATCCTGATTTCAGGCCCGCCTTAAAAAGCGAAGGTTTACTTACAAGAGATCCTCGAATGGTTGAACGAAAAAAATACGGCAGACCGAAAGCACGGAAAAGATTTCAGTTTTCTAAGAGATAATCTAATAATCATACATACTCTTTGATTTACCGCCTGTGTCCTAAGCAATCAGGATGGAAGGTAAAGAAGATGAGAGTAGAAGATAAAAACAGGAGCAAAAAATGAACAAAATTGAGTTAACTCAGCTTATAGAAGCTGGGGCACACTTCGGGCACTTAACACGCCGCTGGAACCCCAAAATGAAACCATTCATATTTATGGAAAAGAATGGTATTCATATAATTGATCTTAAAAAAACACTCACTTACCTTCAGCAGGCAAAAGAAGAAACAGCCAATCTTATTTCAGAAGGCAAAACTTTTTTGCTGGTTGGCACTAAAAAGCAGGCTAAAGGTGTAATAGAATCTGAAGCAAAACGAAGTGGAATGAATTGGGTGAGTGAACGCTGGCTGGGCGGAATGCTAACTAACTTTTCAACAATCAGAAAAAGCGTTAAGAGATTACAAAACATTGAAAAGCAGGAGAGCGACGGTACTTTTGATAAAATCACTAAAAAAGAACGGCTTCATCTTTCGAGAGAAAGAGATAAGCTCAAAAAAGTTTTAGAGGGCGTTGAATCAATGACGAAATTACCAGGTGCATTATTCGTTGTTGATATTAAAAAAGAAGACATTGCTGTAAAAGAAGCAAAAAGATTGAACATTCCAGTGTTTGCAATCGTTGATACAAATTGTGATCCGGATGAAATAGATCATTTAATTCCTGCTAACGATGATGCGGTCAAAACAATAGAATTCATTGTTAAACAAATTGCGGATTCCGTTTTAGAAGGCCAGGCAATGTTTAAAGAACGGAAGGCTGAGGAATCTGCTGAAAGAGAACGACTCAAAAAAGAACGCGAGCAGGAAAAGGAAGTGGAAAAGAAACCTGATCAAGAAATAAAAAGTGAAAAGAAACCATTTAAGAAAAAAGTTAAAGTTGAAGAAGCTGTAAAAGAGAAAGATGAAACCAAGAACAACGAAAAAAAATAAGACAATTAGCAGAAAAAGGGAGTACGTATTATGACAATAACAGCCGCGCAGGTTAACGACTTAAGAAAGAAAACCGGTGCAGGAATGATGGACTGTAAAAAAGCTCTTGTTGAGGCTAACGGCGATATACAAAAAGCCATAGAAATTTTAAGAAAAAAAGGAGCAGCCGTTGCTGCCAAAAGAGCCGAAAAAAGTGCTAATGAAGGTTTAATTTTAACTAAAGTTGCAGATAATAAAAATTCAGCAGCAATCGTTGAAGTAAATTGTGAAACTGATTTTGTTGCCAAGAGTGAAGACTTTGTGAATTTTGCTCATACTATTTTAAATGAAGTTTTTACTAGCAAACCTGCATCCATGGATGAATTATTAAAAAACAGTACTAATGTAAAATCAAAGCTTGATGAAGTGCTTGGAAAAGTTGGTGAGAAAATTGAAATATCGAGGTTTGCCAACGAAAACGCGTCTGATGGTATGCTTGAAGATTATATTCACCCGGGTTCAAAGCTTGGAGTACTTGTAAAATTCAATGAAGTTAAAAATGGAGTTGAAGAACTTTCAATTCTTGCAAAGGATATCGCAATGCAAATTGCTGCAATGAATCCTATTTGTGTTGCTAGGGAAGAAGTTCCTAAAGATACTATTGAAAAAGAGATGGAAATTTACAAAGAGCTTGCACGCAAAGAGGGTAAACCTGAAAACATTTTAGATAAAATTGCTCAGGGAAGATTAAATAAATTTTACCAGGAAAACGTTTTGATTGAGCAAGCTTTTATAAAAGATAACTCAAAAACAGTTGCAGAACTGCTGAAAGAGTTTAATTCAAAGCATTCTTCATCTGTTAAAATTTCTCTCTTTCACCGTTTCCATCTCGGAGACGAGAATAAGTAAATTTACTTGAAGGTCTTAATAATTTTAAGACCTTTTTTTATATTTAAACATTAAGATTTAAAAAGAAGAGATGAAATTAAAATACACCCGAGTTTTACTAAAATTAAGTGGTGAATCCTTGATGGGTTCGCAGGGTTTTGGAATTGACAATACCGTGCTCGATTATCTAGCTGAGGAGATTCACAAAACACACGAGTCAGGTGTTGAACTTGGAATTGTAATAGGCGGTGGAAATATTTATAGGGGACTCAGTGCAAGCTCACAGGGAATTGATAGAGCAACCGGTGATCATATGGGAATGCTGGCGACGATGATAAACTCTCTTGCACTTCAAAACGCAATTGAAAAAAAAGGAATTACTACCAGACTAATGAGCGCAATAAAAATGGAAGCAATTGCCGAATCTTACATTCGCCGAAGAGCTATCCGGCATCTTGAAAAAAAGCGAATTATAATTTTCGGTGCTGGAACAGGTCATCCGTACTTTAGCACAGATACTGCTGCTTCGCTCCGTGCAGTTGAAATTAATGCGGACGTAATTGTAAAAGGAACTCGTGTGGACGGTGTATTCGACAGTGATCCAGAAAAAAATTCAAAGGCTTTCAGGTTCGATAATATTTCTTATCTAGATGTTCTTAAAAAGAATTTGCGAATTATGGATTTAACTGCTGTTAGTCTTTGCCAGGAAAATGATTTACCAATGATTGTGTTTAATATGAGTGTGCCGAACAATTTATTAAAGCTTGTTAAAGGTGAAGAGATTGGAACTTTAATTACTAAAGAAGTTAACACTGAAGAAGAAGTTTAACAAAGTACTGAGGTAATTATGCACCCATTAATAAAAGACGCAAAATCCAGGATGGATAAATCAATTGAGGCATTGCGAAATGAGCTTTCCAAGGTTAGAAGCGGCAAAGCTACTACTGCTCTTTTAGACAGCATACGGGTAGAGTATTACGGAAACCATGTTCCTTTAAACCAGGTTAGTAACGTTTCTGTTTTAGATGTTCATACATTATCAATTACACCCTGGGAAAAACCTATGGTGCCAGTAATTGAAAAAGCAATTTTAGAAGCAAACATTGGTTTAAATCCAATCTCTGATGGAACAAATCTTAAAGTTCCTATTCCTCCTTTAAATGAAGAGCGAAGAAAAGAGTTGGTAAAGCTTATTAAAAAGTTTGGTGAAGATGCAAAAGTAGCTATTAGAAATATTAGAAGAGATACTAATGATCATTTAAAGAAGGAAGAAAAAGATAAAAAAATGTCTGAAGATCAATTAAAAGATGCTGAAGATGATGTACAAAAATTAACCGATGAACACACTAAGCTGATTGATGATATTTTGAAGCACAAAGAAACTGAGATAATGGAAGTTTAGTTTTAGAGAATTTTATTTTTTCTATTAAACCCGGCTACTCAATGCCGGGTTTTTTTATTGGTTCGACTCCTTCCAGTTCATAAAGAGCACCACGTGAAGGGAAAATTTTGTTCCATTCAATTTCATTCAAGCTTTTATTAAGGATGCGTATGTAGGTTAAATCTTCAGTTGGTTTGCTTTTCGGTGGAATAATTTCTGAATTGTAAATTGAACCGGTTTCTGTAAATATAATTCCATAATCCGGAAAGTCATTTGTTGTTAAATCCTTAATTAAATCAACTGCTTCAAATGATTCATCGTAAATAGGTATTCCCCTGTCTACCTGTCTTACGGGAACAATTTTCCCCCTTAAAAAATCACCAGTGTTTTCATCCAGTTCTGCTTTTAAAATTGCAGTTACTCCTGTAACACCGCTGATGTTCATATTTCCGTAGGTTAAAAAATTTCCCATCGAGTAGGCAATTAATTTATTTTTATAAATTTCCATTGCACGTAAAACGTGTGGTCCATGCCCAATTACTAAATCGGCACCAGCATCAATTACTGTGTGTGCAAATTCAATTACATTGCCGCGGTTTTCGCCCAAAAAGAATTCAGTTTCATTTTTAATATTTAATGCATTTCTTCCTTCTGCACCGCCGTGGAAAGAAACATAAATAATATCAAATTCTATTTTTAGTATTGAAATAATTTCTTCAGCTTGTATAAGATTGGAAATGTTGTATGAATTTCCCGAATAACCGAAAGCAACAACAGCAATTTGTTTCTCTTTTACTTCTAAAGCTGCATAACCTTGTTTGGGTGCAAACTTAATTCCAAACTCAGTTAGTTTCTGTTGTGTGAATTCATATCCTTCAAGTCCGTAATCTTCTGAATGGTTATTGTCCATACTTAAAATGCTAAAACCTAATTTTTGCAGTGAGCCGGCTAACTTTTCCGGCATACCAAACTCGTAGCATCGTCCTGCTTTTCGAGATTCTTCTCTGCACTTTTGTGGTTTTAAATCATCACTAATTAACGAGCCCTCTAAATTTCCAAAGACAACATCTGCGTCAATTAAATAATCGGCTACGGCTTTAACAAACTCTTCGCCGTTGTAAGGAGGAAGAATCGTTTTGGGTGTTACTGATCCTAGCATTACATCCCCAACCGCATGAACTTTTATTTGTGCAAGGGTAGCTTGAATATTGATTAAAAAGGTAGCAAGTGTAAATAATGTTCTTAATCGCATATCTGTAAACAAATCTATGAATACAATTAAATTAAAACTTTATCTAATTTTAGTTAAATTTTGTAATGCTAAAATTAAAGATTCTCCGGGTTATTATTGGCTAAATTAAAAATATTCGAAAAACTAAAAAAGAAAAATCTCGGACCGATTCAGGTTTCCGATTATATAAACATTGGTATCGCCAGAAACATTCTCTTCTTAACAGGTGCTATTTTATTATTCATTGCGTGTTCACTTCTTTACGGTTTTATTTTAAGTGAAATTCGTGCAGTGCCTGTTTCCGAAGCAATGTATAAAAAGGGCTATACAGAATTAAAAAATCCTAACATAATAATTAACAGACACAATTACACACTTAGTTTATACGAAGACAGCGTTTTAATTAAGGATTATCGTGCAAACTTTGGAAAATCTGTAAGTGCGCCAAAGTCCAGAGCTGGTGATAACTCGACACCTGTTGGTGAATACCAAATATGTGGCATTGACACTGCTCATAAATATCATAAATTTTTTCAGATAAATTATCCAAACCTGAAAGATGCGGCAAATGCGCTAAGAAAAGGTTGGATTTCTCAAAAGGAATACAATGAAATCAAATTTCAGTATTACTACGAAGGATGTATTGAAAATAATAGGGTTTTGGGTGGGAATTTAGGAATTCAGGGTATAGGGAAATTCAATTTTATAATAAAAAATCTGCCGTTTGTTTTTAACTGGACAAACGGTTCAATCGCTCTAAGCGATGAAGACATTGACGAAATTTTTTCAATCGTAAAGATAGGTACCAAAGTTGTCATTAAATAAAATATTATTTCTGATTATAGGTATACTGGTTGTTATCTATTTCACCAGCTGCAATAAATCCTTTGAGCCACCGCCGCATCAGCTTTTCGAAAATCCACAGCTTGTATTAAAAACGGCAAAAGATATAGTCGGTGAAAATATTTCATTTACAAGCGCCGGGCACTTCGAGTCCGATTCAATTAAATCAATTATTGCAGGTGTTGAAATAAATGAAGGAAACAATTGGGGCATTAAGTTTCATCTTATTGGCTGGGATGATGGTGAATTTAAATTAAGGTACTCCACTAATTTGCTTGAAGGATCATTCATTCAATGTTTAGTTGATAAAATTAAATTCTCCGATATTGAAACCGAATTAATTTATTACAATTCCAAAAATTATTTTTTAGGAAATGCTGGAGGCGAAATTTATTCGCACATAATTGACTTTAAAAAACTCAAGGCTTACTCAGCACACTTGTCCGTTGTTTCAAGTGGAAGAGTTTCTTTAGATCTATCTGAAAATATTGATAACCCTATGATTAAGAATTTTTTTGTTGGTTATTTCAAAAAAGATTATCCCAACCTCAGATTAATTGAGAGAGCAATTTAAAGTTGGAAAATCTTCAAATAAGATTATACTTTCTCTCCTAGACAATGAAAACCCTGATGAAACTTTTTTTACGCCATATTGTACTATTAATTTTTGTTTTTAGTGTCGTTAACCTATTAACATTTGCGCAGCAGGCAGAGCAGTATGAATTATCATCTATAAGTTTTAGTGGCAACAACAATTTTTCTGATACAGAGTTAAAATTAGTTTTACAGAGTAAAGAAAATCCATGGTGGCTGTGGAGATTCCTTGATTCATTTACATTTTTAGGCTCGCCTCCAAATTATTTTGATTCCACTTCTGTTTTAATTGATATTATTTCTCTTAAATCATTTTATGCTGTTAACGGTTTCTTTGAAGCAGATATTATACAGAATTATGAAATTGATACTTCCGGTAAAAGCGTTGAGCTTGAATTTATTGTTGATGAAAACGATATGTTCACATTTGGAGATTCAAAAACACTTGGGCTCCAAAATCTAAGTGATTTTGACAAATCAAAAATTAATCAGTTTCTTCAATATTCAACCCGTTCAAAATTTTCACAGAATTTTGTACAGACAAATAACGAAAGCATAATTAATTATTTGAGAAATTCCGGTTATATGCTCTCAGAATATGACAGCAGTGTTATAAAAATTGACAGTGTGATAAATAAAGTTCATATGACATCTTTTTTCACGCTGGGTAAATGGTATAATTACAGCGATATTAGAATTGAAAAAAGCGGTGAGGGAGAACAATATGTAAGTGATGAACTGATAAAATATCTATCTAACATCAATCCTGGTGATACCTATAAAGAGGATGAATTATTTAAAAGTAGAGTACGCCTTGCGAGAACAGGTCTGTTTAATACTGTAAATCTTAGTCCTGTTGAAGAAGACACATCAGGTTCCAAAGTTCCTTTGTTAATTATTGGAAACGTTGGATCATTAAACGAACTTTCACCGGAAGTTTTTGCTGATAATGAGTTGAGCACTTTTAATTTGGGTGTTGGTGCCAGCTACGTTCGTAAAAACTTTTTAGGTGATGCTCGCAAGCTCACTGTTCGCTTACGATTTAGAGTAAGAGATGTAACAAATTTAAAATTTGGTGCGGGACAGCTTGATGAAACATTTCAATCGGAAATTGATTTATCCACAGTAATCGAGCAGCCTTTTCTTTTTTCCAGAAGCATAGCAGGAAGGCTGGAAGGATTTTTGAAGTCTTATAGAATATTTCAGGTTGATTACGAGAATTTTGGTGCTATTTTTACCTCTACCGTGGATATGCCGAGTTACACTTTCGTCAACCTGCTGAATCCATTTTTAAGATTTGAGAGATTAACCTACGATGTTCCTTTTACCAGTATCGAGGGAGACTCAGCGTCTGTAAGTCCTAGGACTTTGACTTTTTCCTTGGGAACGGAAGTTGGATCAACAACAACAAATGATATTTTTTTCCCGACAGCAGGCAGGACTCTTTCTTTAATAACAGAGATTTCTTCTGCAGATGTGAAATGGGAAGTATTAGATAGAAGAAATTCGGCGAGCGAAGTTTTTTTAGACTCCTTAGGATTTTATCTTAAGTTGCAGTTAACCTATGGTTCTTATTTTTCAATTTCGCGCGATGAAAACACAGTCTTAGGCATTAAAGTAAAATCAGGTTATATACAAATGCTCAGCGGAGATCCTGCACTTGTTTCACCCAACCAGACCTTTTTCGCAGGCGGAAGTAACTCTGTTAGAGGTTGGAAAGCAAGAGACCTGATTCCGAAGAACCCTCCTGATGATTTGTTCCCACCAACTATTAATGAGCAGTTCAGAATTCGTGGAGGAATTTTTCTATTGGAAGGGAGTTTTGAATACAGAAGAAAATTTGAAGAGCAATTTGGATTCGCTCTTTTTGCTGATTACGGAAACACATGGAATAATTTAAACGAAGTTCGATTTGATGAAATTGCTGTTGCCGTAGGAACAGGTTTGCGTTATTATTCTCCAATTGCTCCTTTCAGAATTGATTTTGGCTTTAAATTTTACGATCCAGCCGACAAAAAATTTATTTTCGATAAAGCGGTCTTTAAAACTTTAGTCTTTCATTTTGGAATTGGTGAGGCTTTCTAATCAGGAAATACATTATTTTCTTTTTGAATGAGGTTATTAATTAACTATTTTTTGCATTCTTTTTTTAGAAGTTTAATATATGATTTACAGCATGACCGGCTATGGAAAAGGTACAGCCGGAAATAAAAAGTTTTCTGCAGAAGTGGAAGTAAAAAGTGTGAACAGCAGGTTTTTTGAAGTTTATTTAAAGCTTCCGCCTGCTTTAGCATCTTTTGATTACGAACTTAAAGAGATTATCAAATCAAAGGTAAAACGTGGAAAGATTAATGCTTCAATTTCCATTAATAGAGATGGACCTGATAGCGGATCGACATCAATTGATTTAAACAAATTGAATAATCACATTTCTATTCTTAAAAAAATTAAATCTGCTGCAAAAATTAAAGAGAATATAAAACTAGAAGATATTTTAGTTAATAAAGATATTTTTTCACCTGAAGAAACTAAAATAAGCACATCAAATTTTTCAATAGTTAAAAATGCGTTGAATAAAGCAATTGCTGAATTAAATAGAATGAAAAAAAATGAAGGCTCAGTACTTGCAAAAGATATAATTCAACGTGCTGTGCAGATTGAAAAAAATGTTGTCTTAATTGAAAAAGAATCTGGTAAAAGCATAAATAAATATTTTGATAGCCTTAAAAAACGAGCGCTGGAACTCATCAGCAACGCAAAAATTGATAAAGACCGATTGAATCTTGAATTAGCTTTGCTTTCAGAAAGAGCTGACATTACTGAAGAGTGTGTTAGGTTAAATAGCCATTTAAGCTTTTTTAAATCAAGTTTAAAAAATGAAAAAGAGCCGGGAAGAAAATTAAATTTTCTTTGCCAGGAAATTAACAGGGAAGCAAATACGATTTCTTCTAAATCTGTATCCACTGCTGTAATTCACAAAGCTGTTCACATAAAGGAAGAAATAGAAAAAATCAGGGAGCAAATTCAAAACATTGAGTAAAATTTGTAAAAGATGAAGGGAGAAATTATTGCAGTTGCCGCTCCAAGCGGCGCCGGTAAAACCACAATTGTTAAAAGAATTCTTGCCCAATTTCCTGAATTTGTTTTTTCAATTTCTGCAACAACTCGCCCAATAAGAGAAACAGAAAAAAACGGTGTTGAGTACTATTTTATTACAGAAGAAGAGTTTAAGCAGAAAATTAAACACAATGAGTTTATCGAGTGGGAAAAATTTTATGATTACTATTATGGCACCTATAAAAGTGTTATAAATAAAACTATTAACTCGGGCAAACCTGTTTTGTTAGAAGTTGATGTAAAAGGAGCACTTTCAATAAAAAAACTTTATCCTTTTGCACATTTAATTTATATTTCGCCCCCGAGTTATAAAGAACTTGTTACCAGGCTTAGGGAACGTAAAACAGAAAACGAAGAAGATTTTAATAAAAGAATTAAGAGAGCTAAAATGGAATTGAGTCTGAAAGACAAGTTTGATTATATTATAGTAAATGAAAATCTTGAAAAAGCTGTAGAACAAACCTCGGATTTAGTAACTAAAATATTAAAAGGAGAAAAAAATTAATGTCAATAAATCCTGTTGATTTAAGAGAAATTGAAGAAAGAGCCGGTAATGTTTATGAAGCGATAATTGTTTGTTCAAAAAGAGCACGCCAGTTAAACAGTGAAAACAAAATTGAGTTTAATGCTCTACTTAGTACATTACCTGAAAGTACGACTGATGATGAAAGCGAAGACGTTGATAACCCGGCACAACTCAAAATTGCTTTAGATTTAGAAAAGCGCGAGAAACCGCATATTCATGCATTAAATGAATTTCTTGAAAGCAATTTAGGATACCAATTTAAGGAGTAAAAAATTTCGTTTTTTTCAATTTGTAATTTTATTAATCCGGCTTATGCCGGATTTATTTTTCTTTAAACCTATTATTTTCTTTTGTAAATATGGCAAAGAACCACAAAAAGAAAATTCTTCAAGCACTTTTAACTCAAAAAGAAATATTTGGTGATGAATTATTTTTTCCGAAAATAGATAGGAGAACAATCGTTAAAAAACCTGAAACAAAAACAGAGCAGTCGGAACTTTTTCCAGCCGAAAAAGAGGATTGGGAAAAGGCAATATCACTTGAAGAATTAGAAGAACATATCTGCAATTGCACCGGCTGCCGGCTGCATCAAAACAGAAATAAATTTGTATTCGGAACCGGCAATCCTAATGCAGATGTTATGGTAATTGGTGAAGGTCCTGGTGCAGAAGAAGATAAGCAGGGTTTACCTTTTGTTGGAAGGGCAGGAAAGCTTCTAACCGATATGCTTAAAGCAATAAATTTTGAAAGAGAGGAAGTATTTATCGGGAATGTTGTAAAGTGCCGTCCGCCGGGAAACCGCACTCCATTACCCGATGAAATGGAAACTTGTATGCCCTATCTTAAAAAACAAGTTGATTTGATTAAACCAAAACTAATTTTGTGCTTGGGATTAACAGCTGCACGGGGTTTATTAAAAAAAAGAGATTCGTTGGGGAATTTACGCGGTAAGGTTTATGAATTTGAAGATGCAAAAGTTATGGTTACATATCACTCTGCGGCATTGCTCCGCAATCCACACTGGAAAAAAGACTGCTGGGAAGATTTGAAGAAATTTAAAAAGTTGTACAATGAACTCGTTAGATAGAATAATGTGAAAATTAAGCTGAATTTATTATTCATTTTAATGTGTATTTGACTCTTTCAATTTCATTTCCGAACTTCCGACTGTAATTAAAATGTGTTAGAATTTTACCCCGCAACCCGCGGGGTATTTTTTCCAAGTAGGTATAAACACTTCAATGGCAAAGTCAAAAAAATCAAATAGCAATAACGGTATTGATCAGTTAGTTCCATCTGATGTTAAGCCGCCTTCGGTACCTGAAATAGAAGCATCAGTTTTAGGTGCAATGATGATTGAAAAGGAAGCAGTACCGAAAGCATTGGAAATGTTAACGGCTGAAAGCTTCTACTTAAAAGCACACAAAAGAATTTTTGAAGCTATGGTTTCTTTGTTCGATTCAGATGAACCAATTGACACTGTTACTCTTTACGAAGAACTTAAAAAAAGAGGCGAACTTGAAGAAGCCGGTGGTGCAGTCTATTTGAGCAAACTATCGCAGAATATTCCCTCTGCTGCAAATATTGAATATCACGCTAAAATTATACTTGAGAAACAGATTCTGAGAGGGCTAATTACAAGTGCGCACGAAATTGCTAAAAATGCCTATGATGGAACCGCAGATGCTTTTGAAATATTAGACGAAGCTGAAAGCAAAATATTTGAAATTACAGAAAGTCATCTCTCAAAATCATACCAGGGAATGGATAGAGCTGTGAGAGATGCAATGGAATACATTGAGACAATTCATTCGTCTACAAATCAAAAATTTTCCGTACCAACAGGTTTTTACGAACTTGATGAAATTCTTGGTGGATTACAAAAGTCCGATTTAATAATTCTTGCAGCAAGACCATCAATAGGTAAAACTGCGCTAGCTCTATCAATGGCACGTAATGCAGCAATTGATCACAAAGTACCGGTTGGAATTTTTAGTCTGGAGATGGCAACAATGCAATTGATCATCCGAATGATTTGTTCCGAAGCAAGAATTAATGCTCATCTTGTAAGAACCGGAAAACTGCCGCACTCAGAAGGACCTAAACTTAGTAAAACTGTACATAAATTAACTGATGCCCCGATTTTTGTCGATGATTCTCCTTCACAAACTGTTTTAGAAATACGTGCAAAAGCAAGGAGATTAAAAGCTGAGAAGAATATAGGACTGATAATTATAGATTATCTTCAATTGATGACCGGACCAGCAAGTGCAGAATCACGCGAAAGAGAAATATCTCATATTTCCCGATCACTCAAGGCGCTTGCAAAAGAACTTAACATACCAGTGATTGCGCTCTCGCAGTTAAATCGTGCAGTTGAAGCAAGGAGTGATAAAAGACCGCAACTCGCAGATTTGAGAGAATCGGGCTCGATTGAACAAGATGCCGATGTTGTTACGTTTTTAAGCAGACCCGAATATTATGGTATGGAAAAAGACGATAATGGAGAATCATGGGAAGGAGTTGCTGAAGTGATTGTAGCCAAGCAGAGAAATGGTCCGACTGGAAATGTAAAACTTGCCTTTGTTAAAGAATATGCTCGTTTTGAAAATCTTGCACACGCAAGGCAGATTGAAGAGTATGTTGCTGCTCCTTCCGATGAAGACATCATCTAAAAATTCGGGTTGCAAATTTCGGGACTTAAAATGAATCTAATACATATCCTTTTATTCATTATCCTATCTTGTTCGATAGTTTTGAAGGCGCAAATTTTTTCTGAGAATGATGTTGAGATTTGCAATTCAAAATTTCAATTAGCGATTGATAAAGATTGGGAAAGCCTACCAATTGGAGATTTGATTGCTGAAGTTGGAAAAAGTTTTATTGGTACAGATTATCTTGCACATGGAATTGAAAAAGATGGTAATGAGCAGCTTGTAATTAATTTAACTGGTTTAGATTGCACAACATTACTCGAAAATTCTTTAGTGTTAGCTCGCTGCATTAAAAAAGGTAAAACTTCTTTTGATGATTATCAGAGCGAACTTCAATTCGTTCGTTACAGAAATGGAATAATTAATAAATATCCTTCACGCCTGCACTACTTTTCTGACTGGATAGATAACAATATTTTAAAATGTGTAGTTAAAGATGTAACAAAAAGTATTGGTGGTTTACAATTAAAATTTGATGTAAACTTTATGTCAACTCATCCAGAATATTATAAACAGCTGGAAAAAAATCCTAAGTTCATTTCTGAAATAAAGAAAAAGGAAGCAGAAATCAGAGAACGAGATTATTTTTATATTCCTGAAAATGAGCTTGCTAAAAAAGAAAAGGAAATTAATAATGGCGATCTGCTTGCCATAACTACAACAGTTGAAGGACTGGATATAGGGCATGTTGGAATTGCCGTAAAAATGGATAGCGGAAGGATTCACCTTTTACATGCACCGACCAAAGATGCAAAAGTACAAATAAGCGAACTACCGCTCTCTGATTACCTATTGAATTTTAAAAGGCATTCGGGGGTAATTGTCCTCAGGGCTGCAGAGCCAATAAAGTAAACGTTTATGAACCAACAAAATAATATCAAGGGGATTTAATGATTTCAGCAGTGTTTTCTTCAATTGAACGGGGCACAAAACCAAATGATTGAAGCTTTTCAATTTTTAATGAAACATCTTCAACCTGAGGAAAACTGGGGATATCGTCCATCGTAATTTTTTCTATTAAATTTTTATCAAACTTAGCAACTGAGCAAAGTATTTCCCCAAGTTCAAATCTTGAAACTCTTTCCGTTCCTCCGAGGTTAATTGTTTCAGCTTTCAAATCAGTTTCTGCCAGGTTAAAAATTATTTTTGATGAATCTTTAAGCGAAACAGGAGTCCTAAACTGATCTGTAAATAGCTTTACTGGTTTGCTGGTTTTAAAGTTTTCCACCATAGTCTGAAAATGGCATCTTGCGTGATGAAGTCCTATTCCGTATAGCAGCGATGTCCTAAATATTAAATAAT
Organism: Ignavibacteriaceae bacterium; assembly: GCA_013042995.1. Classification (GTDB taxonomy): domain Bacteria; phylum Bacteroidota; class Ignavibacteria; order Ignavibacteriales; family Ignavibacteriaceae; genus IGN2. The sequence continues at coordinate 4,251 of JABDPB010000041.1, read as the reverse complement.
TGTCACAAGTCTGCCTAACTTTTTCTTCACCAATCAATTTTGTCTCTGCATAGAGTGTAGCAGGAATTAGTTTGCCATTTTCAGTGTGAAAAGGACCGCGGTATCCGGCATATACCAAATCGGTTGAGATGTAAACAAGTTTTGAATTGTGCAATTCACACAGCTCGCCAATTGATTTTGTTGCGCTTACATTCGTTTCAAAATATTCTCTGCTGGATTGATCTTGAAAAGGAACAGGATTTGTAATTGCAGCAGCATGAATAACTACATCAGGATTGAAAATATTAAAAATATTTTTTAACTCATGTTTGTTATTGATGTTTATTTTTGATGAAGAGAATTGGTTACAATTTCCAATATTATTGCTGTAAATAGTGTGAAATTTAACTTTTTCACTAGATTCTAAATTCAAATGCTGACCCAGCAATCCGCTTCCGCCTGTTATTAATAATTTTTTCATATTATATACTAATTTAGTGACTTATTCTGTTTATATCTGCCTAGTTAGATTTGCTTGATTAGAAATTTTGAAACAAACCATTCTTTGGATTTACTTAGTGCCTTTGGTAAATTTATAAATTATTAAACTAAAGTCTATGCATAAAAAACTTTTATTTATCATTTTATTTCTTCCCGGCTTTATAGCCCTTGGGCAGCAAGCCCAGTTTTTTGATGCGCCATTTGGAGGCGGAATTGGTTATGTACCAGCATGGTATATTCCTGAAGTAAGTCCCGTAAACAAATTCCTTCCAGCAGGAATGCCGGAACTTTCAACAAGTGGTTTTTACTCTTCGGGAATAGCAGGATTTATTTATATAGGTTTTGTGAAAAATCTTCGGGTCGGCGGTATGGGTTTTGGTGGATCAATAAATTCAACTCAAAAAATTAATACAATAAATAGAGAAGTTGTTTATTCACTTGGGGGTGGCGGAGTTACTTTTGAATACACTTTACCTTTTATTAAGAATTTTGGAGTTTCTATCGGAACAGTTATAGGTGCAGGTAATATGGAAATTCACCTTTACGGCAATAATGCTGCTTTTGATTGGAACGCTGTTTGGGAAGATTTCTCCAATCCTAATTTACCTTCCGATAGTTATAGCAAACTGCTGACTAATAGTTTTTGGATGATTACTCCAACTCTGAATGTTGATTATCCTATTTACAGATTTGTATCTCTCCGTTTAGGAGTTGGCTACCAGATAACTTTTGCATCCGATTGGACTGCAGATAATGATCAACCTCTTTCAGGTGTTCCTTCAAATATCAACAGTAATTCATTTTTTATTCAATCAGGAATATTTGTAGGATTCTTTTCTTATTGATATGAAGAAGATTCTAGTTACAGGCGGGGCTGGATTTATTGGAAGTAATTTCATAAAACATATCCTTCATTGCAGAGACGACATTTTTATTGTTAATTTAGACAAACTTACCTATGCTGGCAATCTTGAAAATTTAATAGATTGTGTGGACAACAAAAATTATGTTTTTATTAAAGGTGATATAGTTAACGATGAATTGGTTAAATATATTTTTGGAAAATATGAAATCACTCATGTTGTTAATTTTGCAGCAGAATCTCATGTGGACAGAAGCATATTAGGTTCGGAAATATTCTTTAGAACAAACGTAATTGGTACAAATGTTTTACTTGAAAATGCTAAAGTTTTTAATGTTGAAAAATTTGTTCAGATTTCCACCGATGAAGTTTATGGGAGTCTAGGGAAAGATGGCTTGTTCAAAGAAACAACACCGCTCCATCCTAACAGTCCATATTCAGCAAGTAAAGCTTCTGCAGATTTAGCGGCACTTGCATTTCATCATACTTATAACTTACCAGTAGTTATTACTCGCTGCTCAAACAATTATGGTCCATATCAATTTCCTGAAAAATTAATTCCATTGATGATCATCAATGCGCTTAACGATAAAAAGCTTCCTGTGTACGGAGATGGTAAAAATATACGCGATTGGATATTTGTTTCGGATCATAATATAGCTGTGGAACTTGTTTTAGAAAGAGGGAAACCTGGAGAAGTTTACAATGTTGGCGCCAGTAGTGAAATGAAAAATATTGATATAATTAAACTTATTTTAGAACAATTGAATAAACCTGATAGTCTGATCGAATTTGTTAAAGACAGACCGGGACACGACAGACGGTACGCAATTGATTCAAATAAAATAAAAATCGAGTTTGATTGGAAACCATCATTCAAATTCCAAGATGCTTTAAAAGAGACAATAAACTGGTACATAAAAAATCAAAATTGGTGGGAAAGAATAATTTCAGGTGATTATTTACAGTACTATAAATCACAATATACTGACCGCACTGTTATTTAATCGCTCTCAATAAAGGAATCATTCTATGAAAGCTATTTACATAATTTGCTCCATAATTTTACTATATAATAACCTGCAAGCACAAATTCTTGATGACAGGAATACTAACTCATTACTTACAATGGCAACTATTAGTGTTACGATTGGAGGGAGTTTTCCTGTAACTGGCACTTTCCCTGCACTTAAGACCGAAAGAGTAGATGAATTTGTTACAAGAATGTATGCTGAAGCTGTTGATTTGACCTTAAAAGTAACCACCGATCCTGAAATTTACAGAAAGTTAAAAGAAGAACTAGCAAATTTTGGACTGAGGGGAATTGTTATAAAACGTTCTTCGGGTGAAGAATTGCAAATTGATCTTCAAAAGTTTAGAGTAAATGGTGATTTCTCAAACAATCCATACCTAAAAAACGATGACGTAATTGTATTTCCAACATACGATATTGCTAGGAATTTTTTCTCAGTTTACGGTGCAGTTAATAAACCTGGAACTTTTTTCTTTGTTGAAGGTGATCAGCTAAGTGATGCCTTAGAATTAGTGGATGGAATAAATCCAGCCTATCTCAATGTAGATAGTATAGAGGTCTCAAGACTCTCATATAATGGTGAAACTCAGGCTATAATCAAACTCTCTGCTAATGAAAATTTTCAAATTCAAAGAGGCGATCGTATTAGATTTTTGGCTCCCGAAACTCAAATAAGAAACTTTACAGTAAAAGTTTTAGGCGAAGTTAACGTACCAGGCATAATCCCTATAACTAAAAACAATACAACCCTTTTCGAAGTGATTGAATTTTGTGGAGGTTTTACACCAAAAGCTTCTCTTAAAAGAGCAAGAGTCTATTCTCAAAATAGTCTAGCCATTTTATTGGAGCAGCAGTACAATATTAAATTGAACGATCAGCCTGAACTTGAAGATCCAAGGTTTAGAAATACAATATTAAATCTTGAATTAGCACTAATGTACAGGATGTCGAATGTAATATCTGAAGATTCAAATTATTTTAATCTTGAAAATCAATTAAGAGTCTTAACCGAAGGCAGCTCTTTAGATTTTAGAAAAATAGAAGATCCAGAATCTGATATCGCAAATTATAAGGTTCATAATGGAGATGTTATAATAATTCCACCCATCCAAAATTCGGTTTATGTTTTTGGGCAGGTTTTAAGACCAGGGCATGTAACCTTTATTGACGGTAAAGATTTTAGCTATTATGTTAACGAAGCAAGTGGATTGGGGGAACTTGCAGAAGAAGATGAAATAATGGTAATAAAAGGTGGTTCTAGAGCTTGGGTTTCACCTATACGAGAAGAAGGGATTATAATAGAGGAAGGTGACTATATTTATGTTCCTAAAGAAAATCTTAGAAGTTTTAGATCATATGTGTTTGAATATTCAGTCTATATTAGTCTACTAGCAAGTATTGCTGCAATTTTATTATCTATCGTAACGATCGTAAATAAATAATGTGACTTGACTTTGAAGTTTTAAACAATATATTTGCTACGCTTCTTAAAGCAATTTGTTACTAGAATCAGTTCTAATACGTTCAGAAAAAAGATATTGAAAGTTGGCTAATTCTAGTTGACTTTATTAAATAAAGAAAGTAAATTTACAGTCCTTCAATTCTGAAGGTTTTATTTTGTTCTTTGAAAGAGTGAGTGCGTTTAATTAAGTCAATTAAACGGTTTCAACAAAGCGTACTAAACGCCAGATTACACAAAATTTAAACTCTACTACGGAGAGTTTGATCCTGGCTCAGGACGAACGCTGGCGGCGTGCTTAACACATGCAAGTCTACGAGAATAAGGTAGCAATATCTTTAGTAAAGTGGCGCACGGGTGAGTAACACGTAAGTAATCTACCCTTAGATTTGGAATAACCCCGAGAAATCGGGGCTA
>JABDPB010000152.1 GCA_013042995.1 Ignavibacteriaceae bacterium | reverse complement strand
TTTCGTTTTCCATTGTTTTCTCCATTTTCTTATTTTTATTTATAGTTAATTAGTGAAAAATTTTATTTTTCATTTTGAGCTTCGATATGAGCTTTTACCTCATCCATATCAACATTTTCTGCCTGATTAATGATATCTTTTAATTTATCCTCTTCATAATACCCAGGCTGTTTGAATAATAGAAATCCATCTCGATACAATAATAAAGCCGGTATATTTTCGATTTCTAAAGATGATATCAAATCTTTCTCAGTAGTGGCATCAATTTTAGCAAATTTATGATGAGTATACTTTCCTGCAACTCTTTCATAAATTGGGTTAAATGTTTTGCAGGCACCGCACCATTCAGCCCAACAGTCAACCATAACTATACCTTTAGCTGATGTTACCGAACTGAAATTTTCTTTATTTAATTTGATTATTGACATATTTTTTTTGATAATACTTTATAAACATATTTTAGAAAGTAAAAGTTCATTTTATTAAAACTTGGGGAATCTATTATTTATTTATTTGCGGTTAAAATGAATAATCTTGAAATAGTGGGTGAGTTTGAGGCAAGTCTAGGAACCATTTTTAAGCAAAATAAGGAAGCCCGTTAAAAAACGGGCTGGAAATTGCTTAAAGTTCATTTTACTTCTCTACAACTAATCCTGATCCAAATTCTTCTATTTCAATCAGCTTTACAACTTCATCAGTTTGTGTATCAATAATCCCAATTGTTCCCGGGGGACCTTCATTTTCAACTTCAAAGTACGGCTTAAAATTTCCATTTGTATTTCTGCTTGAAACATACAAATATCTATCATCAGCTGTTAAGTCAATGCCATGCAACATATTAAATCCAGGATGTGAGATTTGTTTGGTCCTTGTCCAATTGTTTCCGTTTTTCTCCACCACATTTACGGTACTCATCATCATTGAACCAACATAAATTTTATTTCCGTTGCTTGTAACAGCAATTTGCATCGGCATCATATCAACTGATACTTCTGTAATCATTGTATCACTTTGTGTATCGAACACCATAAGTTTTGCTGTCCCTCGTGCAGATACATAAAGGAAATTTCCATCTGGTGAAACCATTGCTTGCATTGGTTCTGTTCCTGTGGGCAAAACTATATCATCAAAATTTCCGTATTGATTTGTATTCCCATCAACAATGCTTATTCTGCTCAAACTAAGATTAGCTACGTAAAGCTTTGATCCATCCGGGGTTAAAGCCATACCATGTGGAATGCCTGGTGCAGCTAATGTAACTTCGCTCAGGATGGACATGTTTGTTATATCAATAGCATATATAGATTGAAAATCCGGATTTGAAGTCGAAGATCGGGAAACAAAAGCTTTATTCCCATTTGGATGAATAATTATCATTCCAGCTTTTGTAATACTGCTTACTTCTCCCGCGAGCGAATAATCACTTGTATTTATTTTTAGAAACTTACCCGCACCTATTAGAGTTGCATATAAAAACCCATCTCTAACTTTAACCATATGAGGGTTTGCAGGTTGCAAGCTTGGTTGCTCTACATCTATTATCGCTGAAACAATTTTTGAATCACCATCAATCACGGAGATTTTGTCACTATTCTGGTTGCAAACATAAACCCTGTAAGAAGGAGTTTGAAACGGAAGATTATTATTGTTATCTCTTGCACCGTTCGTAAGCCAGTTTTTAATTGTATCTTTTTCCGCCTGTGTTAATGAGACAGCATCGTGGGGTGTTATTGGCGTTACTTTTCCTAATAATATTTGATAAAGCAAACTTTCATCTAAACGAAAAGGAATAATTGATTCACCTCCGTAATTGGGAATGCTGCCGCCTGAACGGTTGATACTTCCCTTTAATAATTCAGAAAGGTTGCTAATTGATAATCCGCTCGCCGGAGAACTACCCGCATGGCAGCCTGATGTTGAACAGTTCTCAGAAAATACTTTTGCAATCGCTTCTGTTTGAAATCCGTTTGTGTTATCAGGAGGTGGTACAATTGGACTGTCTTCGCTGCAACTGGTAGTTAATACTAAAATGCTTATTGCGGTGATAGTAGATAATAGAATGAATCGCATAAAGTTTCCCCTTATTTAAGTAAAGTCATCTTTATAGTTTTGTTAAAACTTCCTGCATTTATTTGTGCAATGTAAATTCCTGATGGAAGACTAACCGCATCAAAATTAAAGTTATATTCACCTGCAGCAAGATTCTCATTTACAAGCTCATTAACTTTTTCTCCGACAAGATTGTAGATTGATAAGTTAACAAACTCGCTTTCTGGAATACTAAATTTAATACTTGTAGATGGATTAAATGGATTAGGATAATTTTGTTTTAATGAATATTCGATGGGGATATTGTTCCCATTCACATTCGATGGATCATCAACAGTAACGAGCCAGGCAAGATCAACACTGTTGTATCCATTATTTACAATACATTCAACGGTATCAACCCGAGGGTATGGCAAACCGGAATTAGAAACATATAAATAACTGTTACCGGTATTCGCAAGCTGCTGTCCGTCCTTAAACCAAGTGTAACCTAAATTGAATCCGCTTGTGTCCGAAGCATCAACGGAAAATCCAACAAGTCCATTAGGAGCAATTGTGGTATCTCCGGCTGGTGTAAAAGATAAAATAACTGGTACACCCGGTACCTTAACTTCATATGTAAAAAACGTTGATGGGGGAGTGCTGCCTGGTGGATTGATACCTGAACCGCCTTCAGGAAGAGTTGTTACATTATCATCATCATCCTGTGCAGAAAAATAGTACTCCACAAATGTATCATCCGGTTGCCCGGGAACTTCATATTCAAATATATTTCCATTCGGTCCATTTGGATCAATAACAATATTCCATGGACTTGTATTTCCATTATATATTGTTCTATATCTCAAATTTGCTTCAAGAATACTTCCATCATCTGAAATTGTAGCTGAGAGTATAACTGGATCTGAGTTAAGCACAGTATTTATAGGACTATGAGAAATTATCGGTGCAATATTACTTTCGTTAAACTGGAAAACGTATAATCCGTTATCCATATCCGAACAGATTGTAATTCCTGATGGCAAATAAGGATAGCAGCCCCACATATCGGGCGTATTATATTCTCCTGCCAGCAAAGGAATTAAAGGATCGGAAATATCAAGCACAACATATCCATCCGAGTAATATGAGACATGTGCATAATTTCCTTTTATAAAAAGATTATGAACAATTGAATTAGTAGGCATTTGCCACTCCGGAACAACGAGATCCCAGGTTGTTCTGTCTACTAAATCCCAAACTGTTATATCAACTGTATTAAATTCTTCTGTACCGATAAAATATCTTTTGTCTTCCGTCATCCAACCTGCGTGTGCATAAATTCCGGGTATTGCAATACTTGATGAAATTAATTGCGGATTTGATTTATTACTTACATCCACAAGATCATAAGTATCCTCAGCACAAGCTACAACTGTATCATTCCAAACATAAACATCGTGAATGTACTGGCTTCCTGTATAATAAGCAGTTCGTGTGGGATTAACCGGATCACTTAAATTGAGTATGTGCATTCCACCGCCGCCGTCAGTTCCAATCACATAAGCATAACCATCATCAATAAAAATGTTGTGTGCTCTTTCAAACCAGGTGTCTATTGTATTAACAAGTGTTGCAGTGGTAGGAAGCTGCGAGAGGTCAATTATTTGTAGACCCTCTCCACTTCCGGTTCCTTCAGTGATGACGTATGCATGCTGCCCGTGAACTTTTATATCTCGCCAAACTGAAAAAATGCCCGGAATAAAAGCAGCTTCAACAGGATTTTGCGGATCAGATAAGTTTAAAATTGAAGTTCCGCTTCTAACTCCAAGCAAAGCATATTCAATTCCAACACCATCAACATATCCCCAAATATCGTTATATCCATCACCCGGATATTGATTTAAATTACTTATCAACTCAATATTGGTTTGTGAAAAACCAACTACTGAAATAAAAAGTAAAATGGAAAAAAGTTTCTTTGTCATTATCTCCTCTAAAAAAATTATTTAACTAAACTCATTTTAATCGTTTTAACTTGATTTGCTGCTCTAAGCTGAGCTATGTACACTCCTGACGGTAAATTTTCAGCCTCAAAATTAACTTCGTATGTACCTGAAGGTTTGTTTTCATTAAGCAGTGTTGTGACTTCGTTTCCTAAAACATCATAAACTTTTAAAGTGGTAAATACATCTGCATTGCCATTTGTCTCTAAAAATGGAATTGTAAATTTTATTTTTGTTGAAGGATTGAACGGATTTGGATAATTCTGCTCCAATTGAAATGTATTTATTTGTTCCAATTCATTTTCCACCTCTGTAACTGGTGGATTAAACTTTACAACGTATAGACCAGTAACCATATCTGAAATTAAAATATTACCTGATGGTAAATATGGATAAACTCCCCAAGCACCTGTATATAAACCAAGACTTCCGCCTGGATGGGTATCATACTGTCCGGCAATTTGAGGCAACTGAGGATTTGAAATATCTAAAACAACATACCCATCTTCATAATAAGATATATGTGCATAATCATCTAATACAAAAACATTGTGCACTGGTGAATTAGAACCTGTTTGCCACTCGGGAACAACTAAATCCCAAGTAGATCTGTCAACTAAATCAAAAACTAAAATGTCACGAACGTTAAATTCTTCAGTTGCAATAAAATATCTTTTATCTTCTGTTAGCCAGCCGCTGTGTGCGTATGTTCCGGGTATATTTATACTTGCACTTATTAGCTGAGGATTGTTTTTGTTTGTAACATCTACAAGATCGTAAGTGTTATTTGAAGAAGCATATGCAGTATCATTCCAGACGTAAACATCATGTATATAACCACTCGATGAATAATATGCTGTTTCTATCGGATTGTTTGGCAGTCCAAGATCTAAAATATGCATACCCCCTAAATCTGTTCCAACCACGTATGCATAACCATCAGCAATGTAAATGTTATGTGCGGAAGTAAAAGTATTATCGTAAGTATTAACAAGGGAAGCACTATCCGGTAAATAGGAAAGATCAACAATCTGCAATCCTGAACCGGCTCCAATTCCTTCGCAAATGATATAAGCAAAATTTAAGTGTGTTTTTATATCGCGCCATTCATACGGAGGGGCAAGCGGGCCGGCAATAAAATCAACTTCAACAGGTGATGCAGGATTTGTTACATCAATAATAGAAGTTCCCCCGGTTACGCCCATAAATGCATACTCTCTGCCAGCAGCAGAATAACCCCAAATATCCGTGTAATCTAAGTTAGGGTATGGATTTAAGGAGCCTAATAAATCAACGTTTTGCGGAACTGATTCTCCAATCGCAAATATGGATATAATACTGCAAAGTATTACTAATTTTTTCATAAATATATTCTTTTTGATTATTTAAGAAAAGAAACTTTAATTACTTGATTCTGTTTTTTAGAGCGTGCAAGAACTATATAAGTACCCGAGGGTAAAATAGAACCAGCATCACTTCTACCATTCCACTGAAGTGTAGTAAGTCCTGCAGGGATAAATCCATTAAAAAGAAATTTTACTTTTTCACCGAGGATATTAAAAATTTCTATTGTTATTATCTCACCTGTACTTGTATTCAATACGATATTTATTTCAGGATTAAATGGGTTGGGATATGATTTTAGAGTAAAATTATCAACCGGTTTTGTTTCCCATTCAGCAACTATTGATATTTCAGTATTATCGTAAAGATATAATCCTCCTTTTACATTTCCAAGCAATAAATCAGTATCGGAATCACGGTCTATATCAACAAAGTAAGGTGCTGTGTTTCCCCCGAAATTTTCATTTATAAATAAATCTGTTATTTCATTCCACACAGGAGAGAGATTACTGCCTTCATTCTTAAAATAATACATTTTGCCATCACGGCTACCGGAAAACAAATCTAACGATCCGTCTTTATCATAATCAATTAAAAATGGTGTGCTGTTATCTCCAACATCTATAAATGCTGTTCCGGTCGCAAAGTAAAATGTATCCTTCTTGAAAGAATAGATTTGTGGTGTTCCTGTATTTAAATAAAATTCAATTTTACCGTTAAACCCGCCGAGTGTTAAATCAAGATCAAGATCGTTATCCACATCGACTAAAAATGGAATAGATGAATTTCCCACATCAATTGTATTTGAATTTTCATCTTGTAAAATAGTGCTTGTTGTAAATATCGGTGTAGATGCATTCCCTGAGTTTAAATAAATATCAATCTGCCCATTGAATTTTCCAACAAGCAAATCGTAATCACCGTCATCATCGAGGTCGCCAAATGATGGGGAAGTGCTCAAATCTTTTTCGATATTGAAAAATGAAGAATCAAAATATGAAAATGTGGGGTTGTCGGTTGTCCCAGTATTCTCCAAAAAATGAATAGTGCCAAGCGGACTATTCAATGAACCTAAAAATAAATCGGGATCATTGTCATCATCAATATCTGCAAATGAAGGAATGCTGTTATTTCTTACATCCAATGTTTTAATATAGTTTTCCGTTACAAGCTGGTGTGCTGCAAAAAACCTGTCACCTGTATTTTCATAAAACAATAAAGATTGTGGTACGGTGGAATTGTAAAGTACAGAAACAAAAAGATCCAAATCACTATCGGCATCAATATCTGCGAAGCGCGGCATGTTAAATCCGCTGGTATAAACACTATCGGAATTAATTGGATAAACGTTCGAAACAAGCTGCATGTTTGGTGTAGTTGCAGTTCCCTGGTTTTCAATAAAGTATAAACTTTTACTGAAAAAATCTCCCCAAAATAAATCGAAGTCATTATCTGCATCAATATCTGCAAACTCAATTGAGCTTGCACCGTGCCGATTTGAAGCGTCGCCCCCAATGATTACAATATTCTGCCATTGATCGGTAATGAATTGAAAATTGTATTGCTGAGGAATTCCGATATTCTCGTAATAAGTTAATTTACCAGCAGTACTGCCCATAATTAAGTCGTAATCGTTATCAGCATCAATATCTACAAGTAAATGATTACTGTCGAATTCGCTGAAGATAGGATCGCCCAAATCATCCAACAGTATATCTTCATGAATTGAAAACGAGGCAGAGATTGTGCTGCCATCGTTTCTGTAAAGTGAAATTTTATCAACATTGCCCGTAAAATAATCAAGATCGCCGTCTGCATCTATATCAACAAAATAAAACCAATTTGAAAAAAATAGTCCTGCAGGATTAACTAATTGAAACTCTAATTCTGCATTAAAATTATTCCCGATATTTTTATACCAACCGAATGTTTGATCGCTGTCGAGATAAAAAATATCCAAATCATTATCTCCATCAATATCAATAAATTGATGTTCTAAATTATTATGACCACCAGAAAAAATATTTTCAATTAAACCATCACCGTCAAAGACAGGGATTAAATTTAACTTCCTTTCAAACGGCTGTGCTAATAAAAGTTGAGTTAAAAGAATTAAAAAAATTATAACTTTTAATTTGAAATTTCGTAGAGACAATTATCACCTATTATTTTAAATGGTTCTTGTTTTAAATATTCAATATCTTTTTCTTTTGTTTGAATTGATCTTTCGATAATCATTATTGCATCTTTAGCAAGGTATTTATTGTGAATAATATTTTTAACCACATTGTAAATATCGTTTTTAAAGAATGGAGGATCAGCTAGTATTAAGTTATACTTTGTTTTGCTTTCTTTTGAAGAGAATCTATTTGCAGTTGTTTTGAATATTTTACAGCTATTTTCAGCATTAAGTGAACTAATATTTTGCTCCAAATTTTTATATATGATAAAATCTTGCTCTACGAAATGGACTTCAGAAGCTCCACGGCTTAAACATTCCAATCCTAGCGAGCCGGAACCAGCATAAAGATCCAAAATTTTTATACTATAAAAAACAATTTTATTAGTTAAAATGTTGAACAATGATTCTCGCACACGGTCAGTTGTTGGGCGTACCTTTTCTGACTTTGGAACATTTATTTGCCTGCCTTTATAAATGCCAGAAATAATTCTCAGTTTCATAAAATGAATATAAAAAGAATTGTAAAGACTAAATCAATCGAAAAGCTATTCCTGCAGCAGAGGTAAATGAACTGTACTTTTCATCAATCAGATTTCCATTCTTTAAATCCTGCTTTACCTTGGAATCTTTAAAGGGATTTAATTGCTTGAAATTGAGTCCTGTGGCAATTCTTAGCTGTGAAATCAACTCAGCAGTAATTCCATCGCCGGAAATATAAGCTTCGTTTGCTAGTTCAGTTTTAATGTTTTTAAGATTGCTGGAATTGAGTTCATCGGCAAGAATATCAGATACTTTTTTGTTCTTGGCCACTTGAAAAATTCTTACGTAAGCCGGTTTTCTGCTAACATTTAGTGTAAAAGAGAAAGAATTGCTAACTGTCAAAATATTTAAAGTTAGTCCTTTACTAGTAAGCTCTTCCATTGAATTGAACAGCCTGTTTGCGGCAATCATAGAACTGTCAACATATCGGAGAGATAGGTTATTTTTTATACAGAAATTTTTAATGAGCTTAATATGTTTTTTTTCAATTGCAATTACTAATGCAGTATTTTTTTTATTAATTGAGTTTCTATCCATCTTAACATATTGAACTATTAATTCTTCAAGTGGAACAAATGGGTATAACAAAGAAAGCTCCCATCTGAATTCTTCAATTAGTTCTTTTTGTGACAGCGAGGTTTCGTATGGAAGTTGAACAGTATAAAAAATTTCCTGCGGAAGTGAGAACGAAACTAGTGAACTTGTTATTGGCTGTTTTAGCTGTATGTCATCAAATGCGGTTTGCAGAGCACTGGAAAGACTAGTGTTTTTTTCGATCGAAAAATCTAGCTGCTCATTAAAGTAGGATTCATTAATGTTAATGATTTCAGAATGTTCTTTTTCTTTCTTTACCTCCAGCAACTGAAGTTTGTTAGCAGAAATATTAATCCCGGCATGACTTTTAAAATCACCCATTCAGTCTTTTTTATTCCCAGGATGCGGTGTTCTTTAATGCTTCATTATCAAGGTCCCCAATTGTACCGTATCCATCTGGGTCTTCAAGATAATATCTTGTACCGTATTCAATAGTTGTATCAACCTTTACAACTCTTCCTCTTCTATTTACGGTAGTGTCAATCGCAACAGAAGTATCGATTTGTAAAACGTACATTGCATTTGATTTAGGTGTGAACTTTAAACTTTCGGGAGTAAATTCCCCGTGTGAAAGCGGTGAAAAAGGATTTGCAGATCTCATGGTTAACGAATCGAATGAATTTACAATACTGTCAACAAATGGATCATTTTTGATAAAAGAGATGAGACCATCAAGGTTATCGGTAAAATTGCCATGCTTTCTCTGATATATAATTTGTGCTTCTTTAATGTTATCCATTCTTAACCTGGATTCATTCTTATTGTATTTTTCAACGGCGACTACATCCTTAGGATCTATAATGGCAACTTTAATCAGTATTACCGTTAATATCGCAATAGCAACGTAAAGAATAATATGAATATAGAGAGGGTCGCCTGAATTAGATTTCATTATGCCTCCGGGAAAAAATATTTGTTTGATTATTCAATATATAAAAACTTTTTTATTTTGTTAAACTTAACTTCTCCAATTCCTTTAACATCTTTCAATTCTTTAAGATTTGCAAATTTGCCTCTGATGTTTCTTAATGCAATGATTTTTATTGCAGTTTTTTCACCTATGCCTGGCAATCTCACGAGTTCTTCAATTCCCGCTATATTTATGTTTATGCTTTTTTCAACTAGAGGTGGAAGTTTTTCTTTCGTATCAAAATCTCGTTCCGAAAGCTCCAAAACTTCACGTTTAATTTCAAGATTCTTTTTTAATGTTAAATCTTCTCGTTCTTCAGGATTGGTACTTGAAAAATAATTGAATAAACTATCCTGTTCTGAATAATCGTACTCAACATATTCGGTTTCAACTTCTTCTATAAAATACTCTTTATAGAAATATCCGACTATAAATATGCAGACTAAAAATAATATAACCTTTATCTCTGTTGGAGTAAAACCTATTTTCTTTGAAATTTTTTCAATCATAGTCTAAAATTTTCCAACAGAAATAAAAAGAAGAAATTTAGAAAAGGAAGCCTCCTACATTCAACAAGAAAATTGGCTCCCAATCACCTACAATCCAAATTTACTAAAAAAGCTTTTCTGCTCTTCATTAGGCAAATAGCTTATATTGGGTAGTTTGCTCAACTGATTAAGTAATTCTTTTTCCTTCGCATTAAGTTTTTTGGGAACTGTTACATTAACACGAACCAGTTGATCACCGGAACCTGAACTTTGCAGGTGCCGTATTCCTTTACCTCTCATCCTCAGAATTTTTCCAGGCTGTGTTCCCGCATCTATTTTAAGCATTGCTTTCCCTGTAAGAGTGGGAACTTCAACTTCGTTGCCCAAAGCGGCCTGGGGAAATGAAACAAATAAATCATAAACAATATCATCGCCATTGCGAATAAAAAACCGGTGTTTTATTTCCTGAAATACTACTATAATATCTCCATTTGGTCCGCTTCGTTTTCCTGCATTTCCTTCACCACGCACTGTCATATAATTACCTTCTTCAACTCCCGCGGGAACATCAATTTTTAAAGCGGTTTCATCATTGTATCTGCCGTCACCATAACATTTTTTGCATGGCGAATCAATTGTTTTACCTTCTCCGCTGCAATTGCTGCATGTTGTAATATTTACAAACTGTCCAAATACTGATCTCGATACATTTCTTACTTCTCCTGATCCGTTACACACAGTACAGGTTTTTAGTGATGTTCCTGCCTCTGCGCCACTTCCATTACAATCTGCACATTTAACCTGTTTTTTAATTTTGATTTTTTTCGTGACGCCGGTTGCAATTTCTTCTAAAGTTAGTTTTAATGTTACACGTAAATCAGAGCCGGGATTTCCGCCAGTACGCCGGCCCGATCTGCCCCTTGTTTGCCCTCCAAAGAAATCATCAAATATCGAAGAACCTCCAAATATATCTGAAAAATGAGAAAAAATATCGTTAACAGATGAAAATCCTTCAGTGCCGAATCCACTACCTCTAACACCTTCATGTCCAAACCTATCGTATGTATTTCGCTTGTCATCATGGCTTAAAATTTCATAAGCTTCTGCGGCTTCTTTAAATTTTTCTTCCGCTACTTTATCTCCCTCATTTCTATCGGGATGATATTGCATTGCAAGCTTGCGATAAGCTTTTTTTATTTCTTCATTAGAGGCACTTCTGTTTATACCAAGTATTTCGTAATAATCTCGTTTTGCCATAAAAATTAATTATCCTTGTTATTTACTGCATCGTCAGAATTTGTTTCTTCCGATTGAACATTATTTTCTGAAACATCTTCGCTCACAATAACTTTTGCGTGCCGTATAACTTTATCGCGGTATATATATCCAGGTTCAACTTCTTCTAAAACTGTATGGGGTTGTGCTGTGTCTTCTTTTCTTTGCATAAGCGCATCGTGGTAATCAACGTTAAACGGCTTACCTACTGATTCCATTTTTTTAACGCCCTGTTCATCTAATACTTTTAATAACTTGTCATAAACCAGCGTTATACCTTTTTTAACTGTATCAGCATCATTTGCAGAATCAATATGCTGCAGCGATCTTTCCAAATCATCAATTACAGGTAGAATTTTTATAATAAATGATTCTGCACCATATGTTATTAGATTTAGTTGGTCACCTTCTGATCTTCTTTTATAGTTTTCGAATTCAGCAACTTTTCTTAAATATTTATCCTTCATTTCATTAACCTGAATCTCAAGTTCTGTTATTTTTTCATCAGATTTTTCCAGCGCATTTTTGTCTTCACTTTCACTGGATGGTGAATTATCAACTTGCTGCTCTTGATTATTTTCTTCGGAAATATTGTTTTCTAATTCTTCAATTTTTTCCTTTTCTTTTTTTCCTTTCATCACCTTTAATTTTCTCCTTTTTGATTCAACGTGATTTTATGCTTTCAGATAAAACTTTTGCTACATAATCCACTATTGCAACTATTTTTGAATAAGCCATTCTTTTAGGGCCTATGATTCCAAGGGTACCGTAGCTTTCTCCAATTTGATACTCTTTACTAACAAAACTGTATTCATTTAATTTTTTCTGTTCGTGCTCACTCCCGATTGAAATAAAAACTTCATCTTTATTTGCTGTGGAAGATTTTTCCATTATATGAATTATTACATCTTTGTCTTCAATCAGTTCTATAATACTCTGAAAATTTTCGGGACTTCCGAATTCCGGCTGACTAATAACATTTTTAGCACCTGTAAGAATAATCCTCTCAGTTTTCACATCGTCTTTAAATAGTCTATCCACAGATTCAACAAACAATCTTATTATTGGTTTTTGATCATCAACAACATCTTTGAACCGTTCTTTGAATGTAGACCTGATATTGGCAAGAGTCAAACCCGAGAGTCGTTCATTTAGAATTGATTGAACTGATAACACCTGGGTGTCCTTTATTTCAGTAGAAAGTTCCATCGTAATTGTTTTTACCAGCCCCGATTGAATTGAGATTACTATCAATATCCTATTTGATGTTAAGCTTACAATTTGAATCTTTTCTAATATTCCAGATTCAATGTTAGGATAAGTAACACAAGCAAGCTGTTTTGTAATTGAGCTTAAGAGTTTAGAAGTTAATTTTATTAAATCATCTGTCTCATCAATTTCCACGTTAAAACTCTGTTCAATTAAACCTTTTTCTTTGGAAGGAATTCGTTCAATATTCATTAACGAATCTACGTAGTATCTGTAACCTTTGTCCGTAGGTATTCTTCCAGCAGAAGTATGTGGATGATTGATGTATCCGCTGTCTTCAAGATCAGCCATAATATTTCTAACGGTAGCCGGCGATACACCAATATCGTATTTTTTAGCGACGTTACGCGAGCCTACCGGTGTGGCAGTTAAGATAAACTGCTGCACAACTGACCTCAAAATCGTTTTTTCCCGTTCGTTTAGTGTTTCTTCTGACATTTTTTACATTCCGAAATTCAGCCTGCGAATATATTAAAAAAAGCTGATTTTTGTAAGGCTCTAAAGGTTATCCCTAATACAATAAATCTTAAAAGTTAGATATAAAAGATAAAAAGATGATTCATAAAAATTTTGATAAGCTAATACTAAATACTAAATTTTATTAACATGTTTTACTACTTATTTTTTTAGAGGGTGTGCTTGAACTCTTCCTATGAAAAAGCTGGTGTTAGCATTAAGACTGGAAATGAAGCAGTTGAGAAAATTAAAGAGCTTGCAAAATCCACTTTTAATGATTCTGTCTTATCTGGTATCGGCTATTTTGGTTCCTTTTATCAACTTGATATAAAGGATTATATTGAGCCTGTGCTTGTTTCAAGTGTTGATGGAGTGGGAACAAAACTAAAAATTGCCTTTGAGATGGGCAGGCACGATACTATTGGTCAGGATTTAGTTAATCATTGTGTTAATGATATTGCTGTTTGCGGTGCTGAGCCTCTTTATTTTATGGATTATCTGTCATTCGCAAAATTGGATTCAAATATATCAACTGAGATTATAAAAGGATTTTCAGTTGCTTGTAGGGAAAACTACTGTGCACTTATTGGGGGCGAAACAGCGGAAATGCCGGGCTTTTATCAAGGTGGTGAATACGATATATCCGGAACAATTGTTGGATTGGTAGAAAAATCAAAAATTATTGATGGAAGTAAAATTGAATCTGGAGATATTGTAATTGGGATAACATCAAACGGACTGCACACAAATGGCTACTCGCTTGCAAGAGAAGTACTAGTTAAAAATTTCAAGCTTAATCAAAATATTGAAAAACTTAATAGAACTTTAGGCGAAGAACTTTTGCAAATTCATAAATCATATTTCAAATTGATCAAAACTTTAAAAGCAAATGTAAACGTAAATGGATTTGCACACATTACCGGCGGTGGAATAGTTGGAAATACAAAACGGATAGTTCCCTCAAAATATAAACTTAAAATCCAGTGGGGAAATTGGGAACCTTCACCGGTTTTTAAGCTTATACAAGAAGCCGGAAAAGTAACAGATGATGAAATGAGAACTGTTTTTAATATGGGTATTGGATTAGTTGTTATTGTTTCAAGAGAGCAGGAAGAACTTACTTTAGAGCTTGCACGCGAATGCAACGAACATCCCTTGATTATTGGTGAAATAGAATAAGAAATCTGAGTTAAAAATGTTTATTGATACACACGCACATCTATTTTATCCAAACTTCGAAGAAGATCTCGACCAAGTAATTCAAAATGCTGTGGAAGCAAAAGTGGATTACATATTAGTTCCTGCAACTGATCTGAAAACAGCGGAAAAGGTAATTGAGTTAACTGAAAAATATGAAATGATATACGGTGCAGTTGGTGTTCATCCTCACGATACAAAAGATTGGGATTCTTCTTTCAATCAGAAAATAGAAAAACTCGTAAAACATGACAAAATCGTTGCAATTGGTGAAATAGGATTAGATTACTACTACGATTTTTCGCCTAAAGAAAAACAGATAGAAGCATTCAAATCACAAATTGATATTGCACTTAAGCTTGATTTACCTCTTATTATTCATAACCGTGAATCCGATGAAGATATGATGAACATAATCAGAGATTACTGCGGTGCGGGTCTGAAAGCACAATTTCATTGCTATAACGGTTCGCTAGATGATGCCATTGAACTCTTGAGTATGAATTTTATGATATCATTTACAGGAAATATTACATTTAAAAAAGCTGATGATCTACGAAGAATAGTAAGGCATGTTCCACCAGATCAAATTTTACTTGAAACAGATTCACCGTTTATGACTCCGGTTCCATTTCGTGGAAAAAGAAATGAACCGGCTTACGTAAATTATATTGCTGAGCAAATTGCTGCAGTTAAAGATTTACGAGTCGAAGATGTTGCACGTATAACATCATTCAACGCATTCAGAATTTTTGGTATTGGCAGCAAACCCGATACAGTTTTTACCTACAAACTTGGTGATGCATTATACATTAATGTTACAAATCGTTGTAACGCTCATTGTGTTTTTTGCAAAAGAAAAGATGATCCATATTTAAGAGGTTACCACCTTGGAATGGAAACAACCGATGAACCCAATGCTGAAGTATATATAAATGAAATTGGTGATCCAACAATGTATAAAGAGATTGTTTTTTGCGGCTATGGCGAACCAACAATTAGGTGGGATGTTGTAAAAACTGTTGCAAAATATATCAAGGAAAATGGTGGCAAAACTAGGCTGAACACAAACGGACATGGCAATGCAATAAATAAAAGGGATATTACTCCTGAATTAAACAGCTTAATAGATGTTGTATCAATTAGTCTTAACACATTTAATCCCAAACAATACAGCAAACTAATGGGGCTGAATGTCTCCTACTTTAATGAAATGATAAAATTTGCAAAAAGTGCCAAACAGTTTGTAGAAAAAGTTGTGATGAGTATAGTTTCAGTTGATGAAGTTGATATTGAACGTTCACGCAAAATTGCTGAAGAAAATATTGGTGCAGAGTTTAGAGTAAGGGAGTATTTTTAACTTGATTAGACGCCAACTAATTCCGCAAACCGAAAACTTTAAAATTTATCTATCCTTACTGATTATTCTTTTTACTGCAAATATTTTTTCTCAATCCGAAATCAGTAAACAGACATCTGGACTCAAAGTTTTACAATCAGAGATAAATAATTTAATACTGGATCCTTTTTTTAATAGCTCAACAATCGCATTGGATGTTTATGATTTAACTGATGGCGTTTCGTTATCTCAGCAAAACAATAAGCTGCTTTTGCATCCTGCATCAAACATGAAAATAGTTACTTCAATAGCTGGATTGATAAACCTTGGCGAATATTACACATTTCGAACAGATCTTTTTCATACGGGCGTAATTGAAGGAGTGACTCTTTATGGCGATCTTTTTGTTGTCGGTGGTTTCGATCCGGATTTTACGATGAATGATCTTGATTCATTATGCTCAATTGTAAAGTCTCTCGGTATAAAGCATATAGTCGGTGGAGTATATGCAGATGTTACAAAAAAAGATTCTCTCTATTGGGGCAAAGGCTGGATGTGGGATGACGATCCTGCACCGAGTGCACCATATTTAGGTTCACTGAATATAAATGATAATTCAATCAAGGTTTTTGTTGAAGGAACTGCAGTTGATTCACCTGCTAATTTTATTCTGATTCCGGAAACTGATTTTGTTTCAGTTGAAAATAAGTCTAAAACTGTTTCGGCAATCCATCCAAACAGATTTAAAATAAATCGCGATTGGGTTGAAAGAAACAATAAAATCATTATTGATGGAGAAGTCCGTAAAGCCTCTGTAATTGATTCCTCCGATCACACTGAAAAATTTAATCTTCTTTATCCTGAAAGATATTTTATTACCCTCTTTGAAGAGAAGCTTGTGAAAGAAGGAATTTATATTGATAAAGAAGGAGAACTGAAACCACTACCTAAAAATTCAGTTTTTATAAACTCTATTTTTAGATCAATTGATACTGTGTTGGTGGATTTAAATAAAGAAAGTGATAATCTTAATGCAGAGATGATAGTTTATGCAATTGCTTACAACGACTCCGGCGCTCCTGCCAATGCTGAAGATGGACTTGCCGCAATTTACCGGTTGGTTGATTCACTCGGATTGAATGCTGATCATTATTATTTTGCTGATGGTTCGGGTGTGTCCCATTACAATTTAGTCTCTGCCGAATTAATAGTTGAAATGCTTAAGTATATTTACTATAAACGAAGTGATCTGTTTGATATTTTTTATAATTCACTTTCAATTGCAGGTATAGATGGAACAATTGAAAAAAGAATGTGGAACACATCTGCAGAAAATAATGTTCACGCCAAAACAGGTACGCTGCGTGGAGTTAGTGCGCTCTCGGGTTATGTAACTGCGAAAAACGGAAACTTGATTGCCTTCTCAATATTAATCCAGAATTTTGTTGAGAGCTATTCCAAAGCAAGAAGGTTACAGGATAAAATTTGTGTTCTGCTTGCTGAATACGAATAGGTGATGAAAAAATATATTACTTTTCAAATTTACTTCCATCCTTTTATTCCTGAATTAATCACTGGTGTTTTATGGGAATTTAATCTGCTCGGAATAATTGAGGAAGACGATCACATAAAAATATTTTTACCAGATGGTTCGCACCTTGATGAGTCAAAAATAAAGACTGAACTTGAAAAATTAAGAAAAGAAAACCTAATCAAATCATTTTCAGTTAAAGAAGAAATTCTGAAAGATAAAAACTGGAACGAACTATGGGAAATGGGTAGGGAAGTAATTCGGGTATCTAAAAAAACTGTTATCAAACCTTCATTTAAACACTACGTTGGAAAGGAAGGCGAAACAGTTATAACAGTTGATCCCAAAATGTCTTTCGGTACAGGGGAACATCAAACAACTAAACTTGTTTTGCGATTATTGGAAAAACATGTTAAACCGAAAATGAAAGTTTTAGATGTTGGCTCGGGAACAGGAATACTTTCTATCGCCGCAATTAAATTAGGCGCTTATTCTGCAACTGCAATTGACAGTGATGAGGTGTGTTACGAAAATTGCAAAGAAAATTGCGAACTTAACGGAGTTAGCTCAAGGGTAAAAATTCTAACAGGCGAAATTCAAAATATCCACGCTAATGATTTTGATTTAATTTTAGCAAACATTCAGAAAAATATTTTACTGAGTATTTGCTACGATTTACAAACCCGAGTTAAAAGATATAAAAAAATTATACTTTCGGGTTTATTAGAAAATGATTACAATGAAACCGTAACCTGCTATACCCAAACAGGTTATAAATTAATTGAAAAGGAAGCAATGGATGAATGGATTGCTTTAGTTTTTCAATTAAGCAATCTTTAAAATACTTTCAAGATGAACTTTATTTGAAAGAAATCCTAACTTCGCCATCTGCTAATGGATAACCGTAATCATCTGCAATATAAACTACATATGTACCGGGGTCGTAAAATGTAACTTCTTTCCAAAACCAGGACCAGTCTGGCTCTGTATCCATTTCTAGTGTTTCTTCAAAAACTTCTTTGCCTCTGCTATTGATTTTGTAAAAGTCAAGGTAAACATGAGAGGTTTCGCATTTATAGCCAAGTCTTGTAAGGACATAAAGATAACCGCCGCTTCTGCTGATTGTAAAAGATGAACTTGAACCAATCGCGTAACCGTCGTCGTCTACTCCCTCGCAAAAATAAACTGTCTGTGCATTCAATGATGAAAAAAATAAAAAGAAAATGATGGCAGCAAGTGAAAAAATTCTTAATATTACTTTCATTTTGCCTCCTATTGATGATATTGATATTTAAATAGTATTCATTTACAACTTAAATGCCAACTAAAAGTCTATTGTATATATTAAATATTCACTCCTTTTATAAATTTTATTAAAATCAGTTATTGATTTGATATGTAAATAATTTCGCCATCAAATACAGTCATAGTAACTTTTACATTTTTAATTTCTATCGGATTAATGGTTAAAATATCACCGCTCAACACAACAAAATCTGCGAGCTTGCCGACTTCAATACTTCCCTTTAAATTTTCTTCAAATGAAGCATAAGCAGAATTTAAAGTATAACATTTAATTGCATCTTCAACTGAAATTTTTTCTTCGGGGATCCAGCCGTTTGGATTTTTTCCGTCTGGAGTTATTCGTGTTACAGCAGCATAAATTCCGTACAGCGGATTTAATGGAGCAACAGGCCAATCAGTTCCAAATGCAAGTTTAGTTTTATTTTCCAGTAATGAACTATACGGATGCGTAGTTTTAATTCGTTCTGCGCCGATTCTTTTTTCAGCCCAGACTCCGTCATCTATACAATGGTACGGCTGAACAGACGCAACCACACCTATTTCACTAAAGCGGTAAATATCTTCCCTTGTTAAGTGCTGTGCGTGTTCAACTCTGAATCTTCTTTCCCATGGTGAATTTTGATTTTTAATTTTTTCAAAAAGATTAAGCATAAAATTATTTGCTTTATCTCCAATGGCATGCACACATATCTGCAATCGGTTCCTGTCCGCATCGAAAGCCCACTTTTCTAGGTTGCCGTTAGTTACAATATGCATTGGTAAACCGGAAGTTGTTGGATCCTGAACATAGGGCTCAAAAAACCATGCAGTACTTGCACCGAGTGAACCATCCGAATAAGCTTTCAATCCGCCTCTTGTAATTAGTCCTGTTTCGTGTCCAACAGTTACTCCTGCACGAACAATATCTTCATAACTATCAATCGGATAGATTGAATATATTCTGCAAGTGAGTTTCCTGTCTTCCATTATTTTTTTGTATACATATAATTCACCCAGTTCGGTTATATCGTGCACACTTGTAATTCCATATTTTCTTGCTTCTTCCAAAGCTCGCAATCCTGCTTCCACATTTTCTTCAAGTGTATAATCCGGAACTATATCTGAAACAATATCCATTGCATTATCTTTAAGAATGCCGGTCGGTTCACCTGTTTCAGAATCTCTTTCAATTGTTCCACCATCAGGAGCGGGAGTATCTTTTGTAATGCCTGCAAGTTTTAATGCAAGTGAATTTGCTAATCCAACATGTCCATCTATTCGTTTAACAAAAACAGGAATATTTTCTGTTACAGAATCAATTAATTCTTTTGTAGG
>JABDPB010000144.1 GCA_013042995.1 Ignavibacteriaceae bacterium | reverse complement strand
GTTCCAGAGGGTGCTGTGTGAACCATAGACCAAGAGCTTCCATCATCTGTTGACTGGTAAATCGAAGATCCTCTTACAAACCACCAATTGTTGAGAACAGAAGTAATGCCAAGAATATCCCCAGTTCCGGGTACACTAATCAGTTTCCAGTTCGATCCGCCATCAGTTGTAAACACCATTCCATCTCCTCCTACCATACCCACATCATAACTTATGAACCAGATTGCTTTGGAATTTGTTAGACCAGGTGTTGGTTGAGGAGACCAAACATAACCAGTTGGCGAAGAATAGATTCTACTATTATTGGTGCCGTGCCGTCCAAGTGGATAAACTACGCAAACCGCATTATTCCAACCGGTTTCTGAACCTTCTTGTGGATATGTACTAAGCACCTCCCAGTTATCACCATTATTGGTAGACCACCAAACTCTCCAATAACCATCAATTGGATTGCATTGTAGACCAAAATT
Organism: Ignavibacteriaceae bacterium; assembly: GCA_013042995.1. Taxonomy (GTDB): domain Bacteria; phylum Bacteroidota; class Ignavibacteria; order Ignavibacteriales; family Ignavibacteriaceae; genus IGN2. The sequence goes on along the minus strand of JABDPB010000144.1, from coordinate 2,471 downwards.
GCCAGCAGTAGTGAATACTATGTCATATATATATCCGCCATTCGCGAAAAAGGTCTCTATCCATGTATTACCCCCATCAGTGGTTTTATACACAGGTGAACCTGATGATTTTGCTCCTGTAACCATTGCCAAATCTGCAGATCTACAAGCGATACTATGTAGTGTTAAAATAGTGGGAACACCATTCCCGGAGACGTCTGTCCAGGTTATTCCACCATCGGTGGTTTTAATAATGGTTCCACTATCACCACAAGCCCAAACGACCTTGTCACTCCAAAGTTCAGCAGAAACTGAAAGTAGTTCTGTAGTGACTCCGGTTGTCTGCTCATACCATTCTTGTGCAAATGTATTAAGTTGTATTAAAAGAAATGAAATAAAAATTAGAGATAAGTTTTTCATAACTGCCTCCCTGAAGTTAGTATCATTATATATTACTCCAAACCTAAGGAAGAATTTTATGGTAAGAATATTCTGGAATGTGCTGTAGTCCACTCCATCTCCTCCTAAGGTGTGGAGAGAAGATTTATAAAATCAAAATAAGGTTAATTGTATTGACAAAGTAGCAGCGTTTCGTAAGTGGCAAGTAATAAGTTAGGATTGATTCGATGGTTCCCTGTTTTAAGCAATTAATTTTTAGAATCGAGATGAGGATTGTAAGTGAGCGCATAGGTTTCCGTTCCTAAAAAAATCTCAGTTAACCGTTTTTCTTCAGAAAGCGAAGCATCAACCCAAAGCGTGGAGGGTTTTATTTTTTGCTTTACTGGAATCATTTCGGAATTACCAATCGGAAGACCATTGTGTCCAACATTTTCTTCATCAATTAAAATTTTATCTTTAGCAGAAATCAGATAATCCCCAGTGTAAATTAATTCGTATCTCTGTGGTATAAACCTGTAATTTTCTGAATAAGAATAGTATTTATAAACTTCGCCTAATCTGCCAAAACCAATTTTAACTGCGCTGTTTCCTTTATGCACAAGAACAGGTGTACCTTTTTCAATTTGCTTATAAACAAACTCTGCATCTTCTCTTGAAACTCGGATGCAGCCATGCGATACGTTTTTCTTCCCCAAATACCCGTAATATCTTTTCCCTAAAAGTGCATGGAATCCGATTCCGGCATTAAAACCCATCCAGTAAAGCATAACTGTGCTATCGAACTGTACAGAATAGAGTTTTTTAGCTTTAGATTTTATAACAAATAGCCCGTTGCGAGTTTCTATTCCTTCTTCAATATTTTTATTGCCTGAAGAAACAGGAAAGACAAGTTTAGAGCCGTCTCTTGAATAAAGTGTGGCATGCTGAGTTAAAAGATTTACTTCGATGAAGTGATCTTTCATTGTGTAGACAGTATCGCGGAGTTCTTTAAAGTTATAACTTACAAGCGGATCAATTTGATATTTAATTTCTTCTGCAGAAGTATCAATATCTTTCTCTAAAAATGTAGCGCTGTTAAAAAGAAAAAATAAAGAGAGAATTGAAATAAAAATTTTATTCTTTTTTGTTTTGATTGTAATGCCCTCGAATTAAATTAGCTTTTTGATCCCCAACTAATTCTGAAAGCGTTGTAAAGTCTGCCCTCTTAATTTTATCAACGCTTCCAAGGGCTTTGAGCAACTTCTGTGCCGTGGCGTTTCCTATTCCTTTGATGTCTGTAAGCTCTGTTTTTATAGTTCTTTTGGAACGTCGCTGTCTATGAAAAGTTACAGCAAAACGATGTGCTTCGTCTCTTATTTGCTGCAATAGTTTTAACCCGGATGAAGTTTTAGGAATTGATTCCGGTTCCTGTTTTCCTGGGAAAAATACCTCTTCGAGTCTCTTTGCGAGACCAATTATGTTGTACTGTTTTATTCCGAGAACAATTAAAACTTGAACCGCTGTGGAAAGCTGTCCCTTTCCGCCATCAACTATAATTAGATCCGGAAGAGGTTCTTTATTAGCAAGCAAGCGTGTATATCTTCTTTTAATTACTTCATGCATACTTGCAAAATCATCGGGACCTGTAACACTTTTAATAATAAATTTTTTGTATTCACTTTTTTTAGGCTTTCCGTCTACAAAAACAACCATACTTGCCACAGAATCAGAGCCCTGAATATTTGAAATATCGAAGCACTCAATTTTTGTTGGAAGGTTTTTTAATCTTAAATCTCTTTGCAGTGCGGAAAGCGAATAGGAAACGCTACCTTCTTTTTTCATTTTTTGAATTTGAATTTCTTTCAATTGCAAAATCGCATTCTCTTTGCACATTTTAACAAGCGATCTTAGTTCACCCCTTTGCGGAATAATAAATTTTACTTTTCTATCTGCTCTTTGATTTAGCCATTCCTCCAATAGATTTATTTCTGTTGGTTCGGTTTCAAGCAGAATTTCTTTTGGGATTTCGGTAAAATCACCGTAATAAAATTTTATTGCTGAATTATAAATAATATCCAACTCTTCACCGCCTTTTAATCTTAGCTTAAGCTGTT
>JABDPB010000141.1 GCA_013042995.1 Ignavibacteriaceae bacterium | reverse complement strand
ATAAAATCCTCAGCATTTTTGGAGTACGATTCACTTAAGCCGTACTTTGGCAATACAATTGAAGCAGCTTTACTTCCATTAAAAAAAATTTGTTTTAAGATATTAATAAAAATTCCTGCAGAAGCTTTTTCAATATTTGTGTTTAGAGCACCGACTGCTAAAATTTTCCAGAATGCATCTTGCACATTTTTTGGCTGCTTTTCTATTTCAAGCCAATCTTTAATACTCAATTCAGAATATTCTTTTGTGGAATAAAAGGGAAGCTTTGCACAAATTTTAAGCAATCTCAATCGTTCCCCAAAACTAATAGCTTTAAAGTTCAACAATCCGATTAGCAAGTTAATTGGATAAAAACCGGGAAAAGCTTTTAGCGTCTGCAAATCAAAATTTTCTTTTACAAAATTTACTTCAAGTTTTTTTTGAAAGTAAAAATTATTCGTTGCACCTATCAGGTTTAAAAATTTAAGCGTTTCAAAATAACAGCCCATTAAAATGTGCTGCCCGTTATCAAGTATAGTATTGGTTTCCTTATCTTTAAATGAGTAAGCTCTTCCTCCTAATTTTGGAGAAGCTTCAAGAAGTATAGCCCGATAATTATTTTTTACAAGATAAGCTGCAGTGGTGAGTCCTGCAAAACCTCCCCCAATAACAATAACTTTTTTTTGCATCTGCAAGCGGTACGATAAATCAATAAACGAGTTTGTACTTGGTCCAAACGCCTAAAGAAATACCTATTTTTTTGAAGGTGGAAATTCGAATTCTATTGTGATAAACGTCGTAATCCGCATCAACAATTTTATTTAGCATCCTGTAATAGATATGCTGCATCGCACGTGCGGCAAACATTGCTTTTTTATCTTCAAGGTTTAAAGATGCAGTTGCCTTATCAAAATATTCTTTCGCACGCTGAACCTCAAACTTCATCATATTCTGAAAGTTTTCATTGTACGTATTGCTCAAAAGATCTTTCTCATTGTAGCCGAATTTTTGTAGATCTTCCTGGGGCAAATAAATTCTACCATTTTCCGCATCTTTTTTCACATCTCTTAAAATATTTGTGAGCTGAAGTGCGATGCCGAGATTAACTGCAAAATCGCGAGTAGAAGCATGCTTGTAGCCAAAAATTTCAATGCACATTAATCCAACCGTGGATGCAACCCTGTAGCAGTAAAGCTGTAAATCTTCAAAAGTTAAGTAGCGATTTTTTTGAAGGTCCATTTCCATTCCAACAAGCAGCTCAAAGAAAGGTTCTAAAGGAATGTTAAATTTCTGAATTGTCGAAGCAAGTTTATTTAAAATTTGATATCCTGAATAACCATCTAGAGATTTTTCAAGTTCGATACGCCACTTTCTTAATCTTTCATATTTAAGATCTTTTGCTTCAGATCCTAAATCAACAATATCATCCGTCTGCCGACAAAATGCGTAAACAGTATTCATTGCATCGCGTTTCTCTGGTGGGAGAAGATTAAACGCGTAATAAAAGCTGCTATTACTTTTTTTCGCTATTTCTTTTGCAATGTCTGTCATTATTAGAAGAATGATTTTAAAAACAATTTAATATAATCCATTTTACTTAACACAGGTCTAAAATTTAATACGTCGTAATTTATTTCTTTAATTTTATTTAGGATAAATTCACCGCCGTTAATCGTTGCAGCTATCTCAAATTTTATCCTTCCGCTCAAATAATTTAAAAGTCCTTTACCTTCATTAAACATTTGTTGCGTTCTATCAATACTAAATTCAACGAGTCCTTTGAAATTAAGGTTATTTTCCTTTAACTCAAACATTTTTTCCGTCACACCGAATTTTTGCATCTCATCCAGTGGATAGTAAATTCTTCCTTTGTCAAAATCTATTCCAGTATCTTGAATGAAATTTGTAATCTGAAGAGCGGTGCAAATCTTATCTGAGTAGTAAAATGCCTTTTCATCTTTAATTTTTACCAGTTCTAAAATTAACCTGCCAACCGGATTCGCAGAGTTAGAGCAGTAATATAAAACTTCATCAAAGTTTAAATGTCTTTTTTTTGTAACATCTTGTTTGAATGCTTTAATCAGATTGAACAAATTTTCACTGGAACTTTTTTTTGTTTTGATTGTGTTTGAAAGTGCAATCTCAAAATCTGAATTGTGATTTCCCTTTAGTAACTCAATCAGTCTATATTCAAAATCATTTAGGTTATTTAGTCTTTCATTTTCAGTATAATTACCCTCATCTGCAAAATCATCAGCAGTGCGCGCAAACCAATAAATTATTGCCAGATGTTTCCGTACATCTTTTGGAACAAGAAGCGAAACAACAGGAAAATTTTCGTAATGGGATTTAGCAAGTTTTAGTGCTTTTCCATACCCAACATTTATATTTAATATATCCGGTTTATTCAACTCGTCCTTAATATTTTTAAATAGTCTAAATAATCAATCCAAAATTAAACTTAATACATGGTGCATCAAAAGTGATTGCAATCCCTATGTCTATATTCACAAATGATTCAGTTATATCATTCTGAGTCAATTATTCTTTATTTTTTGCTTAAAATCAAATAAAAACGAAAGAAGAAACTGGAACGGATATTGGCAATAAAAGAAGTGCTGAAATTAATTTTCTGATAAGTTTTGGCGAAAAAGAAGAAAAAAATATAATAACTTTAAAAAGGAATGAGGACTAAAATGGAAGAATTTGAAAAGAAAGCCATTGATGATGTTGTTGTAGAGATAGTAAATTTATCTCGTGCAACTTTTAAAGAGGCAACAGAGTTCAAAAAAATCTTAAATGAAGATTTAGAGAAGAAATTTAAGAAAGTTGTCGTTGATATAAGCCAGTGCGAGTTCATGGATTCTACGTTTTTAGGCGTGCTCGTTTATGCACAGAAGCGAATTTCTACACAGGGCGGTGAAATAAAGCTTGTTGAGCCTGCTTCTGTATTTCAGACTTTGCTTGAAAAGACTTCGACTTTAAGAATTTTCGATACTCACAAATCCGTAGATGGAGCCGTTAAAAGCTTCAGCAAGCAATTTGTAAATGCATCTAAGGTATCATTAACACTTTAGAAGTGGTGCCCGGAACAGGACTCGAACCTGCACTGACTTGCGTCAACTAGCTCCTGAAGCTAGCGTGTCTACCAATTTCACCATCCGGGCTAAATCAGTCAAAGAAAATCACTCAAAATAATTTAATTTAACTGTTAGATTACCATCCAGTATCACCGGTCCGTTCTTCCCGAATTATCACATTTTTATCTGTGTGAATTTCACAAGTTTGGGGCGGATTATTTACATTAATTAAATCGTAATAAAAATCTGGACAGTAATTATTAGCTAAACGTGCATCTCCTAATTCCATTGTCTTCTGGCAAAACGCGACTGTGTCAATTCCCCCGACATTTTTAAAGTATTCAACTTCAATATTCAATTGTTTGTAAGCCGCTTCCATAAACATCGCCCAAACCGGAAGTGCAGCCTTTCCCCCCTGTCCGTACCACCCTGTAAATTTCACCCTATGATCATCGAAACCAACCCAGCACCCCGCAGAAAGTTTTGGTGTAAATCCAACAAACCATGCATCAGAAAAATCTTGAGTAGTTCCTGTTTTTCCTGCAGCAGGATACTGAAAATATCTCCTTACACCTGCACCCGTACCATAATTTGCAACATCCTGCATCATACTTACTAATATTGATGCGGTTTCGGGTGAAATTGCCTGAACATATTCTGGGGTAAACTGTTCGACTAAAATTCCATTTTTATCTTCCACCTTTAAGATTGAGATTGGATCTACATGTATTCCTTTATTGACAAAAGTTCCGAATGCAGATGTCATTTCCAGTGGTGATATTTCTGAAGTACCTAAAGCAATCGACGGAAATGGATCAACTTTAGATTTTATTCCCATCCGCTGTGCAATTTTTACTACCTCTCGCGGCGGAGCAATTTCACTTATTGTCATTCTTCCTGTAATGACGTTTAGTGATTTCGCTAACGCAAAGCGCATTGTTTCGTAACCTGTGTATTCATCATCTGAGTTTGCCGGCGACCAGCCTTTATATTCGAATTTTTGATTTAAAAGAGAATATCCTGGACTAAATCCGTTCTCCATTGCAGTTGCATATACAAATGGTTTGAATGAAGATCCAGGTTGTCTTTTAATTCCTGTTACGTGATTTAATCCTCTACCGAAATCCTGATTTTCTCCTCCAACAAGTGCTTTAATGTGTCCAGTGAACGGATCAATTACTACAAAACCAACTTCAATCTTAGTTGCTGTTGATTTTACCCTTTCAATAAATTGCTCATCTTTTTTAAGCTCATTATAAATTTTAGCTTTCTCTTCAGAGTTTAATGCATTTTTATATTCTTTTGAATTTCTGATTGATTCATCAATCAGCTTAGCTAGCAAGTCAGTGTTGCGATTCCACTTCCAGTATTTATTAAATATTTCCTGGTATTCTTCTAAGTGTTTTTTACTGACTTCATTTGCAATTTTTTGCATTCGTAAATCAAGAGTAGTATAAATGTTTAATCCATCTCTGTATAAATCGAAACCATGTTCATCAGCTAATTCAGACATCTGCAAACGAACATATTCCATAAAATGTGGAGCGTCGGTTTTCATTACATTTAATCTGTCAGAAGCAAGAATAATCGAATCCTGTTTTAACTCTTCATACTCAGTCTCACTCAGCATTCCAGTAACCAACATATTGTGCATTACAAGATTTCGACGTCCAACTGCATTCTCATAGTTACGTTCGGGATCATAATCACGGGGAGATTTTAATAGAGCAATAAATAATGCCGATTCTGGCAAAGTTAGCTCACTTGCTTTTTTATTAAAGTAAACGCGGCTGGCTGCCTCCACTCCATAAGAGCTTTTTCCAAAGTAGGATACATTTAGGTATAATTCTATTATTTCATCTTTCGTAAAATTCTTTTCAATCTGAACAGCTGTTATCCATTCACGAATTTTTCTTAGTGCAGTTTCAAGACTATTTTCTTCTTGTGCCTTTAGTTTATAAAGATTTTTTGCGAGCTGTTGTGTAATAGTACTAGCACCTTCTCTTGAAAATGTGGTCACATTTTTTACCATCGCCTTAATGAATCTGAAAACATCAACTCCCCAGTGATCATAAAACTTCCTGTCTTCAGTAGCAATTAGTGCATCAATTAAATGTTGCGGAAGACTGTCAATGCTTGTTTCAATTCTGTTCTCAATAAAAAATTGTCCAAGTAATTCGCCGTCGGCTGAAAATACTTTACTTGCAAGTTGAGGTTTTGGATTTTCCAGTTCTTCAAGTGAAGGTAATCCACTGTAAATAATAATTACAAACGCAACCAGCAAAAAAGCTGCTACTCCAAGCCCAATAAACCAGTTGCGCTTTCTATTTGATTTCTTTTTTATTTTCTTATTTCGATTCATTTTTTGATCGTTAAAGTATTTTCAAATTCCAGAACATTCATTAGTTGTGATCATTAAGATTTACAATTTCATAATTTTGTTCCGTAAATGATCCGTAACAGGGTTTATTCAACCAGGAACCAAGGTTTATATAATTTCCACTTTTATAATCTTCAAGTATCCTTTTGTGCAAGTGTCCGAAAATAACATAGTCAAAACCTTCATCAATTTTTTTCTTTGCAAATTCGAACAATCCATCCACTTCACCGTATTCTTTTTTTTCAGTGTAATCTCTGCTCGATTTACTTGTTCTGCTTGCAAGCCCTATTCCCCAATCCGGATGAATAAGTGAATAGAGCCACTGAAATAATCTGTTGCGCATCACCCATTTTAATATATTATAACCTGTATCATTTTCTACAAGTCCATCGCCGTGCCCGATAAAAAACTTTTTACCGTTTAACTCTACACTAACTGGACTGTAATACATTTTAGCACCGAATTCTGTTTCAAAAAAATCTCTGTGCAAAAAATCGTGATTACCGATAAAATAATGAATTTTTATACCTGCTTCACTCAAATCTTTAAGCGCAGTAAGTGTTCGGTAATATCCTTTTTGATAAACCCTTTTATATTCGAACCAATAATCGAATAAGTCTCCAACAATAAAAAGTTCATCACAATTCATCTGAGCATACTTTAAAAAATCAACCAGGATTTTTTCTTTTTTTACTTCCACCTCTTTTTTTTGTAGCCCAAGATGGATATCCGAAATAAAAAAATAAGTTTTATTCACAAAAACAGGTAATAAATTGATTTCAATTGATCAAAACTAATGATATGAGGCAGGAAATAAAACATAATTTATTTTTCAACTATTGAAGCAAGAAGCCAGCTGTTTGGATCAAATTCAATTGTAGGCTTGGAATCAGAAGTTAGTTCAAAAATCGTTAATGAAGATTTTACATTAACAAGATGTGAAACAGATTCATCTTTTTCAAAATTGAATACAATTTCCAGTGGAAATTCATAATACTCATAATCTTCCTGTACTTGTTCAATTTCTATTGTTGTATTGATACTGCCATTTTCTTCTTTAAATGAGATCGCATATTCCAGTTCTATTTGTCCTTCACCTTCCAACCATTGGTGAAAGAATTTCTGCAGATTTTTCGCGCTTACATTTTCGCAAATATTTATAAAATCTTCAGTTGAAGCATTAGAGTATTTATATTTTTCGTAATATTCTCTGAGTATTTCAAAGAAGGATGAGTCCCCTACCTCCCATCTGAGCATATGTAGTAACCATGCTCCCTTATCATAAACAGTATTTGTAAAAAGATATGATCCCGGCTCGGCAAGTGTCCCGGAAAACTCCATAAAATATTTATCGCGCATTGTAGACTGCAGAGCACTACTACCGCTTTTATGTTCAAAATATAGTGCTTCAGAATAACTTGAGAATCCTTCGTTTAACCATATATCTTTCCATGACTTAGGGCCGATTGCATTACCCCACCAGTGATGAGCAAGTTCGTGAATATAAAAATCTAAAAAAAGATTTTTGCCCCCAATCAAGCTGGAAGCAACGCCGGTTATAGTTTGATTTTCCATCGCTCCCGAACTCCACAAAAATTCTGCAACACCATACTTTTCTTCAATAAATGGATATTCCCCAAAAGTTTTTGCAAAGAAATTCAATATATTAGCGTGCTCCGAAAAATCAACTTTTGCTTTTTCCAGTTTGTCAGGCAAAACATAATATTCCAGTGACATTGTATCTTTCCCGTCGAGGGAAATATATTGATCGCTGAATGTTTCATAATCACTCGAATAAAGTGCAATTAAATATGTAGAAATTGGATATACAGTTTTCCAATGATATGTTTTTCTGCTACCATTAATTTCCGAACTAACCAGTATCCCATTTGAAACAGATATCATCGAAGTATCGTTTGATATTTTGATATCCATTAAAACTTTATCGGTTGGCAGATCATTGCAGGGAAACCATGATGATGCATAGGTCGGTTCACTCAGAGTGTAAACAAGTGGGATACCGTCTCTCTTTCCAAAAACAAAACCTGCTAATCCTACTCTTTGTGGAGTTCCCTCATACGAAATCTTAACAACAAATGTATCCCCTATGTCGGCAACGAAGGGGATAGAAAATAGTTTGTCATTTAGCTTATAGTCGGATTGGGTGCCATTCAAGGTAACTTCTGTAATTTGAAAATTATCATAAAAATTCAAATCAATTCTGCTAAGTGGTTGTTCTATAACAGTCCCAATAACTTCTGCAGTGGCAATAAGGGTTTTTCTCTCAGGGTATAAATCGAAATACAATTTATAATGCAGTATATCTATTTTCCTTTGATTATCTGTAATGTAATCATCCTGTAAAATAGTTATTGAATTGCTAAAACTTTTTTGAAATGAAAAATTTGAAAGAATATTCTGGATGAATAATCCTAAAAAAGTAAATATAATTACTGCAAAAAATATTATTAAAATTATTTTTTTCATTTCATAACTCTTTTAAAACTAATTGCTTAAAATAAAGTTGCCAAGAACATAATACTATTAGCTTAACAAATTGTTTAATTGCCAATAAGCTTATAATTATATATCTTTAAATTAAAATTAAAGGAGAGAATATGTCCCTTCCGGGCTCATCGATACTCAGAGATACTATAACAATGCTTCTTGCAGGGGGGCAAGGAGAAAGACTCTTTCCACTGACAAAAGTTCGCAGCAAACCATCTGTACCTTTTGGCGGAAAATACAGAATAGTAGATTTTGCCTTATCCAATTGCCTAAACTCTGGATTGAGAAGAATTTATGTTTTAACACAATATAAATCAGATTCACTTAATCAGCATATTTTTGAGGCCTGGAGCATTTTTAATCCGGAACTAGGTGAATATGTTTATTCGATCCCTCCGCAAAGAAAGCTCAATAACGATTGGTATCTGGGAACTGCAAATGCAATATATCAGAATAAGAATTTGTTTTCTTCTGAAAGAAAAGCTAAATGGGTTTTAATTTTAAGTGGTGATCATATTTACAAAATGGACTATCTTAAGCTACTTCAATATCATATTGATAACAAAGCACAACTCTCGCTTGGATGCATACAGGTTCCAAAAGATGAAGCATCACGATTTGGCATTGTAGGTGTTGATCAAAATTATAAAGTAGAATCTTTCATCGAAAAACCTAAATCGCCATCTGAAATTCCTGATAAGCCCGGGTTCTCTTTTGTTAATATGGGGATCTATGTTTTTAATGCTACAACGCTGCGAGAAATATTTTTAGAAATGGAATCTAAAGGTATTCCAGCAAATGATTTTGGGCAGGATATAATTCCATATATGGTTCAATCCAATATGGATGTTTTTGCTTACAGGTTTATTGATGAAAACAAAAAAGCTCAACCATATTGGAAAGATATTGGAACAATCGACAGCTACTATGCATCCAGTATGAACCTTCTTAGCGTTTCACCGGATTTCAATTTATACGATGAAAGCTGGTATATAAGGGGATATCAATATCAGTTCCCTCCGGCAAAAACAATTTCACACGAGGGTGAACGCGTTGGTAGAAACTTAAACTCCTTAATCTGTGACGGCTGTATCATCTCTGGAGGCTTGGTTGAAAGATCCATTCTTGGACCAAATGTTCGCGTAAATAGTTATGCCTATGTAACAGATTCCATAATTATGAATAGCTGCAATATTGGAAGACACGCTAGAATAAGAAGAGCAATTATAGATAAAAATGTGAATGTTCCTGAGGGATATGAAATTGGTTTTGATATTGAAGGAGATAAGAAAAAATTCACTGTTACTGAAACAGGTATTGTTGTAATCGGGAAAAACGAAGAAATGCCTGAATAAATCTTGTTTCAGCTTACAAAATCCAACCTAGAAACATTTTCAATTGAATAATTGATGAATTTTTTGAAGATTCACTTTCTAGTGAATTATATCTTTTATAAATGAGCGCACAACTTCAAAATAAATTATCCAACCTACCTGCAAACCCTGGTGTATATCAGTTCTTAAATGATAAAGGGAAAGTGATTTACGTTGGCAAAGCTAACAATCTTCGCAGCAGAGTTAAAAGCTATTTTCAATCGAACTATACAAACGCTAAAACCGAAGTTCTAGTTAGCAAAATAAAAGACGTTGA
>JABDPB010000139.1 GCA_013042995.1 Ignavibacteriaceae bacterium | reverse complement strand
GACTCTCCGCAAAATCCCTTGAATTTCTAATGAGTTTGAGGGATTTTTTATCTTCTACCTGAAAATTAATCTCATTTACACTCCGCCTGTTAAATAACAAGTATCGTTTGCACATTATTAAAAGTTGCTTGTGTTGTGATTTTTATTTTTGCACATTTAATATAGTTATTCTACCCCTTAGGAGAAACGAACGGGACAGCGGTTCTCTTAACTTACCTACAGAAAATTGTGCTTCCCCCAGGGAGTAGATTCTGAAATGAATCTTCTTTGAAAAAATTATTTACAATTTCCTGACATCTCATTGACAAATTAACTGAACATAATGGTTAGTATTAACTTGAGTTTTCTGATAAAACTAAAAGTGAATCTATTTCATTGAGAATGCTTGTTTAGTTTTCAATTAGAAAAAACACGGGAGGTTAAAATGAAAAAATTATTTTTATTAATCATCGCAACTTTTGCTACTCAATCATGTGCACAAGCTCAAAATTCACTAACACACAACACAGGTACATTAGAAATAGCCACAATTGAGAGTGGATATATTGGGGACAACGGTACTGGGAGTTATGGAGGAGTTGTGTTTCAAGGGAATCAAAACGCGATGTTTATGGGGGGCATTATTTTTGGTCAAAATGGTAAGTGTTATGGCAATTATAATTTTTTATTTGAAGATTTTTTTAATGACATCCCTATAGCTGGATTTTATTCGAATCCGTATTTTAATCAATATGCATACTACACAATTGCCCTATCAGGAAATTCGGATTTAAAAACTCTCATAGAAAGTTTCTCAACTACTGATAACGATTTTATCTTCTTCAGACTTAATATTTCAAATAATTCTGCAAATATTGATAGTATATGGCCGGGAATATTTGCTGATTGGGATGTGGGAAATTATTCTGCGAATAGAGGTGGAAATGATCCTTCGCGGAATTTATTCTATATGTATGAGAACGGCGGTATCATCGATAGTAGTTACTATGGTATTATTGGAATTGCTATAGATGATGTACCTATGGCCCCAAATACAATGATGGGCATTGTAACGGATTCAGTCGCCTCGAACCGTTGGGAACTTTATGATTTTATGACTTCCATAGCATTTGATTCTATTACAACTGATGGGGATTATAGAATGTACACTTGTGCTGGTCCGTTTAATATTCTGGCAGGTTCAACTTTGGTCATTGATTTAGCAATAGTAGCCGGAACATCTTTAGAAGATTTACAAGCAAATGCCCAGGATGCAATTGATTATTGGTTGATAGTACCAGTAGAAGATGCAACCTTGACTACGCAAGATTTCTCGTTGTTGCAAAATTACCCAAACCCTTTCAACCCTTCAACAAGAATAACATACTCAATTCCACAAACATCAAAAGTAGTAATTAAAGTTTTTGATGTGTTGGGAAATGAAATAGAAACTTTAATTAATGAACAAAAACCAGCAGGCACTTATGAAATAACCTGGTATGCAGAGGGATTGCCAAGCGGGGTGTACTTCTACCAACTGCAAACAAATGAATTTGTGGAGACAAAGAAAATGATTCTACTAAAATAAAAACCAAGGGAGGCGAAAATGAAAAGACTAAAAATAACTCTAATGATAATTGTGCTATTATTAACTAATACATTTGCACAAGAAGGTTGGTTTTGGCAGAATCCGCTTCCACAAGGTAATTCACTTTTTGGAGTTTCCTTTACAGATGTAAATAACGGAACAGCTGTTGGTTATTTTGGGACAATCTTAAGAACAACAGATGGAGGAGATAACTGGGTTAGTCAGACAAGTGGAACAACTGATTGGCTTTATGCAGTCTCCTTTACAGATGCAAATAACGGAACGGCTGTTGGCGAGTTAGGAACAATTTTAAGAACAACAGATGGAGGAGATAACTGGTTTAGTCAGACAAGCGGAACAACTGATTGGCTTTGGGAAGTTTCCTTTACAGATATAAATAACGGAACAGCTGTTGGAGGGTTAGGAACAATCTTAAGAACAACAGATGGAGGAGATAACTGGGTCAGTCAGACAAGCGGAACAACTAATCCACTTATTGGAGTTTCCTTTACTGATGTAAATAACGGTACGGCTGTTGGAGGTATAGGAACAATTTTAA
>JABDPB010000130.1 GCA_013042995.1 Ignavibacteriaceae bacterium | reverse complement strand
CAGTGTTTATGCGCGAAGGCGGATCAATTCCTATTGTAGTTGTTTTCAGTCAGAAACTTAAAGTACCTGTGGTAATGATGGGCCTTGGATTAGATACAGAAAATTTGCACTCACCAAATGAACATTTTAATTTAAAACATTTTCATTTGGGAATTTTAAGTTCTGCATATTTTTTTGAAACCTATTCTAAATAAATTCAACTTAATTCTTTACAAGGATTATTTTTATTTTCTTCTTTCAAGTTATATGATGAAAAAATTATTTTTCATTACGCTGTTTTTTGGTTTAATAGCATCTCTGTCCTGTGATGAAAAAACTTCCGTGAAAGAAAAAACAGGTGCAGAAGAGAAAGAAATTGCCTATTCACCTGAAAAAGATGCTGAGATTCAAAGAAGAAATCTAGAACATCAAAAAAGTACTATCAAAAACAGATATCCCTGCGATACATTAGCATTAAAAGAATATATACTCAATACCTTTCCCGACGGCACATATTTGGTAGATTTTGATAAAACCGTTACTTACGATATTCCTCAATCTGCTGTTATTTATTTTGAGAATGGATTTACGCTGTGTGTTATTGCTAAATCAGGTGACGATGAAAGATTGATTGAAATGAAAAATGTGGTTGGCTTTGATCAAAGTTTTATTGATTTGGACAGCACAGAATTAGGCACACCATTTTTTTATCTGACTTTGTTCCGGTGCTCCAAAAATTCATTTAATATTACTTGGGAAACTCCTATTCCTTCGCACGGAGGATTCAATGATTTTTCAATAAAAAAGTGGAGTTACAACAACACTGAATACATTAAAGTTAATTTCCATTACGGCCGCGGAATTGGACATATAGATTATAATTATTTTCTTATTGATGGCTTAACAGGTGAACCACATTTGCTTATGACTTATGAAGGAATAAACTTCAAACGAACAATAACCAATTACAACAATGATAGCTTTCCTGATTACTACGAATTTCTCTATTACGATACAGGTGATCGTGTATATGTAAAAGACTCGGTGGCTTTTATCTGGGATAAGAAGAAAAATGTTTATGTAAATTCGAGAAATTCAAAACAAACACGCCAATACTAGATTAAAAACAATTCATTTTAATAATTTGTTGTTTTATATTCAAATAACAGTATATTTGCTTTCCTAAAAATCGCATTTTGATTAACTTTATAAGATTTATTTATTTAGAATTTGCACTTTCAAATAGAAATAATTTATGATAAGTACTGAAGAGAAAAACACAGAACTGGTAGAATTTCTGGAATCGCAAGGATACTCCTCAATTTCATCCAATGGACTAAAGCTGATAAACAATTATAATGGATTGGAGAATGAAATTGATTCATTGTATAATGGAGCAGCTCTCAGAAATATATCACATGAGGGAATAATTGAATTAAAAGGAAAAGACGCACTGGATCTTATTCATCGAATTGGTACCAATAGCGTGAAAAACTTGCCCAAGGAAGGAGTTCAAAATACCATTTTCACTTCCGAAAAGGGTAGAATAATTGGAGTGGGATCACTTATAAATTTTGAAGATTACCAATTGCTTGTTACTTCCAGAACAAACAAGCAAAAAGTAATGAGCTGGATTAGAAAATATATAATATCGGATGATGTAGAAGTAAACGATGCTAATGCAAAATACAACTTAATTGAATTATCTGGACCTCAAGCAGATTCATTCGCAACTTTGATTTGCGGTAATGTTGTGAACGATATTAAACCTGACTCGTTTAAAATTGTGCACACTGATAATTTGCTTTTCTTTTTAATTAAACAAAACGTAGAAAGAAATCATAACAAGTTTTGGTTTCTAGCTGATTTTGATAACACTAAAAGATTGATCAATTATATGCTTGAAAATAAAGGCATATTTAATTTTAATCTTGTTGGAGAAGAAGCATACGAAATTTACCGGATTGAGCAAGGCATTCCCGATGCACCAAATGAACTTAATGATGATTACAATCCGCACGAATCGGGACTGGTGAATTTAGTTGATTTTGAAAAGGGCTGTTACATTGGGCAGGAAGTAATTGCTAGACTTCAATC
>JABDPB010000124.1 GCA_013042995.1 Ignavibacteriaceae bacterium | reverse complement strand
CGATTACTTTTGAAGTTTAATAAATGAAAACATTTCAGGATAATTTTATAACAGCTTTACAATTACCCTTTTTATTTATTAAAAAATTTTATTTCTGGCACAAAACAAACAAAGGATCGCTACCAGGAAAAGAATTTGCAAAGTATGGATTTTCCCTTGCAAAAAAATTAGTGCTAAAAGGAAATTTTTCACCCAAGCTTCTATTTAATCCTGTATCTATTGTGCGATATTTTGAATTTGAATATGTCCACAAAAATTTGTCAGTAAAAAAGAATGAAAAAATATTGGATGTTTCATCTCCATATTTGTTTGGGTTTTATATAGCAAACAAACATAGTGTAGATTACAATTACATAAATCCTGATAAAGAAGATTTAACAAATGTTTTATCACTTTCAAAACGAATAAGTTTTAAAGCTAAATATTCAGCCGAAAAAATTGATGCATTAAATTTGCCCTTTGAAGATAATTTCTTTAACAAAGTACACTCAATTAGTGTAATTGAGCATATAAAAGACGACGGTGATTCTGCAGTACTTAAGGAAATGTGGAGAGTACTTAAACCTGAGGGTCTGTTGGTACTAACATTTCCCGTAAAAAAGGAATATGAAGTTGAGTACAAGTATAAAGACGAGTATAATCAAGATGTTGAAAGAAAATCAGGCAAATATTTTTTTCAAAGAATTTATGATGGTCAAAAAATTAGGGAAAGATTACTATCTTCAATTGATAATTTTGAAATTATTAGCAAAGAGATTTTCGGTTCTACAAATAGAGATTTTTATAATGAGTATAAACAAAGATGGATAAAATATTCTTACTGGGAAACGGTAAAAGATCCATATTATATAACAAAATATTTTACACATTATTCTGATATTACCGATTTAGCAGATATCGGAGTAATGGGATTAACAATTAAAAAAATAAATGAGTATTAAATATCCGGTTTACCAGCCTTCATTAAATGGTAATGAAAAAAAATACGTTCAGGAATGCATGGATTCTACTTGGATTTCTTCCAAAGGAAAATTCATAAATCAATTCGAAAACGAGTTCTCAAAATTTACAGGGATTAAACATTCTGTTGCCGTTTCAAACGGTACAGTTGCACTTCACGTTGCACTTTTAGCTCTTGGAATTGGTAAAGGCGATGAGGTGATCGTACCGACGTTTACTTACATAGCTTCAGTAAATGCGATTACTTACACAGGTGCAAAACCAATATTTGTAGATTCCGATCCCATTACCTGGCAAATTGATACACAGAAAATTGAAGGGAAAATCTCAAAAAATACTAAAGCAATTATGGCTGTTCATATTTACGGTCATCCTTGCGAGATGGATTTCATAAAAAAAATTGCCGACACACATAAATTATTTATTATAGAAGACTGTGCGGAAGGAATTGGAGCTTACTATAGAGGAAAGCATGTCGGACAATTTGGCGATATTTCAACATTTAGTTTCTTTGGTAATAAAACAATAACCACCGGAGAAGGTGGTATGGTCTGCACAAATAAAAAAGATCTAAGCGATCTTGCAATTAGACTGAAAGGACAAGGATTAGCTAAAAACCGGGAATACTTTCACGATATGATTGGTTACAATTATAGAATGACAAATATTTGCGCGGCAATCGGCTGTGCACAACTTGAACAAGTTATAACTATTATAGATAAAAAAGAGAATGTTGTAAAAAATTATATTGATGAATTAAAAAATCTTCCTGTCGAATACCACAGGCAAACAGGTGATGTTAAACATTCATACTGGATGTTTACGATATTAGTTAAATCTGAAAGTGAGAGAACTAAATTAAGAAAGCACCTTGCTGAAAATGGCATTGATACTCGTCCCACATTTAATCCTGTGCATACAATGCCCATGTACAAAACAAAAGAACAGTTTAAAGTGGCAGAGGACCTTGGAAAAAGAGGAATAAATCTACCAAGTTATCCGGATCTTAAGGAAAAGGACATAAAATTTATAACTGATAAAATCAGAAAATTTTATAATGAATAAGACAATTGAAATTAAAGAATTAGGTTTACGAGACGCTTCGCTCATATCGAATGCACTTTTAAAAGAGAAGTCTGAATACTTAAAGCACTTTACACCTTTTGAATTTTCGGTTGAATCTTTTGCAAAAATATTAAGCAATGCAAAGAAAGATAGATATTTTGGGATTTATGTAAGTGATGAGTTAGCAGGTTTTTATATGCTGCGCGGCTTTGATGAAGGATATGAAATACCCGCTTACGGTGTTTGGATTTCTTCTGAATTTTCGAACAAAGGTTTATCAAAATTAACTCTCTATCATGCTTTTTCTTTTTGCAAGATCAACAGCATAAAAAACCTTATGCTTAAAGTTCATCCTGATAATAAAATTGCAAAAGCACTTTATGAGTCACTTGGATTTATAAAAGTAGGTGTGGATGAGAAAAATGACAATATCATTTATCACAAAGCACTCACCTTAAATAACTAAAATGAAAATTGGTTACTACATTCATCACACCACAATCTCTGCTGGTGGTATTTTTACCTATTCGATTGGCATTCTTCGCGAGCTGTTAAAATCAACTGATATTGAAAAAATAATTATTATAACTAGTAATGACGTTGCGTCAAAGATTCAAAACTATATTAATGACGAAAAAATTGAAACCAAAATAGTCGATCGAAATAATATATTGATAAATCTGAAACTATGGATATGGTACGTTTTATTTTTCCTGACAATAAATTTTCAAAGATTGATTCCAATCAATAAATTTTTTCATTTTTTAAAGCAAAAAGAAGCAAACTTAAATCCCTATCAGAAAATAATCACTTCAAGTAAAATTGATGTCCTTCATATACCTGTTCAATATTCTCCTATTTATAAAACTCTTGTGCCTGTAATTATAACTATGCACGATTTACAGGAATATCATTTCCCTCATTATTTTTCTTTTAAGGAACGGCTAGGTAGAAAAATCAAAAACAGAATGTCAATCAATGACTCGGATCATATCATTGTATCATTTAATCATGTAAAGAACGACATAATTAAATCTTTCATGATTGAAGAAAAAAAAGTCTCAGTCTGTCCACCACCCTTTGCTGAAAGCTGGTTTCTGCAAAAAAATGAGACGGATTGGAGTTCGTTAGCAAAAAAATATGAGTTGGAAAAAAAATACCTACTTTATCCTGCAGCTACATGGAAACACAAAAATCATTCAAAGCTTTTGGAAGCATTTAAAGAAATAATAGATGATGGTTTGGATTACGAATTGGTTTGTACCGGTAACAAAACAGAATTCTTTGATAAAGTAATCAGAAAATGGATTAAAGAATTAAACTTGTCCAATACAGTTCATTTTCTCGGAATCGTTCCCGAAGAGGATTTAATCGGTTTATATAAAAATACATCGCTTGTTGTAATCCCAACTCTCTACGAGGCTGGAAGCGGGCCACTTTATGAAGCAATGCGGTATGAGGCTCCTGTTATTTGTTCAAATGTGACATCGCTGCCGTATACAATTCAGAATGATGATTTTGTTTTCGATCCAACAAACTCCGTTGCGATCGCAGAAAAAATTAAAATGGGTTTGACTACTGAAGAATTTAGAAAAAGAAATGTTGAAAATTCCAAACTAAGAATGCAATACTTTAAGGAAATTGATTACACAAAAAATTTTATTGAGGTTTATAAAATGATAAAACAAAATTCCCTTTTTAAAAAATAAACTGTCCTTTATCTTAACCCATATGAGATAAAAGGTTATAAGACTTTCTACTTGATTAAGATCATTTTCTTGGTTTCTCTAAAATTTCCTGAATTCAATATGTAGAAATACATTCCACTCGGGTAATTGCTTACAACAAACTCAACTTCATAACTACCAGCTATTTTTTCTTCATCTAACAATGTAAAAATTTCATTTCCTAAAACATCAAAAACCTTAAGTGTAACAAAATTTGATTCTGGAATTTGACATTTAATCGTTGTAGATGGATTAAAAGGATTAGGGTAATTCTGCTCTAAATTAAAAGTGAATTTAGGTGAATACTCAATGAAAATTTCATCTGAATACTTAAAAGTACCATCGTAGTCAATCTGCTTAAGTCTATAAAAATATTTGCCTCTTCTATCTGGTTGATCATTGAAATGATAATATTGTTTCTCAGTAGTTGTACCGTAGCCTGGCACAAATCCAATCTTCAGCCAGTTTTCACTATCATATTTTCTTTCAATCTCGAATCCACTGTTATTTAACTCTGTTGCTGTTGTCCAATTTAGAATTACTTTATTAAACTCGGCGTATCCAGAAAAACTAATTAGCTCAACTGGAATTCCATTATTTTCCGTTAATAGTATTACTCCAGATGTCCCACAAATCCAACCAATATTATCATCGAAGAAATAAATATGCAAAAACTCGTAATTATATCCGGTGTGGTCGTTAATCCAGGTACTACCACCGTTCGTGGTTTTCAAACGTTTTTCATCTTTACCAATTACCCAACCAATATCTGGAGTATGAAAATACACTGACCTCAGGTTAACGCCCGTTCCGGAAGATTGTAAGCTCCAGCTTTCACCTGAATTGGTCGTATGTGCAATTGTTCCGTATTCTCCAACAATCCATCCATTGTTCTCATCAACAAAATTAATTTGCCAAACACTGTAGTTTCCAATAACTTGTTTTAACGCCCAATTAACTCCAGCATCAGTGGTTTTCCATATTTGTCCTGTCCATTCTGTAGTTGCAAATCCAAGGTTCTCGTTTACAAAATAAATGAACGTGAAATCTTCGGGAGCAATTATTGAATATGACCAAGTATTTCCTCTATCGTTAGTCTTTAATAAAGTACCTGCATCACCTATGAGATAACCAACAGAATCATTCACAAAGCATCCCTCCTGCAGTCTTAGGTTTGTGCCGCTATTAACAGCCTCCCATGTGTCTCCTCCATCAAAAGATTTTTTAACCGTCCCACCAACACCAGCAACTATGCCTTCATTATGATCAAAGAAGTGAACAAAACTAATGGCATATGAAACGCCACTCGGTTTTTGAATCCAACTCGAACCTCTGTTTGTGGTTTTGATAATCACTCCACTAGCACCAGTCATCCACGCTGTTGTGCCATCAATAGAATAAATTGAATATAGATTTGTGTTAATTCCGCTGTACTGTTGATACCATTGTGAGTAGCAAACCGTGGTAAGTAATAAAATGAGTAGCGAGCCATAAAAAGTCTTCATTTCGAGCCCCTTTCAGACTTGTTTTTAAACTCTACTTGGTGGAAACTTAGAAAATTCTTAACTCAAAGTAAATAGACCATCTTCCAAAATGTTTTGGGCCTTAACTTGCTTTCTTTTTTAGCAAATATGATATGAATGAAAAACCAAATATAGAGCGAAGCATCATCTTAAACTGGGAATAGTAATTTTTGTGAAATGAAAGTGAAAATGTTACTGCAGTATATGAGACTAAAGTTGCTATTGCCGAACCAACTATTCCATAGATGGGAATAAGTATGAAATTTAGGATTACATTTAGTACCATACCAATTAAAGTTCTTAGTAATAGTAGCTTAGTTAAGTTTTCGTTTACTAAATACTGGCTGCTTGCCACTGCTAAAAAGATTGCTACTCCTGCCCAAATATAAATTGTTAGTACTGGTGCAGCAGGTGAAAACTCCGGTCCAAAAATTATAAAAATAATTTCACTTGAGAAGATTGTTACGGGAACTGCTATTCCAATTGCCAGCCAGGCTAACAGATCATACAATTTCTGCATACGGTTATTGTAGAAATACTCATTTACATTTTTAGCGTTTACAATTGCAGGAAAAATTGAATTGCAGATTGTAACTGGAACAAAATACCAAGCTTCACACAATCTTACTGCTGCGGCATAAAATCCAACAGCTTCTTCACCTAACATATTTTTAATCATTACCTGCCCGATTTTCAT